>NZ_OZ245846.1:0-318214 GCF_965228935.1 Ulvibacterium sp. | reverse complement strand
ATTTTGGGCTTACCGGGGGGTATAAGGCCAACTTGGACATTACCGAAAACCGATTTGGATATTTGATGTTCAATACGGAAATAAGTCATAAGTTGATTCCTTCTGGGAATCTGGTCTTGGGAACCAAGGCGGAATGGAGAACCAATTTTGGCGATAATTATTTCTTTTACCACGCCCCTTCTTTGGGAGGAAATAATGGATTGCGCGGCTTTAGGGATGAACGCTTTACCGGAAAATCCTACTTTTATCAAACCACGGATTTAAGGTTACGCTTAAAACGATATGTCACTTCGGTCGTTCCCATTACCATTGGTCTGTACGGAGGCTTTGACTACGGACGGGTCTGGCAGCCAAATGAAGATTCTAACCAATGGCATACCTCTCAAGGAGGCGGATTTTGGATAGGCGGGTTCAATTATCTTGCCTTCAATTTGGGGTTTTTTAATTCCGTTGAAGGCAATATGTTCCAAGTTGGATTTGGCTTCGGGTTTTAAGTCAAAAAAATCTAAGGCTTCTTATTAAAAAATTTAAACTATGTCAAATATCCTAGAAAAAACCGAGCAAAAGGTTACCCATCTATTGACCCATTCTTTGGGCCCGGAATTTCTCTTTCATAATCTCAGACATACACAGCGTGTAGTTGCAAGCGCAAAAGAAATTATGGAATCCATGGATTTTTCGGATGAGCATGGAGAAATTTTGTTGATTGCCTCATGGTTTCATGATGTGGGTTATACCAAAGAGGTTGAAAACCATGAAGAAAGTAGTTGTGAAATAGTGGAGGAATTCTTAAAAATCCAGGGCAAGACGGATGATTACATCCATGAAGTCCATACCTGTATCAGGGCAACAAAGCATTCCTATGAGCCTATAACTGTTGCTGAACAAGTTATACGGGATGCGGACGCGGCACATTTGGCACAGAAAGACTATTTGGCGGTTGCGGAGGTTTTACGCGAAGAGTTATCCTTGTTGGGAATTGCCTCCTATTCCGTGGAGGAATGGAGAAAGAAGAATATTGAAATGTTTCGGGCGGAACATAGGTTTTATACCAAACACGCCCAAGAAAACTGGCAAAAAGGGAAGGATAAAAATTTAAAGAAGCTTGTAAAATCTAAAAAGAAAAGACTAAAACTTGAAAAAAAAGAGAACCTAAAAGCCAAACTTAAGAATCAGAGCCCGGATAGGGGCATACAGACCCTGTATCGGGTAACTCTAAGGAATCATATAAAACTAAGCGATATTGCCGATACCAAAGCCAATATTTTACTCTCTGTAAATGCCATAATCATTTCCTTGGCATTGGCCAATCTGGTTCCGAAATTGGATAACCCTTCCAATGATTACTTGTACTATCCTACTTTCATATTTATTATCTTCAGTATTGTCTCTATGGTGATGTCAATTTTAGCCACAAGGCCCAATGTTACAAGAGGGGAGTTTACTAAGGAGGATGTACGCTCAAAAAAGGTAAATCTACTGTTCTTTGGGAATTTCCATAAAATGCAACTTGAGCAATACAATTGGGCCATGATGGAATTGATAAAGGATAAGGAATATATATATAAATCCCTCACCAAGGATTTATATTATCTAGGGGTGGTCTTGGAGAGGAAGTATAGGCTTTTGCGGTGGACGTATACTATTTTTATGATTGGTATGATACTATCCGTAATTGCCTTTGGGATAGCACTAAAGTATTTTGGCCCCGAGCGCGTATTGAACCTACCAGATTTAACGCAATAGCAAGGGGCTTTACAGATTATTTCATTTATAACTTTTTATGAAATGAAAATTCTGGAATATGGGCATAGCGGACTAAAAATCGGCAATTCTGTAGTATGCTTTTCTACTACCTTAATAATGTTATTTTAGAGGTGAGTAGTAGGGATAAGGTCAAAAATTTAGCTTATACAATCGGTTTGTAGTAATTCTTTGGTCTACCTTGTTCCCAATAATTGTTTACCGGAACATTTAACAGATTAAGTATGTAGCAATGCAAGAAAAAGAAAGTGAAAGCAAAGGGAACGCTTTTAGGGTCAATGAAAATACCGTAAGGTCGTCTAAAGAGAAAACTAAGAAATCAAAGTCAGAGGACAAGGAAGAGGATGAAGGAAAAAACAAAAACAACGCCTTAGAAGTTAACGAAAATACCTAGTACTCATCGGAATAGTATTCTAAGTCTGATTTTTTTTTCAAAAAAGTGAAGATAAAATAAATGTGAATACCATCACCATTACAGTCTTTGTAAAGGAAGATAATCTTTCTAGTTCAATCAAATAGCTTTTTCACTGTGACTTAGGATGAGTTGATGCACAAACTGAAGTTTTTCATATACTTTGTACGGAACTACAAATGGATAAATATCCGAAATCCCCATAGATCGGTTTAAACTATTTACTGCACCTGTCAAGGCAACACTAGCTTTAAAAATTTGTTGAAACTCTAATTCTTGGTAAGGGTTGGGGCATTGTACTAGGCCCGGTGATTTTCTTGGATTGATTGAAATGCCAAATGAGTGAGCCGTTTCCAGAGTATCCATAATATGAAGATAGTGGGCAAAAGTTTCCGCCCAATCTTCCCAAGGGTGCGCTGAAGCATATTTGCTTATAAAAGTTTCATTCCATGATAAAATAGCACCATTTTCATGATACTTGTTGAGTGCTTCCGAATAATCTATTCGTTCATCACCGAATAATCTTCTAAAGGAATCCAAATTCTTCTCAGTGCAAAGGAGTTTCCAATAATAATGCCCAATTTCATGTCTTAGATGACCTAATATTGTACGATAAGGTTCGGACATTTTTTTCCTCATTTGCTCTCTTTGAACAGAATCTGCCTCCGAAAGCAACAAAGTAATAACTCCGTTAGAATGCCCGGTCAATAGACCATATTTATTGTTCTTTGGAAGAAAATTGAATTGAATTCCTTCACCAGAGTCCTTATCTTTTTTTTCTATTGGCAGCTTCAAGGATTTAAGTTGGTATGCTAATCTTCTTTTGGCAGCTTCCAATTCTGTTAATCTTGTAATATTGAGCAGATTTCCTGGTTTTGGTTTATGATGAGTCAAAGCACAGGATTGACATAAGCCATCAGGATTTTTTGATAGCCAATTGCATCCAATTAGTTCTCTGTTTCTGCAATATTGTACATTATTGCGAAGTGGAGTAGGTACAAAATCCGATTTCTCTAGATAAAAGACTAAAGACTCCCCGCAGTTTAAACAGCTTAGGTTTTCAAAGAATATTTGTTGAGAACAATTTGGACAATTGAATAATTTCATATGTATTAAAATTAAGTCATATGGTTAACCTATATTAGTCCAAATGAATCATCAATTCACTCAAAAATCATAAATGGGCTAAAAATCTTGTCCGGTATAATCTGTCCATCGGTCAAGAAACGACCAAGGCATTGACCTCGTCCAATACATTGTTGTCAAAGTCCTTCAAGTAGACCTGTGTCGTCCTTAGGGAACTGTGGCCCAACGCCTCGCTTATCAGTTCGGTGGAAATCCCAAGGTATTTAGCGATGGTGGCCCAGGAATGCCGGATATTGTAGGTCGTGAACCTTCCTTCGATTCCCGCGTCCCTGGCCATGATCTTCAACCTTTCGTTCATTCTCCTTCTTTGGGACTTGTACTTTTGATAATGTTCTGTACTCCCATCATAATTTGTCGGGAACAGGTAGTCGTCGGATTGCTTTCCGGCCACGTAACGGTCAAGGATGTTACGTAGTTCGGGGATAATTCTTATCGCAAGGGGTTTGTCCGACTTGCTCCTTCCATAATATATGTGGGTGTCCGTAACATGTCCGACCTTGACCTGCACAAGGTCGATGAAGTTCATTCCCCTACAGTAGAACATGATCATGGCATAATTCCTTGCATGCCAGAGAATGGAACCAGTTGGATAAGCTAGCTCTTTTATGCTGTTGATATCTTCCTTTGTCCTGGCTCTTTTCCTGGTACGGCCCCCGGATGGGATTTTATAGGTCTCGAAGGGATTCTTCAAGGGTACGAAACGGTCTTCCTCTATGGCGGAGTTGTAAATGGCTCTAATGGCCCTGAGATATATGCTAATGGTATTTTTACTGTTCCCCTTGCCCAAATGAAAGGCCTCGAAGTTCCTTAAAAAGGAAATGTCAATCTCATGGAGTTTAGCCGGTTTCCCTTCATTGAATTTTTTAAGGGCGGCCATACCATTGGAATACCATTTGGCCGTTCCTGGTTTGTTGGCGTTCCGCTTTCTTTGGATCAAAACGTTGCCCCAGTCCTCGAGCGAGATATCGTTTTCGACCTTCTTTTTGATCTCCGACCTTATATTGTCGTTCCACCTGTCCTTGATCAATTGGACAAGATCGCCGACCTCCAAGAGGCGGAGACTGTCTCCAAGTTCCCTCAACAGGCATTTGGCCTGGTACAGCTTGTCCTCCAATTCAATGTTTATTTCCTCACGGCGAAGCCCCTTGTTACGGACAACGGATTTTCTCAATTTGTTGTTGACCTCGTCCCACCCCAAAATGGAGGTTGAATGGCCTAGGCCAACGTATCGAGTTTTTATATGATGTACCCTGAAGGAAATGGGGTATGTGCCGTCCGTTTTTCTAGAGCTTTTCCTGGTATCCAATATCAAGCTTATCTTGGCCATTTTCGTCCGGTTTTTACTTAAGTTACGAATAAAAATTGCAAACTTTTTGCATACTTTTTCTTGATATCGAACCGAACCAAATGGTATAAAAATCAATTAAAAATCTAATAATCAATATGTTAACATATTATTGATTTTTGAAAATATTTAAAGTTTTAGCCTGTCACGCAGGGGGTCGCGGGTTCGAGTCCCGTCCAGACCGCTGGAATTCATTGAAGAATTCGAAATAAGCCTGTAAATCAAGTATTTACAGGCTTTTTTATTTTATTTGATATCAAAAAATACCATATAAAACCATAAAAAAGGTGCGTAATTCGGTGCGTTAAAATACCCCTTTAAAAGACTCACCGCCATCGCTGTAATTGACTGTTAAAGAAATCTTTACGAAGAAATCTTAACATTTGGTTTTAGTACTTTCCGGTGAGTTTCAAAATTACTCACCGATGTCTGGAAAAATAAACGTCCTTTTTTACCAAAAAAATCCGATACCGATACGGACGGAATGATAACAGTCTATGCCCGGATAACTGTCAATGGAAAACGTGCAGAGCTCAGTTTAGGGCGTCGTGTCAAGGAACAACGGTGGGATTCGCGCGGTGGTAAACTGCGGGGAACTACCATGGAAGTCTCTAAATTCAACCGATTTTTGGATACCGTGAAAAACCGCTGTTTTGAAATCCATGATACCCTGCTAAGGGAACATCAGGATATTTCCGCCACCATCATCAAGAACATTTATCTGGGAAAGGAAGGCAAGGAATGGATGGTATTGGAAATCTTCCAGAATCATAATGATGAAATGGAAAGCCTATTGGGAAAAGGTTTTACCAAAGGCACTTTACAACGCTATAGAGCGGCCTACAAGCACGTATCAGCCTATATCCAACACAATTATCAAAGAAACGACATTCCTATGCGTAGGGTCGACCATAAGTTTATCACAGGTTATGAATACTTTTTAAAGTCAAAGCCAAACCTCCGCATACAATCGGGAAATAGCATCATCATCCAATTCGGGATTTATGCGCTGAATGCTTTTTTTAAAAATATCGGTAAAAATGTTTGTTGATTCATCCCACGTTTGTTCATATAGAGATATATAGGCGTACCCCAGACGAATAAGATGCAATATGGAAGGTATTTTTACTCTGGAGTCTTCGTTGAATATCATTAATGGTTGGTAGTGAGGTTTCGCATTCTAAAATAGGGCAATTTTTCGATTGCAAGAAAAATCTAACAAGAAACCGTTGTATAAAATGAACTAAGCAAAAAATAAGCCATTATTTTTCTTATACCACTATTAGATGTATAAATAAGATAAAAAATATTGTTTATTTTATTATATTTGAATCAAATAAGGAAATAATGGTTGAAAAAATATCTAAATCACAGGTTTTAGAACGTATTCAGTTTGAAAACTACTGGTGGCGTAATAACGGTATTGAAGAAGATTACAATGCCATGCAACGCCGATTGTACTTCGATATTTTCAAACCTATGGTATTCGACCGAACCATAAACAGGGCCGTTGTGCTAATGGGGCCAAGAAGGGTCGGGAAAACCGTAATGTTGCACCATACCATTCAAGAGCTGATAGACGAAGGGATCCCTGCTCAAAAAATTATTTTCATTACGGTAGAAAATCCCATTTACATCAATATCGCATTGGAAGAGCTTTTCAAATATGCTTTGGAAGCTATAGGCAACCAAAATCCCAAAGACTGTTTCGTATTCTTTGACGAGATACAATATTTGAAAGATTGGGAAATTCATCTAAAGACATTGGTGGACAGTTATCGTGGCACAAAATTTATAGTATCCGGTAGTGCCGCTGCTGCCCTAAAATTTAAAAGTAACGAGAGCGGTGCGGGACGCTTTACAGACTTTTTATTGCCACCCCTTACCTTCTACGAATACATACATATAAACAATCTACAGCACCTAATGGTCGAGAGCAATTTGCTCTGGAAAGGGAAGGAGCAACATTTTTATGATACCGTAAATTCCCAGTTGTTGAATGAGCATTTTGTGAAATATATCAATTTTGGAGGGTATCCCGAAATCATTTTCTCGCCACAAATGCAAAAGAATCCTGGGCGTTATATAAAACAGGATATTGTTGATAAGGTGCTGTTACGAGATTTACCTAGTTTGTATGGAATTAAAGATGTGCAAGAATTGAATAGGCTGTTCACTACCATTTGTTTTAATACGGCCCATGAATTTGAGTATGAAGAGTTGAGTAGAACTTCAGGGGTAAAGAAGCACCTCATAAAAACCTATATTGAATATCTGGAGTCCGCTTTTTTAGTCAAAAAAATCAGTAGAATTGGCCAAAGCGGGAAACGTTTCAAAAGAGAAGTGAAGTTTAAAATGTACCTCTCTAATCCATCTTTGTACGCTGCATTATTTACGCCATTGGCGATTACCAATGAAAAACGTATGGGCGATTTGGTAGAAACGGCCATTTATTCGCAGTGGATGCACCGTGATTGGTTTAATCCGTATTATGCCCATTGGGGAAAGGGAGAGGTGGATATGGTAGGAATCGATGAAGGTACATTACAACCCACTTGGGCGTTGGAAATCAAATGGAGTAATAGATATGAAGAAAAACCTAACGAGTTAAAAAGCCTTATTGACTTCTGTAATTCGAATGGGCTAACTTCTGCATTGGTAACAACAATTGATGTCAAAACCCAAAAGGAGTTTCAAGGTGTTACGCTGCAATATGTGCCTTGTGCTACCTATGCGTATAATGTTGGAAAGAATACATTGGATAGGAAGAAATAGATTTTAGAAATTGAAAGTGGCAACAATCCGCATCTTTTCCATGGAATCTTATTTTTTGATGTTCAACCGTAACCCTTCGGAATGACTTGTAAATTCCGGGGCATACATACTTTGAATGGTTGTAATGCCGTTGGAGAAATCACCACTATTATTGGCTCGTAAGTCATATTCAAAGACATAAATTCCTTTGGGTAGTCGGTCGAAGAAAAAATGGGTGGCAACATCTTTGGTCGATTGGTAATATCCCAATCCATCTTGCCATTTGTATTCTGACAGTACATCGATAGGCTCTAAGCCGGAGGCCCTCAAATCTTTAAGGTGAACAAATTCCAAATCTTCGGATGAAGTTATTTCCATTCGTATGGTTACAACATTGCCGAGCGATACGGAACTTGCATTCACAGGAATTAACTTTTCACCATTTTCCGTTCTCGTTTTAACAAAAACTTCTTTCTTGATTTGTAAGGGACTTTTTTCGGAGGTTACAACCTTGTCCAAATCCTCAAAATATTGCCAGTAAACGCCCCCAAAACCGCTTATATCGCTTTTGTTGGAAACCTGCACAGTAGCCATTTTCTGTGTAATTTCGTCATCCGACCAATCGACTTTAAGATATCCAGTGCCAGCTTCTTTTTGAGTGGATTCCAATTTTTTCGACTTTATTCTTTCGTCCCCTATTTCAATTAAAGTATTGTCACTGACAGAGAGCCAATCGCTTCCGTTCATTAAAAGGGCATAAATGGCCTCAGTGGTCGCCTTTGTGGTCGCCCATTGATTGGTGCGTTTATTTTTCAATAACCAAAGTTTTAATTTGTCAATGGTTTTAGTATCGGTTCCGATTTCGGTAAATGCCTCTATCAATAAGGCTTGAGTTTCGACCGGTGCTTGGTACCAGTGCCAACTTGACGTATTTTCTTTCCAATACATTCCGTTTTCTTCACTATCCACAGCCTGCTGTTTTAATGCCTCCAGAATTTTGGATGCTTCTTCTTTTTCTTCCATTCGATTAAGGAATAATACTATCATTCCTTTATTGTAAAGCGATTGCGTTAACCAAGATTCTTGACTTTTCTTTACATACCTATTTGAAATAGCCTCTAATTTTTTGGAAAGCGGATAAGTCTCTAAGTAAAAGCTTCTTGCGTATAAGTAGTGAATTATCTTATTGTTCAAAATAACGCTTGAGGTATCGGAAACTTTTTCGAATCGATCTTTGTGGTCTTTTAGAAACTCTTTATCCATAAATTCTAAAGCCTTTTTTACAATCGGTTTTGCTTTATAGTCACTTTCATTTTGCGTGTTCAATTTGCTGAGATGTCCAAATCCCGCTACGATGTGTCTGGTAATGAATTCGCTTTCACTTCCACCCGCAAACCAAGGAAAACCTCCTGAGCTAAGTTGCAGTTCTTTTAGCTTGTTTAGACTCTGGTTCTGCTGATCTCGTACTTTTTCCGATTCGAACAAGTTCGCCAAGTTTGCCTTGATTTCCTTTTCATTCATGGCATCTTTTACCCATGGTGTTTCAGAAAGGAGTATGGATTTTAGGTCTTCATTCTTTTCCAAGTGGGATTCGTCAGTTCCGTTAGCCCTCCAACTTTTAAAAACTTCTTCAACCCTTGGATTGTTCTTTGTGATGGATTCAGCAAGGGCATTCGCATAGAACCGAGAAAAGGTTTGCTCTGCACATTCATGTGGAAATTCCATCAAATATGGGAGGGACTTAATAGCCAACCAAGCCGGATTTGAGGTGTACTCAATTGTGAACTTATGATTTTTACGGGATTTTGAGTCGTTTGATAATAGCTTCTTAAACTCTACTTCCCTATTCTTACCGGGTACCACCCATAAAGGTTGAGCTTCAGTAACCAATATTCTATTGGATAATACTGGCAGTATGTTTGCTTCGCCGTCACTTTGCTGTCCAGCTTTAGCCAATATTTTATATTGAATGGCCTGTATACCTTCAGGAATTACCAATTGCCATGAAATTTCGGTATTGGCCTGCGGAGCTAAATTGAAGTTTTTGGTCTGTGGTGATTTTATCACTTTTTCGCCAATTGGCTTCATCGTTATGGCATCAAAAAGTTGCAGTACGGAAGTTCCAGAAAGTGGGTTAGTAGTCAGATTACTTAGTTTCGCCGAAAAGACAATAGAATCTTTTTCCCTTAAAAATCTTGGACTGTTAGGTATAACGCTCAAATCTTTCTGCGTAATCACAGTTTTTTCAAGACCTCCAAGTTCTAAATCTTTTGTATGCGCCAAGAGCATAAATTTCCATTTGGTCAAAGCCTGTGGAGATGTAAAGTTAAAGCTAAGTGTACCTTGGCTATTAGTAGTGAGGTTTGGAAAGAAAAAGGCTGTTTCTTTTAAATCAGACCTTGGTTCGACCTGCAAAGCATCTTCAAGTCCTTTTTTTGTAGTTATTATTACCACTCCATTTGCCCCTCTTGAACCATAGATTGCTGTAGCGGCACTGTCTTTTAGCACCTGAATATCAGCAATGTCATCAGGTAATAGGGTAACTTCAGAAGATATACCATCTTCAAACTCCATGGGAACTCCATCAATAACGAATAACGTTCGATTGTCATTAGAGACGGAACTTAAGCCTCGAATAATAATTTCTGAACCCGTTCCCGGAGTACCGGCCGTTTGGGTAATGTTAACACCAGCTACCTTTCCCTGTAATTTGCGTTCAATGTCTGCGTATACACTGCTTGCATTTATGTAGGTGACCGATCCGGTTAACGACTTTTTTCTAACGGCACCATAACCGACTATTACGACCTCGTCCAACGCTTGAGCATCTTCGGTCAAGACTACATTTACCGAACCTGATTTTTTTATGGCGACTTGCTCACTTTTTTGACCGATATAACTAAAGACTAATTCTGAGCCCACGGGTGCGTTGATAGAGTAGAAGCCGTCAAAATCGGTTTGGGTACCATACGTGGTTCCCTTTACAATTACATTCACTCCTGGTAATGGAATACCATCTTGATCGGCTACGATACCACTGATATTGCCATCTATCCTCTGTGGTTGTTGTACCTTTTGACTTAGACTTTTGAGGTATTTTTCGTTTTCGTAACTCATTTTACCGAAGTTCAATCCAAACCAATTGAGCTGATGGTAATTTTTCAAAAAAGGAAGGATATTACGTTTTTTTATATAGTTAAAAGGCCTAAAACTATTTGTCTCAAAGGATCCCATGTTTTGGATATATGGGGCACTAGAATAGTTGTAATTCCTAAATCCTATATCTTGGTTCCAACTATGTTCCCTAAATTGGTCTAACGAAGTGTCGTACATCGCTGCCAATACTTCCGCTTGCGCACTTTCCCTATTGGAATCGGTTATCCTAAAGCTCCAATTTTCTTTGGAATCGGGAATCAGCTTGTTTCTAAAACTCAGTGTTTCGACAGAAAGGGCTTTTTCGACTTCAGGAAAATTGACGGCAAACTGATCACTATATAAGCTGTTGAACTTTGTGTAGTAGAAATTGAATACCAATTTATCTTTGTAATAGTTCTCTACCGGGACTTTGACCAAACTGTTGCCATTGGTAATGTGAACCAATTCTTTAAATACCTCTTTGTCAACGTAGTAGCCCTCGGTAAACACATGAAGTTCTTCTACTGATGTTTTAAATTTCAACAGTATGAATCCATCCGTCTTAAATTCAGAATTGACCAACTCATATTTGAATATTTCGTTGCTCGACAAATAATTATCGCTTGGATTGAATACCTTAAAAGATGTGCTTGTGCTTACAGTATCTTTCCTGCTGTCTATAACAGTAATTTCAATTTTATATAAACCTGATTTCCAGTCAGAAATATCGCCCAGCATTATTTTGTCGTCACCTTCGGTGTTGAAGTTTTTTTGGAAAACTTTATCTCCTTTCGGCCAATTCTCCTTAACGTCTGTACTGTCATAGGGTTCATTTGGGAAAAGTTCTGAGTACTTATCCTTCGATATAGACTGCAATTCCACAACCGACCATGGTTTTTTTCTTAGAATACGTTCCGGTTCGTCAATCTTAAATACCTCAAGTTTTACCTCTGCCTCAATAGGTTGGTCATTCAAGTTCTTGGCAGCTACTCCAATACTATTTTCTTCTTCTGCGTTTAATCTTTGAGCTACAGTAATTTGAGTTTTAAGATTATGATAACCTATATAAACTGTTTTTTCTCCTGTTCTCGTTTCGCCGTTAATATCCGTTATATCTACACTTATGTCGTACGAAAAAACCGGTCTATTTGCTTCTATCAAAGTGGAATCCGGTATGGCAAAAAAAGGAATGGTAAATTTTCCTTGGCCATTGGTATCGGTCTCTCCTTGGGCTACCACTTCTTTATCTCCTCGATAATAATAGCTATTCGATAGCGATATTGTATTCCTCTCTACGGTGTAGTCCACTTTGGCATTTGAGATATCGGAACCTAAAAACGCTTTAGCTGAACCTGATACTGAAACTGAATCACCAATAATTAAGTTTTCCGTTATATCTTCAAAGGATATTTCAAATTTAGGACGCTTATACTCTTCTACGGAAAAGGCGATTTCCGTGTAGTCCATATCATCTACTTTATCCCAGTAACGATCGTATCTACCATCCTCATCACCTTCGTCTTCATCCATATAGATATAAAATTCTCCAGTCATTGAATTTTTAGGAATCTTAAATTCTCCATTTACCGAGCCATATTGGTTGGTTCGTAATCTGAATGTCTTGAGATCCTCTCCATTTGCATCCTCTATTGAAACGCTTACATAAGTATTGGGAACAACCTTTGAAATGCCTTTTTTCTTTTCAATGAGCATTCCCTTGAAATACAAAGTTTGTCCTGGGCGATATATGCTCCGATCCATAAAAAGATACAATTTGGCTATATGCTCGTCATCTTTTTCATTCCGATAAGTTCGATAGAGGCTGTAGTCATTGTGTAATAAAGTATCGTCTTTAATTGATGCGACTATCCTCAAATCGTAGACTTCCTTTTTGCTTCGCTTTACATGATATTCACCAAAGGAGTTGGTCTTTCCTTCCTTATTTAGCTTTTCTCCATCTGTAATGGTTATTTTGGCATTAGGAATGGGTTTGCCATTTTCACGATTTAAGAATTTTAGATTCAGATGATCATCCGTTTGAGAAGACAACAGTGCTAGATTGGTTACATTGACTACATCGGAAGTATAGATTTCATTCAAATCGCTCACGTTCTTAATACTTGAGGCAACTATCATGTAATGGCCTATCGAAAGTGCAGGTAGATCAATTTCAGTGGTATATTCATAGAAATCCGCCTTTTTTTGAAGCGAAAAGAACTTGGAAGCCATTGGTTTTTTTGTCTGAATTATTTCGAGCGAGAGACTATCCCTAACATATGAATGGCTATCCTCAAAATAGTCAAAAGGGATTCTATACATAGATATATAAAGACTATCTACATTCCTAAATTCAACTTTTGCCAAAAATGGTTTTTGCGGTAGAATATTCTTTTCGGTCTCAATATTCAGTTTCTTTTCTTCGATTGTGTTCTTTAAAATTTTGCATAGAAGCCCCCCGTCGGAATTGGAATGGTTCTTTATCGCATTATCACATATTTCAAAGGCCTCTATTCTCTTCGTTTTTAGCTTCATGCTATTCTTTGCGTTCTGCTCCTTGGAAGCCTCAAAGAGAAAGTTTGCAATTTCGTAGTCGATTACCGCCGACGTCTCATGATTTTTATATTCGTCCCTCAGCTTTTTCAAAGCTTTAAAATAGAGCGAGCCTTTGCGAGTAACGAGTGCGTTGTTTTTCATGAACTTCAGGCGCTGCAAAACAATATCAATATAGGCTAGGGTGTCCTTATTCTGGTGGAAAGACTCTAGCTTTTGAAAATATTTTACCGCATTTCGATTGGAATAAACACTGTCAAGGGTATAAAACTTCTCGGAGGAAAACCCCATTGTAGGTTCAAATAGCATTCGATCATTCAGTAAAAAACGCTCCTTTGGCCGATTTGTATATACCCGGTCTATTTTGTAAAATTCGAGAGCACGATGAACTAGAAAATCGAAGAGTGTAGGTCTATACTTTGAAGAGGTTCTGCTATCGGTCAGTATGGCCTCATAGTCTTTAATGGGAATTTGTTTTAACCTTATTCCATCTGAAACGGATTCTTGATAAAGATTTCCAATTTTATTCACTAGTGCATTTATATCCCACACTTCAAAATTATCGGATGAACCGCTATTTGAGGTTTGCGTCCTATTTCGGATTTTATACTGGTTTTGGCTTAGATATTGTTCTAGAAAACCAGCATATACTGATTTTAATATGACGTTTGTAGGGAAATCGCTTTTAGCGATGTAAACTCTTATTTCAGAAACGATGTTTTGCTGTGCATCTTCTTCGAGTAGAAGTGCAAACTTTGATTTGTAGATAAAGCTTTTGATTAATTGTGCGCTTTCTTCAGAGCGTTCAGCCCTTCTCAAAATTTTATCAGTTATTTCGGCTGCACTTTTGAACTTACCTTGAAGTTCAAATTGTTCCACTTCTTTCCAAAGTCTATCATATTTGGTTTGTGCAGAAAGGAGTTGGAATCCTATGGTTAGAAGTAAGAAGAATATTGACTTTTTCATATTGGTTAGTTTTGCAACAAGTACTAAAATTATCTTCCTTAATTCAAGTACTAATGAGTGAAGCCATCTTTTTAGCTAGGGAAATAGTAATTAGAAAAGATTTCAGGGATTTGCATTTCAAAACTTCGTTTTCTCTCATCTTAGCCATTGGCGACCACCATAAATACTATGCCCATATAAATCCAAAATAGAGTAAAGGCCACATGGACGATGGTCTCAAAACCCTTCCCTTTCCAAAGCTTTGATGAATACCCGAACAGTTGTATGAACAGGCGAATTATCCAAAATATCCCTAGGCCTAGCGCAATTTTCCTGCCCAACGGAGTCGTCACCATTTCGGTAGCGGAAGTTACACAAAGGAGTCCCATTAGAAAAACGGTGAGTGCAATGAACAAAGTATGAACATACATCATTTGGCGATTGATAAGGCTCATAGCTGCTGTTTCCTTGGCCCAATTGAAGTATTTCGGGAAAATAACATGAACAAAGGCCAAAATGACCAATAAGGCGCCAATAATTCTAAGGTGTATTTCCATTTTTCTCGAGTATATATGCTGTGATGAACGGAGTGATTCTGAATGTTTCTTTAATTTCAAGACCAGCTGAGTTGAACGTCTTCAACCATTCTTTCGCACTAAAAAAGTGAAAAGCTCCCATACCAAAAGCCAGCATATTGGGCATGTCTCGCTGATGCTCTACTACAATGGAATTCCCACCAGGTTTTAAAATACGGTTGACTTCCTTAAAAAAATGACTTCTTTCTTCGGAATCTCGAATTTCATGCGCGGATAAAACAGTTAAGGCGGCATCAATTGAATCTGTTCCCAAGGGGATGGAATCGGTTTGAATGCGCATCGTATTCGGATATGGTGGATAGGCCTTTCTAGCTCTTTTTATAGAAATCTCAGTATGTTTATTAGGGTCATAAAAATCGAGAACCTTTAGTTCTGATACCTTTAGCTTATTTTTTATTAAGGAGCTAGTTTCATCAAAACCAGCATTAATATTGACAACCTTAGCTTTTTTAGGAAGTTTGAGTCTGTCTAGCCATGATAATTCATATAATTCGGAATAATCATAAACATACCAGGACACAATTAAAGATGCTGAAATATTTAGAATTGCCAAAAGGATAGCTATATTGAATAAAGTCTTGAATTCCTTCGGAATTAAAAATATTGCGACCAGTACCAAAGCCATAACAACCACTACTCCTATGGCATAGAAGTGCCAGTTAAATCGAAGAATATTGGCCACTCCCTGAAAAGGTTTTCTTAACTGCCCCATCGTTCTTTCTTTCCTTTTTTCCAGTAGTATGGAATGTTTTCGATGATAAAAGCATTTGCCAAGATGGGATTTTCCATATTTAAAGTATCTAAGAATGAAACTTGATAATCCAATACCCTAACAGGTTTCGGTTTCCAGTTTTGTCGTACACCCTCAATGATTAAAACTTCTTTTGTATGCGGTTGATATGTGAATGTAAAGGGCAGGGGGCCAGCAAAACGTTTGGCTTCTTTCCAATCGGAAAATGGTGAGTTTTCGGGAATTGAAACAATATTTGCTGAAATGTCGGTTTTAACTTTGAAAGCAGATTGGACAGAGCTTATTTCCAAAACACCATTTTTTTCAGTCCTAGTAATATCAACAGTGTTATAATGATAGTGGGTAAAAATGTTTCCAAAAAACTCCATTTTCCTTTTGTTAGTTTCGGACTTCAGAATGTATAGTCCTCTTAACCTTTTCCCGGCATTGTTTGTGTATCTAACGAAAATGCGATATCCAATCAGAAAAAAATCATTTCCCAGGAACTTAGGGAAACCTTTAGGTCGCAAGTGCTTGGTTTGAACCATCGCTACTGCAACAAAGGCCCAAGTATCCTCAAAAGAATCGAGCTCCAAACAGTCTGGAATCAGATTTTGCAATTGTCTTTTTGGAAACGCAAAGGTCAAAACCAGTGAACTTTCAAAAAAAGCCTCAACAGCAAAAGGATGATTCTTAAAAGACCTGAGCATATTATGATTGTGGTTTTACCTTATTTTTTAAATGATACTCATTAAAGTATATGATAATAACAAATAAAAATGCAAAAAGGGCGTTGAACTTTCCCCATAACAACACATCGGGAACAAGAATAAATTCAAGAGCATTCATGGTGATGACCGCCAGAATCTGAAGTATGGCATTCAGGCGTGATTTAAAGCCACTCAAGACCCAGATGGCCACAACGATTTCCGCAAGGCCAATGACAAATGTCAACGGTCTTGAATAATCTTCGCCAAGTATCCGGCCAACGATCTCTTGATGTCGAGGAACTAGGTTGAGCACTTTACATAAAAGGCCATTTACGAGCCATACAAAAGCAATAAAATAGGTAAGGGATTTATGAAGAACGTTTACCATTTATTCTAGTATCAGAAATGTATAGATTCAGGAGTGTATTCAAGCTTTAACGAACTTTTGGTTCAAATATTGATTTCATAACGTGTACTCCTCCCACCTCCAATAACTTTGAAAACACCCTTAGCCACCAAGTCTTGCAAATCCCTTGTGGCCGTTGCTTTGGATGTTTTTGCCAATGAAACATATTTTCGGGCGTTCATGCCCCCTTCAAATCCCTGATGACCTTCATCCAACATTCTTCGAACTACTTTTTGTTGACGCTCATTGAGTTCATCTTTGTGTTGGTCAAAGAACTTGGTCTTTTTTAAAGTGAATTCGATTTCTTGCTCGGCATCGATTTGGGCATCCACAACCGTTTTGACAAAGTAATTTATCCAGTCAGTGATTTCATTCGAACGCTGTGCCTTTTGCAAGGCATCGTAATAGGCCTTTTTGTTTCCCTCAATGGATTTGGACAAACTGAACAGCACGGGACGACCGATACTTTGCGAAAGTGCCTTTTCCGCCACAGCACGGCCAATTCTACCATTCCCATCTTCAAATGGGTGAATGGTTTCAAAATAGAGATGGGCAATGGCAGCTCTTACGATAGGTTTTTTGATTTCAGTTTGCGAAGTATTGAACCATTTGATAAAGCCATTCATTTCAGCAGTGACCTTTTTGGATGGTGGGGCTTCAAAATGAACAACCTCTCTGCCCATGCCACCAGAAACGATTTGCATAGGTTCCTCATGGGTACGCCATTTACCTATTTGAATTTGAGTATTGCCCCTCATCAACATGGCGTGCCAAATAAAAAGCATTTCGTTTGTCAGCGGTTTTTTAAAATCATTACGGACGGCAAGCATCAATTCAGCTACCCCTTCAGCCCGTTTGTCTTTCGTCAAGGGTAATTCTGGGTTAAGTCCTAAGTTTCTTCGAATGGACGACATCACATCGTTTCGGCTCAAATACTCGCCTTCGATTTCCGAGGTCTTAATAGCCTCTGAAACTATAAGGTTAATCATGGCCTCCGTTTGCTCGGTTTTGGAAAGTCCTTCCAACACCCCACTGATTCGCCCGGTTCGTTGGGCAAAGTCAAAAAGCAAATCCTCAATATCAGTAATTTGATATTGAAAATTGGGCCAATCTTTTTGTTGCCAATTATAGCGCATGAGTCGATTATAATTCTTATTCGGCTCAAAATTAATAAAAATATGAGTTGATTGTGAAATTTATTTGGCTCAGTTCGAAGGAAGACTAAGTATAAAAGAGTTAAAAAAAAGCTGTTGATTTGTAAAATTGCAAGTAAGAAAAACCAACAAAAAGCTGTACTTTGTAAGAAGTCCTTTAAGGAAGAAGCTGACAGTTTCTGAGATTTTCGAGGAACTGAACATCTCTAAAACATTCTATTACAAATATTTGAGATATAGTGGGCTCTCTAGGAAAATGAAGCCCTAGAAAGAACATTAAGCAAAATTAATTGAACTACTAAATCTAAGCATTTGATAAATAAATTTGAAATTGAGGGAAAGTGGAGTAGTGCCACAAAAAATGATTGGATTCATGGAAAGTTAACATTTGACCCTGAAACCAGAATTTCAATTTCAATATTCGGAAGTTTTACGGAGGATCCCATTCCATTCCGGCACCATAAGATAGACTTGGTTGTCGGTAAGACGCCAATTGGAGTTTTCACGCTGGTTGATTTAGATTATAGATCGTTTAAGAGCAGTCGCAATTTTGGAACGATTACCACTTATAACGTGACGTTTATTTTCAAAGGGATCCAGGTAAAGAGCAAGGACGATCTAATTTTCCATGAAGCTTCATTTTCGACATTTAATCTGGGACCATGGTTTAATCCACCAAACATGAAAATTGAGCATAATTTTGAAGATTGGTCATTTAAAATTGAAGGCAGAAGTACAAGTATGGACGATATTATATTGAATGGAGACATCACTTGCAATATATACCATGATGCGTCCCTTAAGTCTGAAAATGACCCAAACCGACACATTGTTGAGCAATTTACCGAGTTAAATCTTTCTTACGTCTCCAAGGAGAATTGGTTGAGGATTTGGGAAGATATTAAATGCTTTGTTACGTTCATATCATTTTGCACCAATGAACAGAGTTATCCGACCAAGTTTGAGTTGAAAGACAATGCTTTTACCGAAAAAATCGGATCATCGACCAGAAATATTCCGGTTGAAGTTTATTTTCCAACCACTTTTTTTCATTCTGGTAGTATCCATAACAATATCATGGATCATATCATACCATATTCCATTGTCGAGGAAAACTTTGATGAGGTATTAAATAACTGGTTTGTCTTATACAAAACCTTTCACATACCAATTAACTTAATTAACAGTAGGTTAAAGTCAAAACGTCTTTTCACTGAAAATAGATTTCTTGATGCCGCCCATGCCGTAGAAGTTTTTCACCGATTAGAGAGTGATATGACCAAGTTTTCAATCGAATATTTCGAAAAATTGAAAAATGCCGCCATGGGCGCTTTCCCAGAACCGAATAAGGATAGGGATTGGATGGAACAACTCTTGCGGTACGCGAATGAACCCAACTTGAGACAAAGGCTTAAAGACTTGATTAGCAGATATGAACTAGATTTCCTTTTTGAGGACAACAAGGCAAAAAAGAATTTCATAAATATGGCCATAAACACAAGAAACTATTTTACACATTACGACAGCAGTGTTAAACCTCTCAAAGCCTCTGGACCAGAACTGATATACACCACGAGACTATTGTCGGCCATTTTATATGCATGCATAACCGCAAAATTGTCTATAGATAAGTCGAAATCAAGAAGGATTATACAAGAAATGATAGGACGGCTATGAGGTAAATTTATCCTTGTCTGAAATGAGACAAATACAGGCGATACTTAAAAAATAGTATTGTAGAATAAATAAGTGATGCAAAAAGAATACAATTGAATTGATTATGGGAATCTAGCGATTGGAATTGGCACTTTTTTGTTAGTGGTTGTCCTTAGGCCGCAAAAGATTTTGGAGGTAATATTCCGAAATCAACAAGAACCTAATATAAATATTCAAAAACTAAAAAAAGAATATAATACATGACGTCGATTTTATTCAGTTTTGGGCGTATATAGATGTATTTTATGATTATAAAAACAAGTTGGCTGTAATTTTAAACGAAAATGAATGCTTACTAAAACGATGATTCGAAGCAGTATTGAAATAATTAATCTTTACTTACCGAATTTATGGAAATATCTGAACGAGGCTGAGTTCAAAACCTTTCTGTCAAAAGCATTTGAGCATACCGAAAAACATAATGGCGGGACTCCAAACAATAACTTTATAGTAACTTTTTTCGAATTAGTAAAGGAGCACAATACAAATAATTCTAGAATCATTCGAAATGAATTCGGCTATTTCAATCATTTACTTGGTGAATTTGAAAAATTCGGAAATAGAAGGGAATTCAAAAACTTATTGGTTGCTGCACTTTATAATTTTGAGAGAAATAACTTCCATCATACTCTTGGGGAGATAGCTGCGTGTTTGGACTTAAGTTTAAACCATGCCTTTCAAAAGTATGAGCGGAGACTTGAAAACCAAAAAAGTATCGATTTTGAATTCGTTAGGGAAAATGGAGATACAATTCTAGTTGACGTCCTAACAATTGACTACAATAAATCAAGATATGAAAAAGAAAAGTTCAAAATTTTTCTGGACGGTAGACTAGATACTAAATTCAATGAAAAGAGCAAGGATTTAGATTTAGAATTGAAAAGAAAAATTTTCGTTTTTCCGATATTATCTGGGTTTACGATTGACATCATTAAAGAACAATCGGACTATTTAAAAAACGTGAGCAACTCGACAATAGAGGAAAATGGTTTCCAAACTTATGCGCCCAAAGCTTTTGGAAATGTTCAAGGAACCTTTTTTAGTCTTTTTACCATTGACGAAATTATTAACCCTGAACTAATTAGAAAAAACTACAGCCAACACGGTGTATAATTAATTGCGGTCAGATTTCCCAAAATGGAAATCCTTGCAATTAACTATCTTCGATACAGGCGGACATTTTCCCCACTTCGACAAGCTCAGCCTACGTGAAAAGTCCGCAACTAATCATACACATGACCGTTAGCCACTATTTGAAAAAATGACAGAGTTTAAAATTGATGAAGAATACGCCATAATAAAAGAAAAGGATACTGGCTTTTGGCATTATTCCCAAAACGGAGTAATGATGCCAAAAAAAGCTGAAAAAGCTTTCAAATACTATTCTTTGAACATCAACAATTTGGATTCGCTCATGAATTCATATTTTCATTTATCAAACCCTGCCTCATTTAATGACCCATTTGATTGTAATATCAATCTTTTAGATAGTCCAGAGGACATACAGACAATCAACGAAATGACAACAGTTAAAAGAAATAATTGTTCGAATCTCGGAGTGGTTTCTATGACTGAAATTGTGGATAATCATGTTATGTGGGCACTTTACACGGATAATTATCATGGGTTTGCAATTGAATTTAAAGGAACAGAAGTAACCGTTATTCCTAGTGCTGACCAAACTGCTGGTGGAACTTTCGTGAAAGTTATATATCCCAAAAAACTCGTCAAAGTAAAAAAAGAATATCCATTTGCTATTCAATATATGTTGACGACAAAACTCAAGCATTGGGAATATGAAAATGAATGGCGTTTCATTACTACTTTAGGACCGAAAAAAGACAGGATTTTACATTATGACCCTGAAAAGGTTAAAGGACTTTATATTGGACACCAAATGATTGACAATAAACCCAGTGCATATAGACTTATTTTGAGCATTAGGGCAAGGGTTTTTCCTGACGTGCCGGTGTATGTTGTTTATCCTCATCCAAATAAATTGGAGTTGTATTTTGAAAAAGTATTACCTAAATAAAAACAGTGTCTTTCAAAAGCTATAATTCAGTACTACATTCCAACCAGCCGACTATTTTTCTACTTTTAAATCCTAAATCTAGGCTTAAATGATTTTGTTCCGCAGCTTGCTCCGCAGGCCAGGTAAAGGCCTGCATATTTCGCTTTTCTGCGCTGCCCTACGTGCCGAAATCATAGTCGAGCCGTTGTGCACAAGCTGAGAAATGAGAAAATTCAAGAAGAAAAAGAAGATATTCGACGTTTATTCACAAAACCTTAAATGGATAAAAGAAAAAACGAATGTCAAATTCAAAGTAGAATTTGACAAAGGCGTTTTATGTCCTCTATGTTTGGAGGTTTTTCTTGAAAGCGACTTAATTCCTAGCGAGGAAAATTATCTGACCTTAGAACATAATCCACCAAAATCTTTGGGTGGAAAAGATAACATTTTGACCTGTAAAGAATGTAACAACAAAAGCGGACACAGAACAGATGTTGAATTACTTACATATCTCTTGGAACAAGACTTTAAGAGTTTTAGTCCAAACTCAGAGCATAGAACTAAATTAGAAAATTCCCAAGGCTCAAAAGTTACAGCTGATTTGAGTTTTGACAATGAAGGCAAAATGACTTTGAATCTTCAAAGCAAATACTCAAATCCAAAAGATTTTGATAACTTTTTAGCTAGTGAGGAAAGAGGTTTTTTTCCAATCGAAGGTGAGTTTGGAAAATATGCGACTCGGAAATTCCAGTTCAATATGAAAATTCCCGACAAGGGAAATATGAGGTTGGCATCGATTGCTCTTTTAAAGATTGGTTACTTGCTTGGATTTGAAAAGTATGGGCATATTTTTCTGTTCAATCAAAATTTAGACATGGTAAGAGAACAGATTTTGAATCCGGAAAAGGAAATAATAACCGACCCATTTTGGATCAATTACGAATTTCCAGAAATGTATGTCGGAGCAAATACCATAAATAAGCCAAAAGAACTTATATGCTTCTTGAACACTTTTGTTCTGAAAACTAAATCAAGAGAAGCGCAAATAAGTATAGCTTTCCCTGGTTACAATAAAGAAGATGCGGAAATATATAAAAACATCAAGAAAATTCTATGTTCAAATAAGGGCGGAACGTCTGATATGGAAATTACAACTTTTGAACCCTTATTAGACTTGAAAGACGAAAATCGAGCTTTCAGTTCTGCCGTAATTTGGGATAAAAAAAAGTCAGCGCACGATAATGAATAACAACTGTTACAGTGGATTCAATTAAGGCATAATCCACTCGGAATTGTTAACGTGCCACTGTGTATATGTACAATGGAAAATACAGAGCAATGACAATAACGGATATTAATGATCTGTTGGAACGAAATTATTCTAATGTAAAATTTGAGTTTACAAATGAAAGTAATGGAAAAGTGACTTTGATTGAATATCCATACTTTGACAATGTTAAATCAAAAATCAGATAAAGCACAGTGCTTAACAGTAAATGAGTATGTGGTTTAAGTGATGAAAGGAAAGAAAAAATATAATAAAGGTGTACTACGAAACTGAAAAGCTGGTTAGTTGGGCATAGCCATACTGATTGCGGGTATAAGCCCAATAAAGTTTCATATATACACAAGTTGTGCATATTTTTAAAAAGACGATATTTAAAATACAGCTGTAGTGTAATATGGCCAACACGCTTGATTGTAAATCAAGTAATCCCGGTTCGATTCCGGGCAGTTGAGAGCGAACATCAAAAGTTCTCTGTCAACTGCCTGGAGCATTACAATTAGATTTGACTATGACCTCCGTAACCACAGATGAGCAAAGATTCCACAGCGAATTTTCAAAAAACCTAATTACGCTAGATTCAGCCAGAAGAAAGGTAAACATGCAAATAAACATGGCACTTCGTAAAGATGACAGCCATGGAGTTATGCTTTACACAAATATTTATTTATTGATTTACACTTCATGGTCTGAAGCAGCATTAGTTAAACTAGTTCACACGCCATTTGGATTTAGTGAATCTGATAAAAAGAAAATTTTAAAGGACAGAGATGTCATTAACAAATGGACAAAGTGCGTGAATACGGCGTTCGCAAAATTTCGCAAACGAGGTTCTGAGATACCAAATAAGAAAAAGAAGATTAAAAATTTGGTAGACACATATCTAAGAACTCAGGGACAAATCAGAAATAAAATAGCTCATGGGCAGTGGGAATATCCACTTTACGGTAACAATTTGTCTCATGATCCTGATGCGTTGGTTTGGTTAAAAACCATAGATGTAATTCAAATAGATACATGGTTTGAAATTCATAAACAGTTGATAGAAATTGTTAGGGGGCTAATCGATTCTAGAGAACGTAATAATCACAAAGCTCATTATAATGAGTATTTTGCTAGGTTAACCAGCATCGAAAAAATTATCGAAAAAAGAAAAAAATGGAATCTTGAAGAAAAAAAGAGACGCTTAAAACTAAAACCTATAAAAAAATAACTACGCACAACAAAACCTATTATGCTATCCCCTTCGGAACATTGCGCGTAGCCAAACCTTTACCGGCAATTACTATGGACAATTCGATTACATGGACGGAAAAGCTTTGTAAAGGGCATTGGCTAATAGACCTTGGCTATCGAGATTACATTGCTGCTCGTTTCTTACTCAATAATCATTTGATAATTCAAGGGCTAACACTTGCAAGTACATCAGTTGAAAAATATCTGAAGGCTATAATCGTTTTTAACCTCAAGCACAGAGAAAAATATCATTACCATTTCGACAGGTTTGAAAAGCTCAAAAATCTTTTAGCTAAAGTCAATAATGATGTAATTACAGAATTTGACCCAGTTTTCTTAGAAATACTGGAAAATGCATTTAAAATTAGATATTATGACAGAATTGAAAGACCAATTTTTATGGGTTTTTACTTAAATCAGTTTATTGGTGAATTAGATTATACAATTGACTTTATGGAAAGATTTATTGCTAACTCACAGAACGGAGGAGAATCTATGTCAGCATACAATAGAGCAATCAAAAATAATGATCTACATCTTTATGAAAATAACTTCGTCCTAAGCAAAGAAAATAAAAAAGACTTTATGGAAAAACCTGATGTTGGATTTTCAGTTCACCTTCGAATTGGATCTGTAGTTCAAGAGGAGAAGATAGTAAAAGGTGGAAGCACTAAAAATAAATATGAAGGTCAAATATCAAAGTTCACAGAATTCAATCAAAATTTATATTGAATTAATAAAAGCTGGTACCAACGTGTTCTATAATTATTGCTTCCGATTTTCCTCTCGGAAAATCCACACGCCGAACTATCACCGAAATTTATTTGATAAATTAGGGACTAACCAACACAATGACCATACAAAAATCGTTACCAAAGCTCAAATAACGGATTGATTACTTATCAATAGTAACTTCCTAAATGTTAAACTTTGTTAAAAGGTGAGCCGCGCGGTGAGCCTAAAAAACAACCCATTGGAAGGCCTTATATACTGGGCATTTTGAAGAAAAGTTCGAGTCCCGTCCATTCTTTAGTTATATTAGCCACTATCCCTCAACTGACAGTTGTGACTATTACAGATAGGTATTTAGGATAGTTACTAAATACATCTGGTTATTCAATTTGGTATAACTACTTGCCTCTAAATCTCTTTTGGTTCTTACGGTAATTGTTATTCTCGCAATCAAAATAAGGATAGAAATTTTTAGAAGAGGAATTGATTACGATGGTCAGTTATACAAGTATTCTATAATCGTTTTTTTGAACTTTTAAATTAGAAACCTCACCAAATCCCTTCCGCCGTACAACACTCTAATAATACGTATATATCCATTCATTTTACGATAGAAAATAATATGGGACATATAAGGAAAACTGAACAATCCATCCTTAATTTCTTTTCTTTCCTTACCTATATCTGGATTTTTGGCAATTGCCTTTAAATGGTCATTCAGGCCGAGAAGGTATTCTATTGCTTGTGGATTTCCAAAACGGTATTCGCCATATTCGAAAATATCCTCGATATCATTGTCCGCTTCTTGCGATAGAACGTAACCGTTTTTCACTTGCCCTTCTTTGAAGCAATGATATCCTCCATAGATCTTGGACTATCGGGAGCTTTCCAGCCTTTCTCTATCTCCCTTCGAAGATCTCCGATAACCTTGTCCCGATAAATTCTATGCAGACGGATGGCATCACGGATTACCTCGCTATTGTTTTGATATTCGCCCGTGGCTACTTGGTCAGCAATATATTCTTCCTGTTTTTTAGTGAAACTGATATTCATAACAAATCCATTAGTATGTAAATCTACAAAAAATGTCCATATTTAGCAAATATGGACATTTAATAAATGATCTAAATAAACCTATTGGATACATAAAAAAGGAGATTCTTATACCTTTTGTCCCCTATTCAGAAAACTGAAACTTGCAAGTATTCATTCCGAATAAATAATTATGATGTAATTATGACGTAATTTTAATGGAAAGTAGTGTTTGATAGTGTAAACGATATTTTATAATATACGGAATATCAGATAAATAATGCCAAATAATGTAAAGCCAAACACCCCTATTTGCATCCCGTCCAGACCGCAATGAAAGGTCCCGTAAGAGCGGGGCCTTTTTTATGCTGACGGGCGAGGAGCCTGTCCTGAGCATCGTAGAAGGGAGTCCCGCCCGCCTGCCAAAGGTTTTTCAACCGGCGGGTAGATCCGGACCGCAAGGAAAATAAGCTCTGGCACGAAGTGTTAGGGGGCCTTTTACCAATCCATTTAATATTCAAAACCGTGTAACAGTGTAAAACTCCAGTAGGCCACTTTCACAAAAACAGAATCCATTACTTTGGTTATCTCATTATTTCGAATAAGTTAATACCGTATTGAAAAACAACAAATCGTTAAACGCTTTATTGTCATCTACTGGATAGGTCGGTAAAAGAACGATTTTTCCTTTTCCATATTCAATTTCACCGATTAACGTTAAAAGAACATCGGGTCTTGCGATATAAGCCCCGTAGGATGTTTGTTTGTATTTGCTTTTGAAAGGGGCAAATCCTATCGGGTCATCATCTACTTCCCAACCGTTGGTTCCTATTGTTGAGGTACCGGGTAGGGCTTGTTCACCTATTAGATAGTCAATGTATCCCCAACCGTTCCCCATCCATCTCGGAGTTTGAATGCCGCCCCAATCCGTAACTTTTTGCGACAAAAGACCAGAATTGTAGAGTATTTCCGCTAAGGTTGTATCAAACTTTAAGATAAGTGTCGCACCTTTTTTCTTAACCTCTTTCAACTGTTCTTCGATAGTGTTTGATGTGCCGGCTTCACCAACCAAAACAACTGATGGATTTTCGGAGTCTAAATTTTCAACTCCGGCATCCTTTAAGGCTTTGGCAGCTGCATCCCAGTTAATAATTCGATATGATGAACCTTCCAACTCTTTTTTATAGGATTTTCTATTTTTTAGCAAAACCTGCTCTACCCCACTTGTTAATAGATTACCGTTTTTATTCAAAGAAGCCTCTATGGTAATGTATCCCGCGTGCATGTTATCTTTTAATATAATCGAAAAATCATCAAGGACTTTTTGTGCATAGGTGTCACCGCCTTTTACTTTAACTGTTGCATTATGCTCAAAGTCGGTATAATTTCCGGCACCATCCTTAACTTTAATCGTCAGAATGTAATTTCCTGCTCCTATATGTCCCTCGTTAATAATTGTAAAGTCTAATTTCACTTCGTTACCGGGTAAAAAATACTTGCCGTTTTGACGATAAATTGCAATTTGCAGCTCTTTTGTCCAAAAAGACAAATCGGTGGCAGGTCCTTTTATATTTCGCCCTTCGTCCAATAAAGACGAATAATACTCCAGGTTCTTATGATGTCCTTTGGGCAAATCGGGAGAACATCCGCTCCATGCGTTCATGGCAAAACCATCATAACTGTTGGTTCCCATTATGATTTGCGATAATCTGCCATCGGTATACATCAGCCCCCTTGCGGCCTGTTCGGTAAAGCTTGCCGGAGTTTTTATTACTCTACTTCCGGTTTTGTCCAACCTATTGTCTCTAAAATAGTCATCAATTAATTTGGACAAAGGAACAAAAGAGTTAATGTCGTAACCGGGACGATTTTCTGTTATGCCGGTATTTTGGTTACATAATTTCCATGAATTGTCGGGCCCGGTGTAACTGCGCACCTCGCCCCAATAGACAATATAATTGTGCTTTAAAGGGTCAATTCTGCCCGGAGTAGGTCTGAATTTGTCTTTTGGTGTTTGATGATACTGAAAATCATATTCTTGGAAACGGGACTCGCTCCCCACCGTATGATCATCAAAAAAGTCAAGTCTCGGGACACTTTCATAGGGACGTATATGCGGGATAGGTCCTGCCGGTCCCCCCGGAAAACCGCCTGACTGGTTTACGATTAATTTTGAGTTATCCAGTCGGTGCATATCATGCATGATATTTTTTCGTAATAAATCCCAATTATCTCTTTCGTTGGCTAAGTTAAATATCATTAGCGCAGGATGGTTTCTGTCTCTAATCACCATACGCCGACATTTTTCCGAGATTAACTGTCCCTCAAAAGTGTATTCGGGTTTACCTTTTACCAAGTCGTATAACTTAATGTCTTCGGAGAAACCTCCTGGTTCTTCATAAATCATCAACCCGAGTTCGTCAGCTTTTTTCAAAACCAAAGGCTCACCAATATTTCTGTGAAAATTAATACCGTTGTAACCGATTTCCTTTGCGGCCTTAACGCTTTTTTCAGCCATACTTTCGTCAGGATAATAACCAGTATTCACATAATATCCCCAATCGATCGCCGACCTGTGACGAATTCGTTTGCCGTTTAAATAAAAATTCTGTTCTCCGGCTTCATTTGCTTTTACCTCAAATACCCTAAAACCGAATGTTTGAGAATAATCGTGTGAATATTCGGAGGTTGAGAGACTTATATCACAAGAGTACAAATTCGGTTTTTCCAAACTCCAAACCTTAGCAGTAGGAACGGTAATACGGAACGTGTGATTATTTAGCACGGTTTTAATATCGATCCTTTTGTCGGTGCTAAAAACAATTTCTCCTGTTTTGTTTGAACGAATATCAATTTTCAAATCCGCGTTACCCTCAAAATCCGTTGTATTTATTATCGCTGTAGTAACGGAAATGCTATTGCCTTTTGCTGGAAGCTCATTCTTTACGAAAACATCCTCAATATAGATTTTGTCCGTAACTTTCAGGATAACATCACCCCCTATACCTCCAAAATCATGATGCGGCAACATTTTATATTTGCCCCAAGGTATAACCGGAAAATCATTCCAACCTCGTTGTCCGCCCGGATTGGTTATTCTTAAGGCAATTTTGTTTTCCTTGCCGGGAACGATGAATTTTGAAATATCGCAAACATAAGGAGTGCCGGCAATTAAATCATAACCTGCAAGTTTATTGTTGATATAAACTTCTATCCTTGAATTGAATTTGTCGATGCATAGTCGAACAATTTTATCCTGAATATCTTTTGGGAAACTTATACTTGAGTAAAACCAACTCACGCCATGATACTCTTTTTTACTGTTTCCATTGCAATAGATTTCTTCTACCACCAGAGGCAGAGTGTAGTTTTGCCCTTCTAATGCATACATCTTATCCCATCCCAAAGTCGGTGGATTTACTGGCATCTCGGATAAAACAACTTCGGAAGGAAGATAAAGTTTATCGTTTTCCCATGTGGCTGTCGAATCTATCCAAAGGTACCAATCGTTCTTACCAATATTAATTTCCCTTTGCGAAAAATCTTGGGCCTGGGATGTGGAAAATACGCTAAAAAACAAAAAAACCATTAATAAATATGAAGTTCGTATCATTGTATTTTTAAGCTCTTTTGTTAAGATTCATTCACTAAGGGTAGAAGAAGTAAGTCATTCGGACACGATAAATTTGGACCGCTGTGGATAAAAACAAAAGAGTGCGCCAAAAATGGCACACTCTTCGTGAAAAAAACTAACTCAAACAACTAAGTGTAGCCCTAATCAGATTTATTCTAGAAATGTTCCGATTGGAACTATACTTAATATATCTCCCTAATGGGTGTTTCCCCTATGGGAATCGAATAATAATGAAAGTTTTCAGTTTTGATTTTAAGTTGGAATGTCAAAATGTGACATGGGTAATTCATGTGCCACGTTTCTTGGTCAATTGGTACTATTGCGGTACATGGAAGGTGATTTGCCCATTACTTTTTTAAACACCCTTGTAAAGTAATAGGCATCGTCATATCCTAATTTGTGGGCAATTTCGTTAATTCGGAGTGAGCTGAAATCTAGAAGATAGCAGGCCTTTTGCATCCTTAAAAAGGTAAGATGCTCTATAGGCGTATGCGAGGTTTTTCTTTTGAACAGCAAGCAAAAGTGGGAAACTGATAACCCACAGGAAGTGGCCAATTCCTGTATGGACAGTTTTCTTTCCAGGTTATCCTTCATGTAACGCACTGCTTTTGATATAGGACTCCTGTCATGGGTTTGCTTGGCTTTTCGGAATAGGGAATGGTATTTGAAGGATCCTAGTAGGCTGGTCAATAGCACACTGCTGTATTCTAAATTATTTGCCAAATGTCCCTCTTCAAGAGTATAGTAAATTTCTTCGAAAAGATTTACTCTACTGTCAAAGGCTGAATTGACGGACCTATCTATTTCCCTGGGATAATCAAGGGGATACACAAAGTTTGGGGCTTTTTCTCCAGCAAAATGAATCCAATAAATGGTCCAAGGGTCGAGATTATCGGCTTCGTATGTATGGGGCTCTAGTTTGGGTATGATGATGTATTGGTTTTTTGAAATACGACTCCGCTTTCCGTTGATTTTTACCCATCCAAACCCTTTTATGCAAAAAATAAGAATATATTCCAAACATCCACTTTCCCTTTCCCTATAATGATATAGGGCATTAGGGAAGTAACCAACATCAGTGGCATATAAATCCCTTGTAAATTTATTTTTTCTCAGTTTGGTTAGGGCTTTTTTATGAAGTACTAACATTTTCTGCCCTTCAAAGGAATCTCTTTTTTTCATCTCTCTTAATTAAAGATAAGAAAATAATCCAGTAAACTCACAAAATAGTCTATTTTGAAAAACCCCTGGAAAGGATAATTTTAACACATTATTCTGGCATTAGGCAGTTTGTTATCGGTAACATTTTGGCTGTCACCCAAAATCTTCATTGTGGTTTTCTTGCTGGTATTTTGAATTTTTATGGATGAAATGGTTGAACCGTATATTTAGCTGAAAGTATAAGATGGAAGTCAAAGCTTGGTCCGAAACAGTGGTTATCCCCACATATGAAATTGGAGTGCCCGAGAAAAACCCCATGTTCTTGGAGAAAAGGGTCTATCAAGGGAGTAGTGGAAAAGTATATCCTTATCCGGTAATTGAAAAAATAAAGGATGAGAAAATAGATAAAGAGTGGTCTGCTTGTTTTCTTGAAAACAGTTTTTTGAAGATTATGATTTTACCGGAACTCGGTGGCCGGGTACAAATGGCCTATGACAAGACTAAAAAACGCCATTTCGTTTATTACAACGAAGTCATTAAACCAGCACTGGTGGGTCTTACGGGGCCATGGATTTCCGGTGGAATAGAATTTAATTGGCCTCAACATCACCGCCCAAGTACATATGAACCGGTTGATCATATGATTGAAGAGAACAGTGATGGCAGCAAGACGGTCTGGTGCAGTGAAATTGAACGCATGTCACGTACCAAGGGAATGGCCGGATTTACATTGTATCCGGACAAGGCCTATTTAGAAATAAACGTTAAGTTGTACAATAGAACCGCGGAACCCCAGTCCTTTTTGTGGTGGGCCAATCCCGCGGTGGCGGTAAATGATGCGTACCAGTCCGTATTCCCGCCGGATGTCAATGCCGTATTCGATCATGGCAAGCGCGATGTTTCGGAATTCCCTATTGCCAAGGGAACTTATTATAAATTCGATTACTCCCCTGGAACTGATATTTCCCGCTATAAAAATATTCCCGTTCCTACCTCATATATGGCGATCAAGTCGCATTATGATTTTGTAGGCGGATATGAAAACGATACCCAGGCGGGCCTACTTCATGTAGCCAATCATCATATATCGCCGGGGAAAAAACAATGGACATGGGGCAACGGGGATTTTGGAAAAGCTTGGGATAGAAACCTTACGGATGATAATGGACCATATATCGAGCTGATGTGTGGTGTTTATACTGATAATCAACCCGATTTTTCGTGGTTGATGCCGTACGAGGAAAAGTCGTTCACCCAATATTTTATGCCTTATCAGGACTTGGGAACGGTAAAAAATGCATCAAAGGATGTATTGTTGAATTTGGAATTCAGGGAAAACGTGGCCATAATTAAGGCATGTTCCACAGGGATATTCCCCAATGCGGCGGTAAGGTTTGCATCAGGGAATGAGATTTTACAAGAGGAAAAGTTTGATTTTACACCTGGGGCCACCTTTAGGAGTGAAATCGACATTGATCAGAAATTTGATAGGAGCGCATATTACGTTTCAGTTTCCTCCAAAGATGGAAAGGTGCTTGTTGATTGGAAACCTGAAGAAAAGGCACATCACACCATTCCAGAACCGGCAAGGCCGGTGGAAGAACCCAAGAAAATCGAAACTAATGAAGAGCTTTACTTGAGCGGCCTTCATTTGGAGCAGTATCGGCATGCAACCTACGACCCCGTGGAATATTACAAAGAGGCATTGGAGCGCGACCCCAATGACATTCGCAGTAACAACGCCCTGGGACTTTGGTTCTTCCGAAAAGGCAAATTTGCGGAATCCCAAAGCTATTTTGAACGGGCCTATCTTCGGCAGACAGAGCGGAATCCCAATCCGTTTGTAGGGGAACCACTTTTTAACCTGGGACTGTCCCTACGGTATCAAAGAAAAGAGGAAGAGGCCTATGCAGCCTTTTATAAAGCCGTTTGGAATGCCGCCTACATGGATTCCGGATATTTTCAGATTGCCCGGATAGAAACGATGAAAGGTGACTGGGATTTGGCTTTGGATACTCTGGATCGTTCATTGGTACGTAATTGGCACAACCACAAGGCAAGGCATCTCAAGGTAGCCCTCTTCAGAAAGATGGGGGAATTTGCCAAGGCCAAAGAAAGTATTGAAGAATCCTTGGGCCTGGATAGCTTCAATTTTGGGTTGCATTTCGAAGATTTTTTGCTAGGAGATGTAGAAGCCAGAGATCGGCTTTTACGGCTCATGGGTAATAATATCCAAAATTACATTGAAATTTCCTTGGACTATGCCTGGACCGGGATGTACCAGGAAGCGATTGACCTTTTGGACCTGGGCATTTCCACACAGTCGGCTACTTATCCAATGGCCCTATACTATAAGGCCTGGTTTCTCTCGAAATCGGGAAAGGACACGGCTGCCAAGGAAATAGTTAAACGGGCCGAAACTTGTAATCCGGATTATTGTTTTCCAAATAGGATAGAAGCGGTCCTTGCACTGCAATTTGCATTGAAAGTGCATACGGCTAGTTCAAAAGCATCGTATTACCTGGGTAATTTTTGGTATGATGCTAAGCAGTATAAAGATGCGATTGGATGTTGGGAGCTATCGGTTTCGCAAGATAGTTCATTCCCAACGGTACATAGAAACTTGGCCTTGGCCTATTACAATAAATTAGGGGATCCAAAAAAAGCATTTGAATCACTTAAAACAGCATTTGACTTGGATAGAACGGATGCCCGGGTTTTCATGGAACTTGATCAGCTTCATAAAAGATTGAACAAATCGATAACGTTTCGTCTTGGTTTCTTTGACGAATATCCAAAGTTGGTGGATGAGCGAGATGACCTATACATAGAAAAGGCCTATCTCCTTATTCTGAACCAGAGGTTTTTGGAGGCCTATAACTTGATTATGAAAAGAAAATTCCACCCTTGGGAAGGGGGTGAGGGTAAAGTGGTCTTGGCCTATAGAACCTGCCTTATCGGATTGGCAAGGGAAGCCATGGGTAACGAGGAATTTGAAGGTGCCATTAGCTGGCTTGAAAAGGCGAAAGAATACCCCAATAACCTGGGCGAGGGCAAATTGACAGGGACACATGAAAATGAAATCGATTACTGGTTGGGCGCTGCCCATGAGGGGATTGGAAACACAGAGAAAGCAATATACTATTGGGAAAAAGCCTCGAATGGGGTAATCGAACCGGCGACAACATGGTTTTACAATGATCAACCACCGGATGCTCTTTTATATCAAGGACTTGCATTTGTAAAACTACAAAAAAGCCTTTTCGGATTTGGATACTAATCCTATTTGGCTAAATCAAGCAAAAGGTATTTGCATAAAAAGAGCAACAATAACAGGTGTTAGCAATGCTGAACCTTTACATACCGCTAAAAATCATTTTGGTGAAGATATATTACATGATGGCGAAGAGATACCCGTAGATTATATAAGTACAGGGAACAATCATCACATAGCAATTTACAAAAGTGATGATGGCGATCTTGACGATGAGGCGGTCACATTTTTTGAGGCCGTCATTCGTAAAAATCACGGATTACCAACGATCAAAAGCAAAAATGATAATGGCTGGCCATTATTGTTCACCCTGAAGCAAAACGAAATGTTTGTATTTCCCGATGAGAGATTTGAACCAAGTTCAATAGACCTTCTTGACCCGAAAAACCAAAATATAATTTCACCACATTTATACCGTGTTCAAAAAATATCAAAAGTCACCTATGGAAATTCTGCTGTTAGGGATTATGTATTTAGACATCATCTCGAAACGGAAGTTGATGATGTAAAAGGACTTAAAGACGTAACTTGGAAAGCTGTTAAAAGCTTAGGGTATTTGCAAAATGTAATAAAAGTAAGATTGAATCACCTAGGCAATATCGTTCAAATAGGTGAGTACTAAGAATATGATTAAACGCACCTTATTTTTCGGCAATCCCTCCTATCTCAGTACACGAAACCAGCAGTTGGTCGTAAATTTTCCGGATGAGGACAAAAAAGAGGCGACCATCCCCATCGAAGACTTGGGCTATGTAGTCCTGGAAGATCCCCAAATTACCATCACCAATGGCCTTTTACGCAAATTGGTACAGAACAAGACGGCGGTCATTACCTGTGATCAACAGCATTTGCCCTGTTCCCTGTTCCAGCCCCTGGTGGGCCATACGGAACAGACCGAGCGGATGCACCACCAGTTGAACGCCAGCCTTCCCTTGAAAAAACAATTGTGGCAGCAGACGGTCATGGCCAAGATCGGTAACCAGGCCAACCATCTCTTGCAACGGGGTAAAAATGCCTTAAAACTCAAGCGTTGGGCCCGGGACGTAAAAAGCGGGGATGCCCAAAACCATGAAGCCATTGCCGCTGCGTATTATTTTCAAAACCTTTTTGCCATAGAAGGTTTTAGCCGGAACCAAAAGGGGATTCCGCCCAACAATCTGCTCAATTATGGGTATGCCATTTTACGGGCGGTAACGGCCAGGGCCCTCTGTAGCAGTGGACTGTTGCCTTCCGTGGGTATCCACCATAGGAACAAGTACAACGCTTTCTGTTTGGCCGATGATGTCATGGAGCCCTATCGCCCCTTTGTAGATGCCCTGGTCTATGATCTGGTGGAAACGGGTTGCCCGATCGAGGAATTGAACCGGGAGCTAAAAAGTGAACTCCTAGGGATACCTGCCATGAACGTGATCATCGATGATAGGCAAAGCCCCTTGATGAATGCCATGAGCAGGACCACCAACAGTCTGTACGAGTGTTTTTTGGGCAGTAGCCGCAAGCTCTTGTATCCGGAGTTTAGCGCCTTCCCCCTTGGTAAACAATAATTGTCAGCTCGAGCGCAGTCGAGAGCCAAATGCAACAAAAACAAAACCAGTTTTCGCTATAAAGGAAAACCTGACGAAGAATATGAGCAACGGCATAGCGGAAAGAAAAGGGCCTTGGCAAAAGGAGATGGAAAAAGGTTACGCATTTTACCCGAATGCCTAGCGTTATACATACAAATCTTGTGGGTCTCGACTGCGCTCGACCTGACATTAGACTATGCTAGACTTGACATTAAAAAATGAAACAGGACCGCTTTTCGCGTTTAAACCAATACCGTAGTATGTGGGTACTCGTCTTTTTTGATCTACCTACCGAGACCCGGACGGACCGTAAGGTGGCTACCCGTTTTCGCAAGAATCTGTTGGACGACGGCTTTGCCATGTTCCAGTTCAGTATCTATATGCGCTTTTGTCCCAGTCGGGAAAATGCGGCCGTCCACATCAATCGCACCAAAAATGCCTTGCCGAAAAAAGGAAAGGTGGGCATCCTGCAGATTACGGACAAGCAATTTGGTATGATCGAATTGTTCCATGGGCAACAGGAAGTGGAGCCCGAGCCCCCAAGCCAACAGTTGGAACTCTTTTAACTATATACCCTTAAATTAAAAGTAAAAGTGTTCCTTCCCCTAGCCAGGGGAAGGTGTTTTCGGTCTAAAAAACCGAAAACGGAAGGGGTCGAGCATACAAAAAACCCCTCCTTTTTTATATCCTACAAACACACATAAAAAACAGGATACCAGCCGATTAGGGCAAGTATCCTGTGAATCCTCCCTAAAATTAGAGAACTGAAAGCAATTCACAACTTCAAAAGTATTCGAGATATTACAAATGAACCTGTGAATCCTCCCTAAAATTAGAGAACTGAAAGCAATTCACAACGGCATCACCGATTTTTGTGTCCTGTTGCGGCCTGTGAATCCTCCCTAAAATTAGAGAACTGAAAGCAATTCACAACATTGACCAATCTTCGGAATATTTTCTTCGCCCTGTGAATCCTCCCTAAAATTAGAGAACTGAAAGCAATTCACAACCGTTTCGAGTCGTTTCACACTTAAAGAATCCCTGTGAATCCTCCTTAACCCTTCGACTACGCTCAGGACAGGAATTAGAGAACTGACCGAGCGCAGCGACCGACGAATACCTCTAAAAAGCAATGAATACGTAATGCGTAAAGCAATTCACAACATATATCATTGTTAAAATGTTAAACTGTGTTAGAAGACGAGCCTTACGGTTCGCCCGAAAAATGACCCCTTAAAATAGCGGGCCATTCAACAAAGTTATTTGGGGTTTAACACCTAAAAGGTGTTCTGATTCATCCAAGCCTACAACCTGGGCGTCCAGGCCTTTGAAAATGTTTTTACTTTCGAGGTAAAACAACAGACCCATGGGATTAGTTTACCGCTACATTTTATTTTTATCGGTTACCGTAGCTGTAAACGGGCAGGAAAATGGAACGCCCTTAAAGCCCATGGCCCTAAATGAGACCAATGCCATGTGGGGAGCGAACTGGTCACCGGACAATTCCAGGATTACCTATACGGATTGGGGCCATTTTAAGGACGATGGATTGAATTTTTCTTGGAAATGGGACATATTCCTATGTGATAGGGACGGTAAAAATGTAAAAAACCTAACGCAAAGCAACACAAACGATTTTGCATCCTCCTGGTCCCCAAAAGGAGATGCCATTTGCTTTGTAAGCGACCGGGACGGGGACTTGGATATCTATATCATGGATTCGAATGGCAAGCATATTCAAAACCTTACGAACAATAACGATGACGAATTTGGGCCTATGTGGTCACCGGACGGTACACGGATAGCATTCACAAAGAGGACAAAGGGTCAGACGGATATTTTTACAATTGATCTCGCAAACGGAAATATCCAACAGCTAACCCAAAGTAAATATGATGACAATGACCCTTTTTGGTCTCCCAGCGGTGAAAGCCTGGTCTTTTCCTCAAACCGTACGGGCCCTTTCCAAATATATTCCATCAGTCCAAAAGGCATTGGCCTAAAAAGACGCACCTATACCACTTCCAACGAAACGGGGCCATCCTATTCAAACGATGGTACACGGATTACGTTCACCTCAGATCGCGATAATGTAGGCCCTAAAAGAAGGGAATGGAATTTTGTCCAGATCTATGCCATGGATACGCTGGGTAAAGGTTCAAGACGATTGGTTTTTGATAGGATGGGCGGGAGCTCTCAACCCCGGTGGTCCAAAGACGATGAGTACCTGCTATTTACCTCATGGAGAAAAGCCAATAGGGATATCTACATCGTAACATCAAATGGAATCGAAAAAGAGGTGATAACATCAAATTTTAAAAGTGAATTCTATAAGATGGCGTTAAACCAAAATGTGGGCAAGGCGATAGAGAGTTTTCAGGAATCCATTAAAATTGCCCCCGATTCAAGATTCTTTTCCGATGCGGAACTACGGAATTTAGGGATGATTTTATATGAAAACGGAAGATTCGGGGAGGCTTTGGAACTGTATACCTTTTATCGGGACCGCAAACCCTCGGATGAGCTTGCCCAGGATTTTTTACTTTTTATTTCGCAAGAATTGGGAAAAGATGTGCCTCCAAACTCCGAAGAAATCGTAAGTGAAATAAAAAATGATTTTAAGAGTGGGTTTATCCTTTTATCCAAATTGATAGCGCGTTTTCCGGAATGGTATATCATAGGGCCGAGTCAATTTGTTCAAATCTATAAGTTTTTGAAAGCAAGGAATAGGACTGGAGATCAAATACTGTTGTTGGAATTGGCGATCAAAAAATATCCCGACAATTCAATGCTAATTGAATTGCTTGGGGACACTTATTCTTTATTGGACAATTCTTTGCGCGCATTGCGGCACTATAAAAAAGCCGTTCAGTTAAATCCGGATTCCACACAACTTTTAAGGAAAATCAAAAATCTGGAGGAGGGGGGACTTAAATTATAGTAAAGTCACGGTACCCGACTCTTCTCCAAATGGCACAAAGCACTGACCTTTCATTTTGATCGCCTTTTACTTGATTCGATAGACGCGTTATCCGGGCTTAAATAGGGATTGGAAACCATGCCTATTTGATATAATCCTTAATTTTCTGATTAAGTGGTATTTTTTTCGGGTCGCCCGGGTAAAACGGGTAGGAAAAGTCCATAAAAAGCCATATTTTAAGAGTTGTATTGTAAAACGAGGGTATCCCTCGTTTTTCGCGCCACTGCTATCAATAAGTGCGGAAAACCAAAACGTGTTCCTCCCATGCCGAAAAAGATATCCACTTACATCGTTTATGGCGTAGTTCTGTTCCTCTCATGGCCCTTACTGGCCCAAGATCCAGACTACATTGTCGGAAAACTGGTAGATACCCAAACGGAGGATCCCATTGTATTTGCCAATATCAGGATCAAGGACAGGGCCTTGGGGGTTATTACCAACGAGGACGGTAGTTTTAGAATCCCCGTGCGGTACAGGGAATATGGTGATATCATTGAAATATCTTCCATGGGGTATAGGACCAAGGAAATTCCCATAATGAATTTGGAAGAAGGGATCCTAAACCGGATACGATTACATCCGGATGCCATAATGCTGGAGGAGGCCATTGTTAAGGCCAAAGGGAAGCGAAAAAAGTATTCCGCCCGTACCATTGTAAAAATGGCCATAGAGACCATTGAGGAGAACTATCCCTCCAGTTCTTTTTCCACGGTGGGCTACTATCGGGACTATCAATGGAAAAATGATGACTACATGAATCTCAACGAAGCCATTTTAGAGGTTTTTGACCAAGGTTTTGACCAAGAGGATTTCAGGACTTCCGAGGTACAGTTGTTCGATACGAAAATGAACGAGGACTTTCAACGGGATACGCTGGCCTCCCAGAAATATGATTATGGCACCGGAACGAAAATAATAGACAAGGCCTATTTGGAGAATTATGATGGGAACGAGTTTACAAACTTGAGAATTCACGATGCCTTACGGAACTTCAATGTATATTCCTATGACTTTGTCGGCAGGTTGGAGGAGGACTTTTTGACCAATCACAAATTTTCGAAAAACAAGGAGACCTATCTGGCCGACGAGGCATTATATGTAATCGATGGCCAAGGGCAAAAACCGGGTTATAGGGCCCACGCCAAACTATATATCTCCAAGACCGATTATGCCATCCATAAAATGGAATATGCCCTGTACGATACTGCCGAAAGAAATGAATCCGGGATCAAGAATAAACACGGCCACAAACGTAAAATGATTTTTGATGTGGTTACAAAATACAATAGGATCAAGGGAAAAATGTATTTAAGCTATATCTCCTTTCATAATAGTTTTGTGCTTAACCTTCCGCCGGTATTTATAATGACCGATGTGGATTTATCCCTATCAAAGGGCTATTTTGGACTAAGATTCAACCGACCTATAGATGCGATTTCCGCCAAGATCGGAAGTAATTATACCATAACCTTTAAAGGGGCCCAATGGGAAGTAGGTGAAGTAGAGGTGTTCGGGGACTCGGTAAAGGTCTATCCCGATCTAAAAGAGGGAACTTTGGCCCAGGCCATGCGGGAAATTGATGCAGCCGTAAAGAAGAGAAGCTTCGACAGCGAATTGTTGGACATACAGGTCAGGAACGTAAAGGATTTTGAAGGGAACCCCATCAATACCCCAAGGACCGAGGATTATCAGCAATTCAGGGAGTTTTTTGTTCAAAGGGTAAAATTGGACACCCGTGCCCCATTCGATATGAAATTCATGGACAAGAGAAAACCTATTTTTAAGGGCCAACCCATTGAAGAACCAGAGGATTACCAGGAGTATTGGATGAATACCCCCTTACAGGGGAAAATCAATTAATATGGAAAGAAACATTTTCAGGAATTCCTTTTTTCTGCTGTTTGTGTTGTTGGCGACTTCGGGCTTTTCACAGACGGAAGATTTTATATTTGGACAATTGGTGGATTCTACAAAAAATGAGACGATTCCGTTTGCCAGTATCCGGATAAAAGATAAGGCCTTGGGCGTAATCACCAATATAGACGGCACCTTTAAGATACCGTTACGATTTAAGACGTTGGGCGATGTTGTAGAGATTTCATGTATGGGTTATGTGACCAAAGAGCTTTTGATGGAGGATTTGGCCGAAGGACAAAGCAATGTCATACTACTTGAACCCGGGGGTTTTGAACTAAGCGAAGCTGTGGTTTCCGCTAAAATCAGAGGGCTTACCGCCAAACAGATCGTTAAGATTGCGGTGAATAGTATTCCACAGAACTATCCTTCGGAAAACTTTGATATTGTTGGATATTATCGCGATTATCAAGTCAAAAATGGAAATTATGTCAACTTAAACGAAGCCATCATCAACGTTCAGGACCAAGGTTTTGCCACCAAGGATATTCTTGACAATAAATACCAATTGTATTCGTATACGAAAAATCTCGATTTTGAGGTGGATCCGTTTGCAAGACGACCGTATGACTATAAAAATCGGAACAAGATAGTGCCCAATGCCAGAATGCGGAATGATGGTGGTAATGAATTTATTACCTTACGATTACACGATGCCATACGGAATTATGGCCTGGAATCCTTTTCGTTCGTAGATTCCCTTTCCACCCACTTCATAGAGAACCACAAGTTTCGAATTCTTCGAAAAACCAACTTCAACAAAGAAAAGGTCTATGAAATCGATTTGACCTATGAGGATAAAAATTATCGTGCGGAGGGTAAGATCTTTATCAATACCGATGGTTTCGCTATCCATAAGCTAGACTATGCCCTATTTAAAAGGAGGCAACCCCTTTTCTACCGTGTGGCGGAAAATGCCCAGGAAAGGTTCACGGACGGATTTGAAAAAATGAATAGGGAAATGTTGTACCATATTCAAATAGAATATGCAAGGGCCCCTAGAAAAAAGATGTTTCTAAACTACATTTCCTTTTACAATAAGGTGTTATTGCAAAGACCGGCGGTATTTAGATCCAAGGTCGTTATTGACTTGTTCGATCGATCTTTTAGGGTTCGTTTGAATAAGGCTCCGGCCAACCTGGATAGAATAAAAGTTGGCGATTTTCGGATTCTCTTTAGGAATCAGTCTTTGCCCTTAAGTAGATTTTACTACTTGGAAGATGAACAAACTTTTGTGGTATGTCCGCATTTGGACTATAGAAAGACAGAGGATGCATATCGGTATTTGTTTACGGCGAAAAAGGGGCTTCAAGTACCTAACGTAAAATTTACGCCCCGCAATATTAAGGACAGTTTGGGGAATAAACTGGATGAAAGAAAATGGGAATATATCCATCAGTACCGGGAGTTCTTCACCCAGGAAGCAAAACTTAGGCCCAAGCGAGAATTGGATACGGTAGGGCTTATGAAAAAGATCTTGCCCTTGGAACATGTATTACAGCCTATAAATGACAAAGGTCTTAAAAAGGAATACTGGAAAAACACACCGCTACGCAACTTGGAACAATGAGGATTTCCTTGGCGTGGAATTCCGGTATAGTATTTTTCGATAAGAAGTATGTGTTCGGTTCTTCCCGGCCAACGGCCCTTTTTCTTCAATCCCTTTTCACCCTGTAGGTTACGCGTCTATTGGTAATGATTCGGGTGGGGCAACCCAAACGCAAAGTATTGTCCCGTGCGGATCCAATAGCCTGCCCGGCACCCACTGCCAAGGGGATACCATAAGTTGGGCTCGAAGGGTCGGTGTCCACGGCCCCTGCCAATCCGTTGTTGGCATTCAGGTCGTTTTTGGTAAACGTACCGTTGCCCTCCACGGCATCGGGGCAGCTATCGCCGTCACTATCCGTGTCCAAATGGTCCGCGATACCATCGTTATCGGTATCGATTTCCGTACAGGCGTTATTGCAACCATCCGCTTCATGTACACTGGTCAACCCAAAGATGGCACCTATTGCAGGAATCGAGGTGGTTATGGTGGTACCTGAACTCCCTGTTGTAGCATCGTCCAAAACGATAATAGTATCATCCGCTCCGTATACCACCTGACAACTACCGGAAATTGTTGCTCCATAAGCCAGTCCCGGAAGAGGGGTCGGTGCGGAATGGCCTACATAGTTATAGGTGACAGGATCTATGTCCAGTTCAAACAGGTAATTTGAAAAGGTCGCTGCTGGAGGATAGGCCAGATAGTATATTTTTCCATTGACCAGGGAGAAGTCCCCTGCTGGAATATAGCCAGGTATGGTAGCCCATGGGGTAACGGAAAATGGAGACAGCGTAACCCTGTAAATGGTAGAGGTTGAATCAAAGCCAACCAGAGCCGAACCGTCGGGAAGGAAGGACAGGGCTTTACCTCCATTGTGAGGGGCCGCTCCCACAATGGTTTCCGTACAGGTACTCAAATCGACTCTTTTGATATCTGAAGATCCGGCGATTCCCCATATTACGGTATACACCTGACCGTCCGGTGCTATCCCGATATCCCCGGCCACCTGAAGTCCTGAGCACAGTATGTTGACCGCGTTGGTCTCAAGATCATAAGTTGCAATTTGGCCAGATGCGGTATTTACGTACACCTCTCCAAGCGTGATATTTGGACAGGAGTGCCCCTCATCTATATCAGAGATTCCATCATTATCATCGTCCAGGTCCTGGCAGTCTTCTATGCCGTCCCCGTCGCTATCATCACTAGTAAACAACCGAATACCGTCCAAGACCATATATTCAAAATTGAATGGGGTACCATCATCATCAACCCTAAAGCTTAGCTCTTGGGATGTTGCCGTGGCGATAAAGGTCATTTCCTCCTCCATCCATATTTGGTTGCCCTCTCCCAAATAGTCCATGGCCGTACTATAGAAGGTCTGAGCGCCGAATATTACCTGCCACCGCGCCCTTTGGGCCGGGTCTATGGGTGTATACCCATCTATTCCTGCATTGGCTTGATAGAACTTGAGCACATAGACTTGTCCCACATCCAGGCCCGTTGTTTGAACGGAAAGGCCTTCGCCGAAATTGGACGTTACCACCCAGCCTCCTACAAAAACACCACCGTCCGGGGAAGGAGGCATCCCGTCCGCAAGTCCTGACCAAAGGTTTGACCCTAAGGTAGGCATAGGGGAGATCCAAGAGTCCGGGGAACCGACATAGTCGGACCATCCTCCTGTATTTACATGGCTATTGAACATATTGTCCGAGGCCAAGCTGGACAGGGATTCAAAGGTACCGTCGGCATCCGAACTAAAATCAAAGGGTACCAGGCATTGCCCGGATACAATTGCATTATTAAGTAGAAGAACAAATAGGGGAACTACCCAATTGTTCCTTAAAAATCGGTTTTTTGAAATCATGGGTCGGTTATGGGGTTGCACAACACGCTTTCCCAAGACCCATTAATATTCAATGTTTTTTAGATTATGGGCAGGAAAAACGATGTCATAGTCGGTACAAATCTAGTGGGGGAGGTGTGCGGATTTTAGCTTGATTCGCTAAACGGTAGGTTTCATGTGCTTATCGGCAGAGAATAAAAAACAACGGTATCTGCCTATACAAGAGACTTGTAGGGGCATTCTTCTTTGTTTTGTGGGCAAAAAATTCAATTCATCGGTTTCCTCTGTTTCGATACGCCTATCAACGGATTCGATGTCCTTTTTAGCTTCTTTAAGCTTGCGAAAGGGTTGTCCGGGGGAAACCACAGGATGTTTTAGATCAATCCCTCCTGACCCTATAGGTTACACGCCTATTGGTAATGATGCGGGTGGGGCAGCCCAGGCGTAGTGTATTGTCCCGTGCAGATCCAACAGTTTGCCCAGAACCGGCTGCCAAGGGAATGCCGTAATTTGGGCTTAAAGGGTCGGTGTCCACGGCCCCTGCCAATCTGTTGTTGGCGTCCAGGTCGTTTTTGGTAAAGGAGCCTTCGCCCTCGACGGCATCGGGGCAGGTATCGCCATCACTATCCGTATCCAAATGGTCCGCGATGCCATCATTATCGGTATCGATTTCCGTACAGGCGTTATTGCAACCATCCGCTTCATGTATACTGGCCAGCCCAAAGATAGGGTCTATTTGTGGAATGGAGGTGGTAATGGTCGTTCCCGAACTCCCTGTGGTAATATCGTCCAATAGGATAATGGTATCGAATCCACCGTATACAACTTGACAGCTTCCGGAAATAGCCGCTCCCAAGGCCGATCCAGGAAGAAGGATTGGTGCGGAATTGTTAATATAGTCATAGGTGTTGGGATCTACATCGATTTCAATTGAATAATTGATAGCGGGATTCCCAGTAGGATGGGCCAAGTAGTATAGTTTCCCATTGACCAGGGAGAAGTCCCCTGCGGGAGTAAAGCCCGGTATAGAAGCCCATGGGGTAACGGTAAAAGGGGACAGCGTAACTCTGTAAATCATAGGGGTTGTATAAAAACCGACCAGGGCCGAACCATCCGGAAGGAAGGACAGGGCAACGGCCCCACCAACCGGGACCGTTCCCATAATGGTTTCCGTACAGCTGCTTACATCCACTCTCCTTACTTGCGAAGATGTAGGGCTGGCACCGCCAATTTGAACGGTATATACTTGACCGTCCGGGGCTATCCCGATATCCCCGGATACCTGAAGCCCGGAGCACAGCACATTTACCGCGTTGGTTTCAAGATCATAGGTCGCAATTTGGCCGGTTGAAGTATTTACGTACACCTCTCCAAGCGTGACACTTGGGCAGGAATGCCCTTCATCTATGTCCGTTATCCCGTCGTTATCATCATCGAGATCCCGGCAATCGTGAATTCCATCGCCATCGGTGTCATCACTAAGGAACAATCGAACTCCATCCAAGGCCATATACTCATAATTGAAGCCGGTAGCGTCATTATCTACCCGAAAAGTCAGGTTTTGGGATGTTGCCGTTGCGGTAAAGGTCATTTCCTCCTCCATCCATGTTTGATTGCCTTCTCCCTTATAGTCCATAGCCGTACTAGTAAACGTCTGGGTTCCGAAAGTGACGTTCCATCTTGCCCTTTGGGCCATATTTATTGGTGTATTCCCGTCGATACCTGCATTGGCCTGGTAAAACTTCAGTACATAGATTTGCCCTATATTTAGGCCCTTTATTTGGGCGGTAAAAGCTTCGCCCCAAGACGAAGAGGCTACCCATCCCCCAACAAAGACTCCACCATCCGGGGAGCTTGGCATTCCGTCAGCAAGTCCGGCCCAAATACCTGAACCGGTGGTTGGCATGGGGGAGACCCAGGAATCTGCGGAACCGTAGCTGTTGGTCCATCCTGATCCGGAGGTTACATTGCTATTATAAAAATCACCACTAGCCACGCTGGACAAAGACTCGAAGGTGCCATCGGCATTTGCACTGAAATCGAAGGGTGTAAGGCACTGTCCGAACCCGACAGTACAAGTAGAAATAAGAAAAAGTAGGGGAACTACCCAAATATTTTTTAAAAGTCGGTTTTTTGAGGTCATGGGTCGGTTATGGGGTTAAGTCACATGCTTTCCCAAGATCCATCAAAATGTTTCATGGCTAGGGGTGGGGAAACACGGTCATGGTCAGTACAAATTTAGTTGGAGAAACATGCAGATTTTTGTCCAATCCCCTAAACGGTAGGTTCCATAGGATAAACGGTAATGTGTAAAAAAGAACGGTAAACCCCTGTTTTAGGGACTTGTAGGTGGATTCTTCTTTATGCTATGGGCAAAAATTTCAATTTATCGGTTTTCCTTTGTTCCGAGGTTTTTGTTTGCAGGTTCTGTTTAGAATTGTTTACAGGGAAGGCTCCAATTCCTTTTGGTTTGGTATGGGCGTATTTTAAGATTCATATAAAAATATGAACCGTACACCTCCCTATGCTAATACACACAAAGAGCGAATTTTGTTTCATAGTTAGTTTGAGTTAGTTTATGTAGTGGAAGGGCGTAGCTGGTTTGGCTACGCCTTTTTTATGAACGTCACATACTCAAAAAACAAGGCTGTATTGTGCAGATCGTTTTTTATTGAAAGTTCTGGGACATTATCGTACGTAGTATCCAGTCCCTTTGAATCTTCTCTGAAATTAGTTAGAGAACTGATCGGATTTAGCGATCAACCAATATCCCTAAGAAATAATAAAACACTACCATGGGTGGGGCAACTCAAAAATAACTGATAGTTTATCAACTATTTATCAATCGCTAAGTTCAGAAATAAGGAAATTTAGAGTACGGCAAAAAAATGGGGAAAACCTTAAATCAATTACCTAACTATCCCAAGCAACCTATTGGAATATCCGGCTATCTAAAGTTCCGGTGTCAGTCCAAGTGTATATATTTAGGTGCTGGCAGACAGCAAGGAACCTATTCCAACTCCAATTTCCTTTTTAGCTCGGAGTTCTCGCTTTGCAATTGCTCGACCTTTTTGTTTATGTCAATGATATATAGGGTAAGTTCCTCTATTTTCTGCAATAATTTGGAGTCCATTTCTCCCAAGAGGATGCCATTTTCGGCAACTTCCTCAGTGCTTGGGATGTCCTTTAAGTGTCCCCTTTCCTTTATATAGGTCTCTACTTCTTCCAAAGTAGGTAAGTCATAGTCTTTTTCAAAGACAAAGTCCGACCATCCGGTCTCTACCCTTACCTCCTTGGCCCTGACATTTCCGTTGACGGCGAGTCTGTAGGCGCCTGGATCTTGGGTGCCCATTCCAATATTTCCGGAAGAGGTATCCACGATAAGTGTGTTCCATTGATTGCCACCACTGTTTGGGTGCCTGGCGCCGATACCGAACTTGTTTTCACCAAAATTTTCCGAAAACCCTATGTTGATTCCTACGATATCGCCATCCTGTCTCATTTCTATCATAGGATTGTCAAAATCATTGTTATTATCGGTATCCGCCTCCAATCTTAAAATCGCATCTCCTGAGGTTCCCTTGCTCACATGTAAAACACTGTTAGGCGAAGTGGTGCCGATTCCAACGTTACCATTGTTTAAAATTGAAAGATATACATTTTGTCTTTGGACAATATCCTCGATTTGGCTTGAGACCCTATGGCCGATATCGAACCTGTTGCCAGAAGTCGAGGTCCTTTGATGCAAGGTCCATGATGATGTTTCGTTCGTCAATATTATTGAAGAGCCATGGTTTCCGGCATCGGTAGACAATAATTGCAATCTGGCATCCATGCCCTCAATTAAAGAAAATGTATATTGGTCGTAAAAACCATTGGCGCTTCCTTCATAAACATGAAACTTTGATGACGGAGTCGTCGTTCCTATCCCCACATCTCCTGAAGCGGGAAAGGTATTGGTCTGGCCGAAGGCCATTGTACAGCCCAAGAGGGCAAAAAGAAAGATTTGGGTAGTTTTCATTTTGTCGGGGGTTTTGTAGGTTAAAGAACAAATGTAGGAATATACCCCGTAATTATCAATTTGTATAGTAATTATTCGATGAATTGCACCTAGGGTACTTATTTCAGGTAATGGGAACATTTTGCAATTCAGGGTATCGATTCGCACGTATATATCCAGGTGCTCTTTGACTAGATCTGGTCTTCCAAAAATGGATAATCGGTATACCCCCTGGACGAACCTCCCCCAAAAATGGTATGGGTATCGGTTATTTCGTTGGTTTTGGCATTCAATCTCACCCTTCTCGGGTAATCCGGGTTCGCCAAAAACTTTCGCCCAAACCCCACCAGGTCTACGAGATTATCCGATAATAGGTCGTTGGCCTGATCCGGGGTCTTTTTTCCCGTTGCAATAATCGTGCGCTGAAATATTTTCCTTAAGTCCCTTCTAAAATCCATGGGAATTTCCGGGGAATCGTCCCAATCGGCCTCGCTTAGATGAATGTAGCAGACACCTTTTTCCTCGAGTTCCCTGGCCGCCAAAAGAATCGTGTCCAAAATTTCCGGATCGTTCATGTCCTTGAAAGTAATGAAGGGCGATAAACGGACGCCCGTTCTGTCCTTCCCGATCTCCCCTGCTACGGCGTCGATTATTTCCATCAAAAATCTGATCCTATTCTCGCTTGCCCCGCCATATCTATCCGTTCTTTTATTGGAATTGCTCCTTAGGAACTGGTCGATCAAATAGCCGTTGGCCCCATGGATCTCGACACCGTCAAACCCGGCTTTTCTTGCGTTCCTGGCTCCGGTTGCAAACTCTTCTATCACTTGTTGGATATCATTATAGGTCATCGCCCTAGGCTCTTCGACGGGCACGAAGGTCGCATCACCATTGGGGGCACCGTCAAATATATAGACCGAGGTGTCCCTGGCCGACCTAATGGAAGGCCCGATAGGTTGAAGTCCGTTCACCTTTGAACTTGAGACCCTGCCCACATGCCACAGCTGCAAGAATATGCTACTTCCCTTTTCATGGACTTTCTTGGTTATCAACTTCCAACCCTCCACCTGTTCCTCTGTATATATTCCCGGAGTATTGGCATACCCCTTTCCCTGCAAGGAAACCTGTGTGGCCTCCGAAACGATGATTCCCGCACTGGCCCTTTGACCATAATACTCCGCCATTAGACTATTGGGGACATCGCCCGGTTGCGAAGCCCTGGATCGTGTCATGGGGGCCATCAGGAACCGGTTTTTCAATTCAATTCCATTTAGATTGTAAGATGTAAAAAGCGGGTCTTTCATTGGAGGCTATTATTCTGGATTTTTCCTTACCAACTCTATTCCGGTAATCCAGAAGACTTCTGACTCTACGAATTCTACTTCGGCAATTGCTTTTTCATCGGACGCGCCTCTGTATTTAGCCCTGGTACCATGGAGGTTTAAAGGATAGTTATGGTCTATATCGGTATTGCGATCGGTCTCGAAATGAACCATATCGTTCTCGGCCCTCCATCTTCCCCTTCCCCTTATACTGGGCTCGGTGGTCATGCCTCCTTTGATTTGTATGCTTTTTCCTTCGACTTGGCGAATGGTGTACGAATCGAATAGGAAAGTGCCGTTGGCACGTAATTCCAAAAGATATTCCACCGACCCATCTTTTGATATTTTTTCATAATCACCAGCAATGTCGTGAGACTGCGCGCATGAATACAAGCAGGAAATCATTAAGCCTATCAATAGGGATTTTTTCATTATTTGGAGAATGCACTACAATGTTGGAACCAATATAAGAAATCTTTGATGGCAATGGCGGCATCATCCCCAAAAACCTACTGTACTTCTTTGTGGTTTGGGGGGCATTGGAAATTCTTACCACAATTAATTATTTCCTATGTTGGCGGCAGATATTTTTTTATTTACAAGTTTTAGGCCTTTGTCCAAGAACTCGTCTTTGTGGTTAATGAGTCCATCAACCGTTTTTTCCACATAAACATCTGGCAAGATTCCAATTCCATATAATTGTGTTCCGTCAAGTTTTAAAACTTGCATTCCCGTCCATTTGATTTGAATATTGCCAGGTAGGGTAAAAATGTTATAATTTCCATTAGTTCCAGCTGTGGGCTGGCCTACTATTGTGGCTAATTTGTAACCTTTTACAAAACCCATGATACTTTCTGCATAGCTTATAGCACTTCCGTTTGTTATGAAGACGATATTCTTATCGCCAAGATAGGGTTGCGCCGGTATCATGGTTTCAGTCCAGTCTCCTTCAACATAGTTTGTGATTTTTTTTTGGTTGGGGAAAACGATTTTTGGAATTCTTAGCCAGCCTTTGGCAGTATCCACTTTTTTGAGTAAGTGATTTACAATTCTTTCTGATCCGTTAGGATAACCTCTTAAATCGCAGATAATTCCATTTGATTTCTCCAATTCGGGTAATAAATATTCCATAGTTTGCCAATCCAGCAATGTAAGATTCAGATAATGAATATTGTTGTGAAGCTTTTCATAAGGTTTGATACCTTTATCTCGGTCATAATTATGCATGTTTCTTTTCAGTACGATTTCCCTTTTGTCTACTTGGATAATAAGCTTGGAATTCTCTTTGCCACGTAAAGATTCGTTTTCCGACCTGTATCGCAACCAACCTTTAGTGCCAGAGGATATTCTCGACTCCATCTCATCAAAATAATCTTTGGAATCTTGTCCGTTAACTTTTGAGACTTCATCCCCGACCTTTAGATTTAGATCAGTATTCCAAACCCTTGTTATTATTAATTTGTTTTGAATCCATTCCCACGAAATTGGTGGATAGTAGTAATGATCTTTTTCTCCAATAACATCAATTGAAATGTGGCCATCTTGTAACGGAGCCGTAAACTTTTGTAACCTAGTAACGTGATCTGATTTTGAAGAATCTACAAAGGATCCAACAATAGCATTTCTTAGCTCTTGCTGCCAATCTATGCTCAAAACATCCAAATACGGGAAAAAGTGCTGGAATACGTTATAGACATTTATTAAATTGCCCAGTCGAAACGCCAATCCATTTTCATCTATTTTAAATTTTTTCAATTTTCGGTTAAGAACTTCCATTTCATTTGGGTTGGATTTAGGAAGCGTTCCACTTTCGTTTCTTAACAGGACAATTGGGATAGTAAATGATTTGTCTTCCAGAACATCAATATTCATTGCATCACCAAGTTTGGGTCGGTACGGCAAAGTATCGGTTGCTTCATTTACTATAAGACGTTCACTAAAGTAAAGACCATTTTTCTTCATTCCAAAACCAACACCTTGGTGGTGCCAAAATGTCTCCGAGAAACTATCATCCGTTGAAGTACCCTCAAATTTTGAAGCTGGTACGATAGGTAAGAAAAGAGAATCCAATTTTTGGGAAAACTGCTCTTGGGTTTCACATTTTAAAATTTCTTCCGTCGAATAAATGGCAAACTTGTTCCAGTCCAGATCATAAGCTTCATCACTTGGGTGGAAATATTTTACTATTCCGTATATCTCGGCAAATTTTATCAAGTTCTCCACTTTTTGTTGGTCGACCCTGCTTTCGGTCTTACTCGTGCAGGCCATGAGAGACAAACAAATTAGTACTAATAATATTTTGATAAGAGTCACATTTGCTGCTAACGTAGGAATACGAATCATCTATATATTTTTTATGTACAGAACCAAGATAATCGATAGTATAAGCGCTTGATAGGAACTTACCGGAACATTCTTTCGTAAGGCCACTGAATCGTTCAATCCGTATCTCGACGTTCTTCTTTACTGTTGGGCCATAGGAAATAACCGGAAAGGATGCCCAAAAGCAAAATCAAAAATTTTACATACACGGTCAGATCAAGCTTAAATTTAATAGTATCATCGCATAAATTATCGTTACAGCTTAAGGTTTCGCAATCGCAATTTTTCATCTCCGAAAGCCCATTGGATATATCCTGACACAAGACGCGCGTTACATAAGGAATTTCCACTTCTTTTATTTCGTTCTTGTAGTTTTCGCAGTCTATACCAGGCTGCTTAATAAAAAGGCCAATGGCCAATAATCCAATACCCATTATAGAAAGTATCAGGAAATTCTTCTCCAAATTTACTTTTTCATGAATTGTCCTTTGAAAGAAAACATTGGTTACGAACAATCCAAAAAGCCATAACAAAACGATGAACTTTGGTGATGAATTATATACCACGAGGCTAATCGTCGGGAAGCCGTTCGGGAAAGCGAATACTATGTCCAGAATGATCAAGGCGATGAAGATAAAGAGGATTATCCTTTTTACCTTTTTGATAATTCTTGCATCGAATGCCTTGACGACCTTTTTTGATAATTCCCCCATACGCTTTAATCAAAGTTGTTCATTGACCACACAAAATGCCCGATGAACAAGCCTAAGGAAAACAAAATGACCTGAAATGTTTTTGATGTCTTTTTCTTTTGGAAGATAAGGCCCGTTACCAACAAGAATAAGCTGAGGGCGGCCACGACCAGTACATCAAAAATGGAACACTCGAAGGGGATGCCAATTTTACCACAATCGAACCATCGGATGGAAGTCCCCAGGAAAAGATGGCCAGCTAGGATACCACAGAAAAAGGTAATGAAGTAGAACTTACCATAGGCCCAATTCCTAATTACGATGTTGACATTGTCATTTGGGACATCGTTCAATTTTGCGATTATTTCCACGATAAACAGCACAAGTATCGCCACCGCGATCAGACCCACAACGGCATAATAAAAGATATCGAACTCCTGTAAACTGAATTTAAGGTGTGTCATCCGGACGGTAATGGGTGTCCACTAAAATAGTTAATTTTCTGTTTTTTATTAGATGTATTTTCCTATAGTTAATACAACTAACGACAAGTGTTGAATCTAAATCATCTCCTGATAATACTTAAGAACTCTCCTTGAACAATTCTTTTAACGTAACCTTATCCCGAACTGGGTCGGGATTTTTTCGTTGTAGCCCCTTTGCCGTTTGAGATTTTTAGGTTTTCCCTTATGGCCAGTATAGTATGGTTACAAATGGATTCCTATGAATCTTCCCTAAAACTGGAATGGTGTTTCCAAAAGACTCTGGGGTTTATGGGTTTGATTTTGTAAATGGGGTCAAAAGAAACGTCCCCGAAATTTTTCGGGGACGTTTCTTTTCGTTATTGGTAATTTATCAATAGTGGGTAGCCCTAATGTTAATTTACAGGATTCGCTTGTACGATACGGGTATCCGCACTTGCCGGGGTTTCGGATTCCATATAAGGGCTGGATTGTGGGAATTGGGATATCAAGTATTCTGCCAAGGCCTCTTGTTCCCCACCGGTATAGCTAAATGAGCTGTTGGCTCCGGGATCATTGCCCAAATTGGCATCCGGATAATCGATTTCCTCACCAAAACCGGTGCCCTCATAGAAATTGACCCGGTTGGGTGCACTTAAATCGGCATCGGTCAACGGATAGGCATCGCCTCCATTCGCCAGGAAGTTTAGGGTTACCAGATTAAAGGTACGGGAGGCATCGCCTTGGATCGTACCCCCGGATACCACAACATCGGTACCTACACTAAGTTCCGAAATCCGGGTACCGTTACCCTGAGCGGTTCTTGGAGTACCGGCAGTATCAAAGGTAAAGGAAAGTCCGGCCACTTGTGGGAACTGCCCAGGGGTAGCCCCGGATTCCGTGGCCGCAACGGCGTGCTCTAAAATATCCTTGAGCTCTGCTGCCGTAACCGTTAATCGTACCAATCCATTGTCAAAGCGCAATACGGCCCTAAGGTTGCCCTCGGAAATGTTTTCCGGTGCCGTAAATTCTACATCATTTGGATCCGTGGATCCCGGAGGCAAGACGGCCGTACCGATTTCGGTTCGGATCCCACCACCATTCTTCAATGAAATCTGTACGGGCTCATCGGAAAGTAGGTTGGCATACCACAAATTGGCATCTGCGGTAAGGTTGCCCAAATTGGTCTCTTGGGTCCTTACCTGACTTCTTCTACCATCCAAGTAAACATCCGAAAAGCCGAGGACATTGCTAAATTGTTCATCGATAACGGAATTCAGTGCATTTTGAAGGGTGGTAACCGTAGAAATCGGTGATCCGTTCACTTGTGAGACTACCGAAGATATGGACGCATAGGATCCGTTGAGGTATTCGTCCAAGGTATTGGTGTCCAAAACGCCATGGGCATCGAATCCTACGACCAATCGCCCCAGATATTTGTAATCCCCATCTACATTGACCACAAGGGTAGGGTTGTCACTGGCATCCTTGGTGATAAAGGGATAGGTTTCTTGAAAGCCCCCGTCTCCGGAGAATAAGCTGTCATCGCTATCGCCCATGCGAGTGTTAGATCCCCCAGCAACAATAATATCCACACCGTCCAGAAGGGTAGCCAGTTCTTTTTCAATGGCAATTTGTTGCATATGGGCCAAAAGGACAATTTTGTTGACCCCTGCTCCTTTTAGGGCATCAACGGCGGGTTGGATCTCTGCGGCAAGGTCCATGGTACCCCCTTCTCCACTAACGATCAATGAACCGGTACTGGTGATGTTCGGTAGGGTAGGTGTGGACGCCCCGACCAGACCAATTTGCTGCCCATTAATGGTCGCTATGGCATATTTGGCCACTTGGGTGCCCATAGTACTCGCTTCGGAGCCATCGGTTCCGATAGAAAAATCCTCATCTAGGGTAAAATCTACATTGGCCGAAAGGAAAGGGAAGGCCGATCCAATAAATTCGGCACCACCACCGGCTTCAGCTTGGATGGCATCCGAAAATTCACCGGGCCCTGCATCCAGTTCATGATTTCCCAGAGCACTGGCTACGACACCAAAGGCATTGGCAAATGCGATATCGGCATGTCCGGGTTCATTACTTCCCGTAACCGCACGGACGGCGGATTGTTCCGCGGCAAAAAATCGGGATCCCGGAATAATGATGTCACCGGAACTGACCATCAATGTCTGCGATCCGTAATCCGAGTCGTTGGTAAGGCCGTTGACCAATGCGGAGAATTCATCGACCGCATCCAGAGCGATCTCTTCGTTACCATCGACATCCGCGTAATGTAATAATTGAAGTACAAAATCCGCTTCGTCCAATGCTTGTTGGGCATCGGGATCTACGCCTGTAGGGTCTCCATCGTCGTCTTTACCTCCCCCTCCAACGAAGTCATCGGGATAGCAACCGTAAAAAAACAGTAAGGTCAAGGCAATTAGGAGTAATTTGTTCTTTTTCATTTCATCATAGTTTTAGTTATCGAATAAAACTAACGCCTAAAGAACAGTACAATATTTGTGAATGGTTAAATAATCTTTATAAAAAATGTATTTGGAAATTGACCTGGGAATAACACTATTCCTTAGAACCATTTTCGGATTGATTCGTTTAGGCCAAGCACAAAGCTTCCTTCTTGACCGTAGTTGTAGCCAAAGTGCTTTCACCCCACGCCGAGCTGAAAACTTCGAATGATTCCAATTCGTATGGATTCATGAATCCGTACGGATTTTGGCTCTCGGCTTAAACATCTGTAGCCCATATATGCTACATTCATCTGGGTTTAAGCCATGGTATTATGAGATTATTTGTCCTCTCTTTATGGGCCGTTTTTGTGAATTGCAATGTCGGCAAGGTCCTGGCCCAAAATGAAAAGGATTTGGTCAGGATGCTTCGGGAAGATTCCGTCGCATATTTCAAAAACTATGGAGACAATTACTTTCCTAAGGAAGCCTGGCGGACCGATATTCCACAAGGTCAAGGATTGGATGCAGGAAAACTAAAGGGTTTGATCGAAAAAATTAGAAAGGGAGAGATTTTACGGCCCATTACATCCTTGGTTATAGTAAGAAACGGATATCTAATAGTCAACGAAAGTTTCGGGGAATATGAGGATTCCAAACCACATACTTTGCAATCGGTAACTAAAAGTATCACCGGTACTTTGGTCGGGGTCGCTATTCAACAAGGCTTTATCCAGGGCCTTGATCAAAAAATCCTCGATTTCTTTCCCGAGTACCAGACCGTTAGGAATGACGATAGTGTAAAAAGGGCTATGAACCTACAACATGCCCTGAATATGCGTACGGGTCAGGCATGGACCGGGGAGCGTCACCTTGGCCCTTTAAATAAGTACAAAGGCGACAAAATGAAATACGTCCTGGATTACGAAATGGAATCGACCCCGGGCAAGAAATGGTACTACAACAGTGGGATAGCCATCCTAATGGGCGGCCTTCTTCAAAATGCCACCGCGATGGGCACCGAGGATTTTGCACAACAGTTTCTATTTGGCCCCCTTGCCATTAAAAGTGCCCAATGGTCTTGGGGCCATAGGGGTATTCCACATACCGGGGGTGGACTCTTCCTTACCCCAGGGGATTTGGCACGCATAGGTTATCTGTATTTAAGGAACGGTTGTTGGGAGGGACAACAGATTTTTCTGGAAAATTGGATCAATGGGATATTGGTGAATGCCGTTCCCTTGGTCAAGAAATTTCACGGTAGTATCCCCGCGGGGTATGGGGGTATGTGGTGGTTATTGCCACTTGAGAGAACGAAGGTCAAAAATACATTCGATATTCTTATGGCCTATGGGCATTGGGGGCAGTTCCTATTGGTAATTCCCCAATATGATATGGTAATCGTTATGACCCAAAACGATTCGGCAACCTATAGGGAGGAATTGGAACCTATTAAATTACTGTATGGCCATTTATTGCCCATGGTGCTGAACTAATGGGCTCTTAGGATAGGTATGGTTCAAATGGCTAGAGGTCAAACCTTTAATTATAAAACTTAAAAAATACTTTATACCGATGAAAAACTATATAAAAATTGTCCTTCTGGCCCTGCTTTCTTTCGGATTGAACTCATGTAAAAAAACGTCCAGTACGATTATCCGCTATACTGTCCCGGAATATTGGGACTACCAACCTACCTGGTCTCACGATGGGGAAAAAATCGTATTTGCCAGTACCCGAAATTCGCACCCGACCCAAAACTTGTTTCGTATAAATGTTGATGGAAGTGATGCTCAACAATTGACCTTTAATCAAAAGGGTTGGGGAAATAGCTTCCCTAGCTGTTCTCCCGATGGAACAAAAATTGCGTTCATCTCAGATCAAGGGGACGGGATACGGTCACTTTTTATCATGAGTACCGATGGCTCCGATATCCAAATGCTGTCCCAGGAAGAGGATGTGCTGTCCACGCAAGTGGTTTTCTCCCCGGATAGCGAACATATCTACGCCGAGGTACAGAATGAAAATGGGTCGGATATTTATAGTTTTCACGTAGGGACCGGTAAGAAATCCCGAGTCACCTTTTTTGATTGGGGCGTAGCTAACCCTTCCCTACATCCCAATGGAAAACAACTTGCATTCAACTCGGGAAGGTATGGAAATCCGGAGATAGAAGTACTGAACTTGGAAACCGGAATGGTGGAGCGGATAACAGAATCTTGGTCGGATGATGGGGCACCCGTTTGGTCCGCCGATGGCAAACATATTTATTTCTATAGCAATAAGGACGAGCCCAAATATGAGATTTATAGTATTGAGGTAACCACAAAAAAATGGAAAAGAATAACCGATTCCCCGAATTGGGATTTAGAGGCACGGGTTTCCCCCAATGGTAGGCACCTGACCTTTCATTCCAGTAGAATAGGCAGAAATAGTATTGTGGTAACCGATCTAGAGGGCAATAATAGAAAGACACTGACCAATCTGGAAGTAACCCCATTCATTGACCTTATTGAGGAAGACGGTCTGAAAAGTGCAATCGCGGCTTATCCGAATGATGTTCTCGATTCATTGGCGACTCAATATGTTTTTGAGGAGGAATTGCTGGGTCTTGCCGATGAATTGATAAAGACGAACAGAAACGCGGAAGCAAAAGAGGTATTGGACTATATAGGCAAGGATGTAAATACCGAACATTTTCCGGACATGACCGCGGAGTATTATCAAAAACTAAATTTGGAGGCCCCGTTGTCCCAATCGCAGTTTTTCCGGCTGGTATTGGACAAAGGGGTGGAAAAAGGCCGAACGGTTTTCAACGAACTACGGGAAAAGTACAAGGACTGGATTTTTTTGAACGATTATGAAATGTTGATGTTCGCCTATTGGTACCATTTTCAGGGAAGGTATGAAAGCTCCATAGACTTGCTCCATATGAATTTGGAACTCTATCCCCGATCTCACCAGACCTATCATGATTTGGGCCAAAGTTATGAGGCAAACGGCGAATTGGAAACCGCTTTCGAGTATTACAAAAAAGCTTCGGAATTGGATACCATTTCGTGGTACGGAACCCATTCCAAATCCAAAATGGAAGAACTTGGAGGTAGGGTAGGTTACACAACCGAACCAACAAAATAAAGGGAATAGAATATGACAAATAGAACCTGTGTTATGATTTTCTATCTATTCCATGGAACCATCGTACCTAAGGACGCTCCTCGATTAAAGAAAGGATGTTTCCTCCCGGATCCTTGAACCATGCTATAGCGGGTCGGTCTGTACCTTGAGGAGGCCAACATATGCCTTTTTCATCGGTTTGTAAAGGAGCAGGATATTGTTCAAAAACGATTCCCTTGGCGATAAGGGCATCTACCTTTTCCTCAATACCCGTTACCTCAAAATTGAGTACCGTAAAAGTAGCCGGGACATGATTTTCCTTGGGATAGATAATACCAATCTCTTTACCTTGAATGAAAACCCGGAGCATTCCCATTTCGTGCGTTTTTACCTTTAACCCAAGTAGTCCCTCGTAGAAATCCTTGGATTTGGTAATGTCATTGGTGGAAAAACTGTAAAAGGCCGGTGAGTTACCAAGCATCATCTTTCTATTTGAACGAAATTAAATTTTGAACTTTTTCCTGTCTCAACCATAGGGCCAGCCATAGGACGATGCCAAAAATTATCGGGAAAATGGTGTTGAAGAGCGGATCTCCATTGATGGAATGTGTAGCCACGGCACCGCCCAGCCATCCGGTAAGCAATACGGCACCCAAACCCGATGTCTTGGGATATGCGTACAAAAGGGTGCTTAAGAGCAACACTAGCCCTAAATAAAGCACGGAGGACTCAGGATAGCCCATGGTAACGGCACCATCTACGGCTTGTTCCGTTCCTAGGATATTCATCACGGCTCCCATAAGGAACATTAGCGTTAAGATGCCCTGTAGGATGTAGGAGACCCATAAGCGGCCTTTTGAAATTTGTTTGTTCGATTCCATTGGTCGGAAGTTTAAGATTGTCGGTGACTTAAAGGTAAGCATTATTTGGGCGATACTATGGTAAAGATTCATTTGGTAGCTCATATAATCCTTCTTTTTACGTGCCCCCTTCCATGGAGCGTCCAATAAGGTTATTGCCCACTATTCTTTCATACACTTCGTTACGAAGGGCCCTGCTGATCGTAATCTTTTGCGTTCCTACATAGAGAAGGTTCCCCTCGAGCTTTTATAAATCAACAGTTTAAATCGTAACGGGAAAAATGAAATCGACGGATCGGTGCCCTCAGTAGCCGAGAGGTACCCAAAGGTAGATTTTGTAAACTTCTTGGGGCATTCCGGAGGAAGGCCGAAAAGGTATGGCAATTCCCTTAGGTTTTGGAGACGATATGCCAAGTTTTTATATATTGGATGGATGGAAGGGATACATATCATCTTTCTCTTTTGGGCTATAAAAATGGGACGGGTTTTCAACCCCCATCTTTTATGTACGGGTTTTATGATTGAAAATAAATAAGGTTTAATGCGGAAAATGCTCATTTTACAAATGCGGCCCGAAGATGAAGCAGCCGATAGTGAGTTCCAGGCCATTTTACGGGTTGGTGGATTAAATCCGAACGAGGTTCATCGCATTCGTTTAGATCAGGGCATCCCCCAAATTAAAATCGATGCGTATTATGCCATCATTGCCGGTGGAAGCCCTTTTGATGTGAGTATGGATCAACAGGACAAGAGTAAGGTCCAAAGGGATATAGAAGCCTTTTACGATAGATTGTTCGATCAAGTGGTTCCGGCGGACGTTCCCTTTTTTGGTGCTTGTTCGGGCAACGGACTTCTGGGCCAATACTGTGGGGCCAGGATTTCAAAAAAATACCCCGAACCTATTGGAAGTGTTGATATTGCAGTAACCGTAGAAGGGGCAAACGACCCGCTTTTAAAAGGTTTGCCACGAACATTTTCGGCATTGGTAGGACATAAGGAAGCTTGCGATGCCCTTCCTCCAGGAGCAGTTCTTTTAGGAACTTCCGAATCTTGTCCCGTGCAAATGTTCAGGGTAAAAAAGAACATCTATGCTGCGCAATTCCATCCTGAGGCGGATGCGGATGAATTCATTCTACGAATCAAGATCTATAAGAACTTTGGCTATTTTGCCCCTGAGGAAGCCGATGGATTAATTAGGGCAATTCGCAGAACCCATACCCCGATAGCAAAGGAAATACTTAAACGCTTTGTACAGCGCTACAAGTTACAGGCCCGAAATCGGGGATGATTTGAAATGGAACTGTAGAAGTGCGATGGGCATTCCGAGGTTCGGGGAATTTGCGATACCGATATTTTCCGCTAAATTTCGTCACTAAAATGCGATAAAAAAACACTGATGGAGGAGAAACGATTTGGAGATATTGCGATAAGTGATTTACAACCATAACCCTATTGATGATGAAATTTGAACTGGATCGGGCCATCCCGATTTTAGAGAGAACACCAACGGTTCTAAGGGCCCTATTACAGGATTTGCCTGAGGAGTGGATCTGGGAAAATGAAGGCGGGGACACTTGGAGCCCATTTGATGTGGTAGGACATTTGATTCACGGTGAAAAGACCGATTGGATGGTACGAACCGCACGTATTCTTGAAAATGGTCCAAACCCGGCCTTTGAACCTTTCGATAGATTTGCACAATTTGAAAATTCCAGTGGCAAAACCCTCAAAAACCTGCTTGATGAGTTCGAAGGGTTACGGAAAGACAATCTTGCCGAATTAAGGTCAAGAAACCTTACTTCCATCGATTACGGACGTATAGGGATCCATCCGGAATTTGGTGAGGTTACGTTGGCCCAGCTCCTATCCGCATGGGTGGTACATGACCTTGGCCATATCGCCCAAATCTCAAGGACAATGGCCAAGCAATACAAGAACGAGGTAGGCCCATGGCCCAAGTATCTTACCATTTTAAATTATACCCCCAAGGAATGATTCGATTCAAATAAAGGATAGTGAGATTAAAAAAAGCGCTTTTAGTTTCAATAATTGGTTACTCGATTATTTCATGTCAAAGTGAAAAGAGGAAAATAAAGTTCAGTTCTTTTGAATCGGGCGTAGCGGGTATTGTGGAACAGGAAACCGGATATGATCTTTCCGCAAGAATGGCGTATTATAATGTTCCCGGTGTGAGCATTGCATTGGTAAGACATGGAAAAATAGAATGGGTACGGGCATATGGTATCGCTAATGGGGAAAATGGCCGAAAAGTCGATGTCAATACACTTTTTCAGGCAGGTTCAATCAGCAAACCTATCGCAGCTCTAGCAGCATTACAACTATTTGAAAAAGGTCTCGTCCGCTTGGATGAGGACGTCAACAATTATCTTCAAGGATGGAAAATAGAAAATAATGATCTCACAAAGGACGAAAAAGTTACACTTGAAAGAATTCTAACGCATACGGCCGGTCTCACGGTGCACGGTTTCCCGGGATACAGGCAATATGAGGACTTGCCCGAGATTGAGAAAGTCCTTAACGGTGAAGGGAACACCCCCAAGGTGAAAGTCAATAGAATACCGGGAAGCAATTGGAAATATTCGGGAGGCGGATACTCAATTATGGAAAAGGTAATCGAGGATGTTAGTGGCCTACCTTTAGAAGTATATATGAATGAGAACATCCTTGGTCCCTTAGGTATGGATAATAGTACTTTCGAACAACCACTATCGGAAGCTAGGCACTCCGTCGCAAGTGCCGCCCACAATAGCCGCGGAAAGGTCGTGTCGGGACTTTGGCACAATTACCCCGAACAGGCCGCGGCAGGTCTATGGACCACACCCAACGATTTGGCAAAATACTGTATTGAGATCCATAAAATACTTACCGGCGGGAAAGAGGGTATTTTAAAGAAAGAGACCATTGAACTTATGTTGACCAAGCATGAGAGACAATGGGGACTCGGGCCACGTCTTGACAAAGAGGGCGATTCACTACTTTTAGGACATGGGGGCAATAACAAGGGTTTTGCAAACAACTACATATCCTTTGCATACCTTGGTAATTCGCTTATTATAATGACAAACGGAGACAATGGAAGCGATTTAATAAGTGAAATACAAGAATCTATCTTCAATGCTTACCAATGGTGACTAAATTAATACAGTACAATAAACAAAGTTTTTTTAAACTTTAATTCAGCGACTCTAAATTAGGTAATATTCCCATAGACCTTGGGTTTGAATGGAATTTTGAAGGTTTCGAAAAAATGCTAATTACAAGCGCCCATCGTGTAATCATCTATACCATTGCATTTAGCAGTGGAAGGATTTGCATAAGTGACCCCATTACATCCACATACAGGGTTTAGTTCAAATGTTACAACACAACTATCCTTCTTTTCCTCCATGCAATCCTCTTTGCTGCAACAATACAGAAAAGCCAAGCAAAATATGATTATTGATATTCCTGTTTTCTTAACCCTCACGAGATTTTGTTTTTCGAATCTGTCAATTATCCTTTAATTGTGCCTTTAAATTACGGATTTAAGAGTTTGATTTGTACGTCCTTGGAGGTTATCTGACAAGAAAGTCATCATAGGTCAATGTCTATTTAAACTTATGGGACAAAAAAATGTTTTTAACCAATTCCTCTTCAAGGGGATCGTAACAATAAATCCTGTTCAAGTTCTCCCCATCTTTTTTATCCGTATAGAGTGAAAACCTTTCATCAATTTCCCCCGCTCTTTTTTCTAGAACAATCTTCGAAGAATAACCGCCTATCCTAAGCTCTTGGTAACTGATTGTTTCGCTGTCCCGTTTGATATCATCGATGGAGGAAAAAGAAAAAACACCATAATCAAAATAAAGCGTGTCCTGATTATTGGTAAGGCCTCCAAAAAAACCATCTGTGCCTTGGGGATAAAAACGTGACCAGTTCAAAGGGGTAACCAAAGTAAATTTATCAAAATCCATCCTTTGTTCGGTATCGGGATCAAATTCGTCATCTCCATCGCAGCTTATAATAAATAATGCTAGGGCAATAATTCTAAGTAACCTGTATTTCATAAAGACCATCGTTAGCTTTTCATATAGATGAAGATATTTGGTTAACGTTGCGTAGTTAGTGTAAATCCCAAAAACCAAGGAAATGATTATTTCACAATCATGGTTTATGTAAACTTTCAACTGCGAGATTCAATTTAAAATCAATTTTCTTTTCTAAACATTTAGCTGGGTAAGCCGGCCTTTGGCAAATATTTTCTACGACCCTCACATCGATTTTTTAGCCCGTGTTACATTTCCAAAAGTCGTGGTTACATAGTAAAATCCTATACCACGCCGGGCTTTGTAGGAATCGTAATACGACTGGAGAGTACCAATGGGGTCGATTTAACTGAATTTCAGTATTCCGTGTTTAGAGGCAACATATTTAGATATATACCGATTCTTGAAAGTACACAAGCAGGAAAATTGAATTACTCCGACTATAAAGCGGTCAAGGCATTTTACAATCTCCCCGACTAGCCAAGGAAATCAAACAAAAATCGCTACCTTGAAGCGGATGCACTTGGGAGATAAATGCTCTGAGAAACCATTCATGCTCCAAGCCCTGTCCTTTTCGTTGGATTAATTTAGCTGCTCTAATGGATATAGATGTTATAATTCAAGAACCAAGAAAATCTCTTGTACTCCTATTGTTTTCCTTATTTCTTGTTGGATGTGGAAGTGATGATGGCGATAGTAGTGGACCGCCGCTGCTTTCTGCATGCGAGACCGGTTCCAACCCCAATGTAAGTTTTACGGCCTCCTTTACGGATCTTGACGGTATTGATCATATAGAGCCTCTTGGCGAAATACAGGCCTTTCATAACTTTTCGGCACATTCCTATGTGTTCATTAAACCTGATGTTACAGAGGTACCCATATATGCTCCCGTGGACATGGATTTGATGAATGTTACGGATGACGGGGCCGACTTTGGCTTGATGTTCCGCGCCAGCTGTGAGGTGGTACTTCGTTTTGGCCATATTACAAATCCCATCCCCGCAATCCGAAATTTGGCTACAGACCAAGGAATAAGCATGTTCGAGGGCCAACCTCCAACACTGCTTCAGGTTTCGGCCGGAGACTTAATAGGAACCACCTCGGGTACGGCACAGGCCAAAAGTTTTGATTTTGGCGTATATCATAGTGAACGCCCACTCACCTTTTTAAACAATGACCGTTTTCATCCCGTTGAGACGTTCAAATATGCCAGTTGTCCCTATGACTACTATACCTCGGGTCTTAGAAATCAGATGTACGACCTTTTCGGTCCCAAGCCGCTGGCCCAACCCTTAAATTGTAGGGGGCCAAGAGGGAAGGAAGGGACTATTGCCGGGACTTGGTTTGATACCGAGGAAGTATTTTCGACTCCCTATTTTGGTCAGACCGAATTCTCACCCCTTCATGTGGCAACGGCCCTGAACGGAACGGTGAAAATTGTCCGAGGCACGGAATCCACGGTAAATCGGGTACTCTTTGGTGCTACGACCCACATAGATCCCGAAGAGGTAACCACGGAGCATTGCTACGAACCGGGTTCCGGGGGCTACTTTTATTTCCGGTTACAGCCAGATGGTACCTTGCACGTGGTTCGGGAAACCACGGGAACTTGCCCTTCTGAATTTCCGGCTTCAGGATTTACGGTATACTATCGTTAAATTACTATATCCATTTACAAAACCAAAATCCAGTAGTGTTGATTTCCCTTGGTTTTTGTGCCTTTTGCACACGATAGAATGAGCTGGATAAATTCTTAGTGGTGTCATATGCCAATATTCGGTACAATAAACATTGAACTCAAAAACCCTGAAGTGGGTGGTTATAGCGAGAATGGCAAGGTATGCATCATGATTCAACCAGCTGGCCTATTTTTCCACTGTATTTAAGCAGTATTTTGGATGTTCCCCTCCGAGTATGTAGAAAACGGAGAGGGCATGCTATTCTTCACGGATAAGTTGTATTGCTTTTTCGAGCACCTCGTCCCTACCTTCTCGAATACCTGTTATGGTCGGTTCTATTTCCAGATCGGGAACAATTCCTATACGTTGGGTCTCGGTACCGTCCGGGTAGTAGACACCAATTCCTGAGATCATGGTTCTGATGTTTCCAGGAAGGACTATGGATGTTACATTACCATCGGCTGCAGCGGTCGTATGTCCGATTACCATAGCATTCGGCGCTACCCTTAAAGCCATTGTGGTATATTCGGATTGACTTATGGTACTTGGGTTTACCAAGATGACAACCTTTCCTTTAAAATAATCGGGATTGTCCTCTCCTACCTTTAGGGGATCGGAAAATGTAAACTTTCCCGGTTGTTGGAGGCTGCCCATAGTAAATTTCACAAATTCAGTGGGTCGGGGCATCAAATACTTTCCTAAACTGAAAACAATAAAGTCGGAAGGATAACATCTCAAATCAATAATAAGACCTTTTTTACGTATAAAAGTCTTCATAATATCGTGGATTTCCCCTTTTTTAAGGCTTCCGGGATAAATGTATCCAATGTTGTTTTCCAATTCCTTATGTGAAGGAATGTCTTTGTCCCAAAAATTGATCTCACCATAAGGAACACTTAAAACTTCCTCATCAAAGACCTTGTTGCCGTCCTCAATGGAAAGGGTAAGGCTATTTTCATTGGTGCGCAAAAGCTTTCTGGCAACGGCCGATAATTGTACGGTTTTGTTCGAGCCCGGGGTATACGCTAATTTTTCTTTCACCAAATCGGTTATCGGAATTCCATTCACCTTTGAAATAACGTCCCCTGGTTTTATCTTACTTTCGGGTGGAAGTTGCGGATAGGTCTTTACGACAACCGCCTTGTCCTGTATAAAATGCACTTGAATAGGAGCGATGTTTTGTCCAAAAAATCGGATAAGCACTTTATCCCGCCTCCCCATGTTTCCATGGGTGTCCTGAATTTCCCGAATTAATTTAAGCATGGCCAGCTTATAACCCAATTCGTCATCCGCTTTCAAAAACAGGGGTATCGACTTTTTTAAGACGTTGTTCCAGTCCTCGTCTATCAGATGTTTGTAGGGAAAGAAATACTCGATCATATTCCAATATCTAAAGAGACCTATGAGTTTTAATCCGTCATCGTTCCATTCCATATCCTTATATGAACGTTCATTTTTGAATAAGGGGTTGCCTATATTGGGTGCAAATTTTAAATGATAGTTTATCTTTTCTTTTGGTGCCTCCCGTAACGCGTGGAGTAACCCCTTTAGGTCCTTGGATTCAATATCCGAACTTGATATCCAGTTGGTATTCGCTTCCAATGCAACATTTTTAGTAACATCTTCGATTTGTTTTTCCGAGGCGGGTTTTTCAAACTTTTTCAACCAAGAAAAAACTTGATTTTCAAAGTCAGTACTATCAATAATCGAAATAGTCCTGAGCAATTCACTGTCCCAGTTAATGTTTCCTTTTGCAATTTCTGGATGATGGTATTTTACAAATCCCCATATTTTACCTAAAGTGTAGAGGTTTTTTAATTGCCGCTCCGTAGGCTGTTCTAGTTTGAAATTGGAACCTTTTTCGAACTCAGTATCCATTTCAGCCTTCGATAGCTTTTTTTCCACCTCGGCAAGGGTTTGGATATTTTTGCCATCCACGAATACTTCAAAATCATCGAACCAAGCAGTGCCTTTTCCCACCAAAATACCTGCGACCATAATATTTTCAGTTTCTTCCGGATAAGGGAAGCTGATACTATATTTTTTCCAATCCGTAGAACCTATTACGCCTCTGTCTCGCATATTATCGAAATGAAGCGGTCCCCCCTCACCATCAAGGCGTAACAGCAAACCGGCATGACCGTCGGTAACATCCTTGGTCTTAATATAGCCCTGAAGCTTAACGGTGCTTCCCCTATACTTGGAAGGAATACGATATGCCATACTGCCGAAAGTACTGCCTGTGCTGTCGGAAACAATCCTACCCGAGTAGTTGCCCGAGTGGAATACCTTATCGTCCGTGTCGAGATGGTAGTTTCCCCAATGGATCCATTCTGAAGGTAAACCGTTACCATTTTGGGCATTTTCGAAGTCCAAATGAAAGCGCTGAGTTAACGATTGTCCGTAAAATGAAAGTGATGTCAACAGAAGGAAAAGAAGCGTATTTTTTTTCATGTCGGCAGGAGGGATTAGTTTTTCTAAAACTACGGCCCTTTGTAATGCTCTGATGTTAAGGAAGTTGTAATGTATGTTAAAAAGCCGGATATATTTTGTCGACGATGCTATTTCTGGGTTAAGCGCTGCTCCAAAAGCTGGATTACCTCCCGATCCTTAACGTCAAGACAAATTTTAACTTTAGGCCTGTTTCGCCAAGGTTCCAAAGCTTTGGAACCTTCATGATCCGATTCCCCCAACGAAGGCCATGTCTTGCCCCGACTAATACCGTGTTGTGTTTCAACACGAACAGGGTACTCAACGGTTTTATATAGATTCCGGTCGATTAAATAGGCAATTACAGAAGAGTCGTGAACAAAGGTTCCATCGATCTTATTGGCCTTTATGAAAAAGTCCAGGTAAAACTGATAGGCTTCCATTACAAAGTCGTTCAATGGTGACCGGAACGAGGAAATTCTATTCAAGGTATCCCGGGAAAGCAGGGTTTTATGGGTAACGTCCAACCCTACCATGGTCATGGGCCAGTTTGCCCCCAAGACCTTATCGGCGGCTTCCGGATCCGAAAGCATGTTCGCTTCGGCAGCAGGTGTGGCATTTCCGGAGCAGAATGCATTTCCACCCATAAATACAATTTCCTTTACCTTATCCTGGATTTTGGGCTCCTTTTCCAATGCCCCGGCAAGATTGGTCAAAGGGCCCAGGGCAGCTATACGAACTTGGTCGGGATAGCGTAATGCCTGTTCGATAATGAATTCTTCGGCTCCGGTGTCTATCGGTTTTAAGGGACCGGAAGGTTTCCAGGTATTACCCTGCCCATCGTCACCATGAACAAAGGGCACACCGCCAAGGAATTCTCCCTGAACCGGTTTTGAAGCACCCTTCGCAACGGGAACATCCGATCTGTTGGCCAAATGAAGTAGACGTAAGGCGTTTTTAGTGGTTTGTTCGATATCGACATTTCCGAACACCGTGGTAATTCCCAGTATATGAAACTCTTTGGAAGCCAGGGCAAACTGCAGGGCCATACTGTCATCTACCCCGGGATCGGTATCAATAATTAATTTGTCCATAATTGGTCGTTTTGCTATTTTCAAATCAAGTACTTTTTTCGTTACCATAAAAGGACAAATGTCCAAACCAATTCAAATGATACGGACGAATAGCGAACTACTTGATTTCTTTTCCCAATGGGATGGCAAGGAGGGATACAAGACCTTTCGGGAAAGGCAATTTGGTCCGGGGCAAAAGTTGATCGTGCAGGGAAAGGAAGGGAGATTCGTCCATATTATAAAAGAAGGGATTGCCAAGTGCTATGTTTGCGAGGAAAACGGGAAGGAATTTGTACAGGAATTCTTTGGTGCAGGCGAATTGTTGGGCGAAATAGAGGTTTTGAACAACACCAGCACCTTTAGCAATGTTATGGCACTCACTACCGTTACTACATACTGCATAGGGAAGGGCGATTTTTGTGCTATGATGAACAATGTCCCAGGATTTAATTTGATGGTTTCCCGGGCCCTGGCCACAAAATTACGGGATTCCGCAATTCGTACTTCCCGTCAGCAAACCTATCCTACGGCCCATAATTTGAACAAATTGTCCCAACTTTTTTCCAAAGAGACCGGTATGTTTTCGAAGAAGGATATTGCGGATTATCTAGGGGTAACTTTACGCAGCCTTAACAGGACCCTAAAGCAAATGGAACGAATGGACCTGTTCAAGGAATAATAAAAACAATTACCGGTTCAATGGACCGATTGCCTTCCTAAAAAGGGCCCGTTCATCGAAAAGTATGATATAGAAGTCTCGCGAATAGGGATTTTTGCTATTTTCAACGAAAATTCCTACTTATGAACAACTATATCGCCCTCATCAGCTTTTTTGCCATCTGTTTTGTAATCTCCTGTCTGATTATCGCATTTACTTCTTCCGATCCTGACTGACGAAGTGTAGATTTGGATATATGCTCGGGAATGCTCATGGTCTTAAAAAGGCCCTAAACCATTTTCCGGACTTCTTGATAATCCTTTCCTGGGTGGCAAAATCCACATACACCAGGCCAAATCGGGAATGGTACCCTTCTGCCCATTCAAAATTGTCCATAAAGGTCCAGGCAAAATATCCCGAGACCTCCAAACCCTCGTTTTTCGCCTTTAGCACTTGTTTCAAATAATCCTGTAGATAATTTACCCTTCTTGTGTCTTCTACAGCCCCGTTTTTCAATTTGTCCTCAAATGCTGCCCCGTTCTCGGTAATAATGATTTTTTTAATATTGGGATACGCATTGAATTTGGCAATCATCTCATAAATGCTGGGAGGATGTACTTCCCAATCCATCACCGTAATGGGAACCTCCCGTTCACTGGCCTTTACGATTTTGGCCCTTAAATAAGGAACACGATAACTGTGTTTTACGACTTCCCTTGTATAATTCTGAATGCCGATAAAGTCGAACGCAAAGGTCATGTCCCTTTGGTCATTGGGCTGCTGGTATCGTTCAAGACGTTTTAAGACGTTTAGATTTTCCATGGGATACCCCAAGCCCAAGGTAGGTTCAATAAATAGGCGATTTAATAGGATATCCGCTTTTTTTGCCGCTATCAGGTCTTTTTCATCTTCTGAATACGGGGAAATTTGGGAACATGAAAACGTGGTGCCAATACAAGACCGTTTAACATCCTCCCTTAAGATTCTACCTCCAAGGGCTTGGCATAAGGTAGCGTGATGTACCGCCGGCAAAAAGTTTTTTAATCCTTTGCGCCCCGGTGCATGGACTCCGAGAAAATACCCCGCGCCCGTGAAGACCATTGGTTCATTTAAAACCATCCAATGCTTTACCCGATCACCAAAATACTTTGCACAAAGACGGGTATAGTCACCAAACCAACCTAAAATGTCCCGGTTCGCCCAGCCTCCTTTGGCTTCCAGGGTTTGAGGTAGGTCCCAATGGTACAGGGTAACCCAAGGAGTGATGCCACATTCCAGACAGAAATCTATGACACGATTGTAAAAATCTACCCCGGCCCTGTTTACCTCACCATGGCCCTTGGGCATAAGTCTTGGCCATGAAATCGAAAACCGGAAGTTTTTGATATGCATGGACTTCATCAGAAGGATATCCTCACGATAGCGATGGTAGAAGTCGCAAGCGACTTTCCCGTGGTGTCCCGCAAAAATTGTTTTTGGTTTTGCCGTGAAATCGTCCCAGATAGACATTCCCTTGTCGTCTTTCTCATAAGCGCCCTCAGTTTGATACGCCGCTGTGGATACGCCCCAAACAAAATCATGACCAAAATCGGTCTTGTTCAAATTAATAGGTTCGCTCTTGGGAATATTTCGCATGCGTATTTTAGTGGAGGACACCGGCGGTAGCCTCTTCAAGAATTCGGTCTATAATGGATTCCGTAATATCAGGATAGTAAACCTCCACTTTTCGATTGCTTTCCACCCAATCCTGAAGTTTGCCGAGGTGTTTCATCTTTAACGATTTTACTACCGGAACGCCCATTTCTTTCAATGCCGCGGCATTACACTGTTGTTCATACTGTCCTTTCATGGGGATAACCATAAGCTTTTTGCCCATGTGTAGTACTTCTGCGGGAGTCTCAAAACCTGCTCCGCAGAGCATGCCTTTACACGATGCCATACTTTGAATAAAAGCCTTATTGTTGATTTTACGAACGGAGACATTGTTCTGAAAAAAATTGGTGCGCGTATGTTTGGAAAAAACTTCCCATTGAATTCCCTTCACTTTGGAAAGCATATTCAGAATCTTTTCATCGCTATAGGAAGGTAAATATACCGTGTAATGATTTTTTGAACTTCGCGTGGTTTTTCGAATCTCTTGTCGTACAATCGGTGTAAATATGTTGTTGTTGTATTCTTTGAAATGCAAGCCGTACGATTTTGTTGTTGGCGCATATTTTCGAAGAATCAGCTTTCCCAAAAGGTCATTTTTTTTGGGTCTGGGTACCCCCGATGCCAAAACCGCCGCTTGGTGGCTAAAACCGATACATGCCTTGCTTTGCAATTTACAGCCCCATGCAGTTATCGGTTCAAAATCATTGATAATGAGATCGTATTGGGCCACGGGAATACTTTTGATTTCCTTTTGCAATCGCGCTGTATTGGTTTTTAGATACGTACGCCACATATCCACGCCTCCCTTTTTTCCAAAAATGAAACTCCATCCTTTTAATTGGTACGTAATGGGATAGGGAATAGGGATATCTGCCTGGGTGCCACTGACCAGGATATCCAGTTCTATATTTTTTCGTTCAAGGACGGGAATGATATCCCTGGCCCGACTCAAGTGTCCATTTCCCGTTCCCTGAATGGCATAAAGCACTTTCATTTGGAGCGATTCAAATTCGGTTTTGCCCAATACTCTTGAATTCCTGTAACAAATGTTCAAAGAGTACGTTTTTCTCCAGGACTTCTAGGGGATCGGCGACATCCACGTCCGAGGCCTTGGTCGATACATCTTCGCTATAATTGTATAGTTTCCATTTGCCCCGGTGGTATTCCAGCGAGGTGAGGTTTTCCACCCAATCCCCTGAATTCAAATACAATACGGATCCTTTGTCCGTTTGGATCTCCTTGATTTCCGGTTGATGGATATGGCCGCAGACCACATAATCGAATTTCTTTTCTATGGCAATATCGGCTGCGGTTTTCTCAAAATCACTTATGAATTTAATAGCCGATTTCACACCATTTTTAATCCGCTTCGACATGGAAACGGGTCCTTTACCCATTTTTTTGCTAATAAAATTGACAAAGCGGTTCAAGAGAATCAGAAAATCATATCCGATGGCGCCTAGCTTTGCGATCCACTTGGAATGCTGCATGGTTACGTCAAAAACATCTCCATGGAACATCCACGCTTTTTTCCCTTTTAAGGAGAGTACTACCTTGTTCGAAATCGAAAAAGAACCTAGGGTAAAACCTACGAACTTCCGTAGCATTTCGTCATGGTTCCCCGTAATATAATGCACCTTGACCCCATTGGAAACCCATTGCATAATCAGCTTTACCACCTTCATGTGGGACTTGGGCCAATAGCGTTTGCTAAACTGCCAAATGTCTATGATATCACCATTTAGTACGACTTGCTTGGGTTTTATGGATTTTAAATAGGCCAATAACTCCTTGGCGTGACATCCATATGTGCCCAAGTGCACATCTGAAATGACCACAAGGTCTACCGATCTTTTTTTCATAGGAAATAGGGGGTGTTGGTATATGTATCAAATCTGATCGCGAGGCCGATTGATGGATACGGTGAAGAAAAACAAAGGGAGCAAAATGGTTTGGTAAATACTAAGATTCGATGTTTTTTCACGCCAAAACAATCAGGTTATTCAAAGTTTGTAAATTATCCTTTAGACTTTTGCAAAGTTGGTTTTAAGGTTGCGTTAACTTCAGGTTATCAATTGGATTCCTGCCTAGAGCTTTCAACTCTTATTGAATTCGGTGGAATCAAAAAAGCCAATCCTAATACGTGGTCGGGTAACCGACTATCTAAGAGGCATATTGCGAAGGTGTTTTGCCGAAAAGCTCCTTAAAGCGTTTCGTAAAATAGGAAAGGTTGTTGAACCCTACCTGATAGGCAACTTCCGATACGTTCCCGGCCTTGTCCCTTAATAATTGTGCCGCCCTTTTTAGCCGATAGTCCCGGACAAAGTCCTGGACAGTTTGATCGGTCAGGGCACGCATTTTGCGAAACAACTGTGTTCTGCCCATGCCTACCTCCCTTGCCAAATCCTCAACCCCAAATGAGGAATCATCCAAACGCTGTTCCAACGTATGCAACACTTTTTTGAGAAAACGTTCATCCGTAGAGGTAACGGCCAACGCCTTGGGCTCCAAACGAAGCTTTCTGCTATATTTTTCCCGTAGCAATTGCCGTTGATCCACCAGGTTTTTTACTCGGGCCCTTAGTTCTTCCTTATCAAAAGGTTTAACAATATAGTCGTCCGCCCCTGTTTCAATACCCTCGAGTTTAGAGGCTTGGGATGCCAATGCCGTAAGTAATATCACGGGAATGTGGCTTGTTTTTTCATCCTGTTTTAGCTTTTCGCAGAGTGTCATTCCACTCATTCCGGGCATCATCACATCGCTGATGATGATATCGGGGATCTTCTTTTGGGCCAAGGTAAAACCTTCTGCTCCGTTGTTCGCTTCCTCAATTTCGTAGGTGTCTTGAAGTTGTTTCCGGATATAGGCCCTTACATCCGTATTGTCCTCCACGATTAACAATATGGGGAGTCCTTTTGTTTTGGCCCCTGGAATTTCGGAATCGGCAAAAGCCCTGGCGGGAACCACATTATGCAAGTCCCGAACCTTTTGCGTCTTTTCATCCTCGAGTATGATGTCCGCTTTCTTGAAACGCTCCCTGGTAATGGGAAGGACAACCGTAAAGACAGTTCCTTTGCCTTCTTCGCTGGCAACGGAAATATGTCCTTTATGCAATTCTACCAGTTCCTTGGTCAGGGCCAGACCAATGCCCGTTCCCATCTTTTCCCTGGTAAATGGACCATCTACTTGGTAGAAACGATCAAAAACTTTTTCCAGTTCCGGACCGGAAATGCCCAAACCCTCATCCTTTACCTCTATTTTTAAATAGGTGCCTTCTCTTGAAATTGTACCGTTTCCATCCGTTAAGGAAGCCATAAAGTCTATTTTTCCTCCTTCCCCGATATACTTGAAGGCGTTGGACAATAGATTATTGATGATCTTTTCGAGAGCATCGGAATCAAACCAACCTGATGCTATTTCTGGTGCAACGTTTATATGGAACGTAATTTCCTGAAAGTCGGCAAGCGAACTAAAGGCCGCGGCCCGTGCCCTCAAAAAGGTCTTGAGGTCGGCTTCCGCTAAACGCAAGGGCATATTGCCGGCCTCCAGTTTCGCAAGATCAAGTAACTGATTTACCAGGCCTAATAGCTTCTCGCCGTTTTGCTTCATTAATCGATAGCTTTCTTGATGTTCCCTGTTACCTGGCTTCGAGGATAGCAAATCGTTCAAGGGCCCAAGAATCAGGGTAAGCGGCGTACGAAATTCATGGGAAACGTTTGCAAAAAAACGTGACCTAAGGTTTACGAACTCCTGCTGTTTTCTATTAACGAGTTCACGGGACTTTAGCTTTATAGTATAGTTTCGAAATAAAAGAAGGGAAATAATGATCAAAGAGACAATTCCCCACAGCAGCAGGTTTCTTTGTATGGAACGTTGCTTGACCAGGGCTTCCTTGGTAGCTACTTCGGCTTGTTGTAGCTCCTTTTGCTTGACCAGAAGTTGTATTTGTTGGTCTTTTTTTGCGGTCTCGTACTGGATTTCCCGGGCCACGATGTTTTTGCTCGTTTCCTCATCAAAAATACTGTCCCTTAACACATAAAACTCTTCCAGATAGGAAAGTGCCTTATTTTCATTTCCCATTCTTTTATGCAGGTCATATAACGCATAGGACAGCTTGCTTTTAATATCCTTGCTGTCGGTTTGTCGGGAGACTTCCCATCCTTCCTCAAAAACCCTTTTCGCTTCGGCCCATTGCCGACCATTCGCGTAGATGGCGCCCAGCTCATACAAGCTTATCGCAATATTATGGTCATCCAGTTCAATGGATTTTTTTAGGGTAATACTCTTATTGAGGAATTCAGTGCCCTTTGCCGGATCATTACCCGCATACAGTACACCTAGGCTATGGTAGTTGAGGCTCAATAAATCCTTAAAATCGCCTTCCTCCGATAAAGCCAGGCTTTTATCGAAATAGTAAAATGCGGAGTCCCTTTGGGAACTTTTATCCATTGCCGCACCAAGACTATGGTAGTTGGAAGCAGTAAGTCTTGCATTGCCCACTTCCTGGCTGTGCAGCAATGATGCCCTATAGTATTTTAAGGCATTTTTATAGTTCTCCATGTTTTCGTACACCCCGGCGATGTTTTCCAAACAACTGGCCAACAGATAACGGTCACCTTCCTTCTCAAAGATTTCCAATGCGGAGAAAAAATCGGTCAAGGCCAAGTCATAATTGCTATAGTTCCATTGTATGGTTCCAAGATTAAAATTTACCTTGGCTACGGACAAACTATCACCGGCCTGGCCAAAATAGGGAAGGGAGGCCGTAAAGTTCGTGTAAGCATTCTGATTGTCACCCTTGTACAAGAAGACAGCCCCCATATTTAAGTAACCATCTGCTATCCCCAAGGTGTCATTAATTTGGTTTCGATAGTCAAAATCCTTTTGGTAATAGGAGATGCCCTTGTCATACTCGGCCAATGATACGTGAAGAAGACCTAGATTATAGTTAATATCATGTACCCCATCCAGATCACCTAATTTTTGAAATAACCCCTGACTTCTCTGATAGTAAAAAATGCAGCTATCCGTAATCCCCGAATAGAGAAAATAAGTCCCTCTAATTTTATCCGCCGAGGCCATACCGTATTCATGGTCATGGACTAGAGCTAGGTCATATGCCTCTTTTGCATAAAGGTATGAGGTATCCAAACTGACCCCTCGGTAGGCATTGGCCACATCCAAAAGTAGTTGGATTTGGGTAGTATCCTGATCACGACTCTTTTCGAGCAGTTGTTCCAGGCTATCAATTTTTGAGTCAAGCTGGGCATGGGTTACCCAGCAGTTTAAACAGATGAAGCCAAAAACAAAAAGCCTTCTCATGTTGATCGGATGGGTTGTTGGTATACCTACTAAGATAGTGGTAAAATCTATCATTTTTATAGCGATTCCCTAGATAATGGGATTAATACATGTAACATCGGTGCTAAAAATTGGAACATCCGTAGTAAGCCATCGCTCTCCATACAATTACTTTTGAGAGGGCATTGCAATAGTTGATACTGGACTATTGCAGCTAGTTTTATGTTAAACCAAAATAAATTGAAAGAATGAAAAATAAAGGTTTGGATTACCTGTACAGGAGAATAAGGGCCATGTTTTCTATGGTTATTATGTTCATAATACTTGGCACTTCAATTTCTTGCAGCAGTGATGATGAGGATTTGGTTATATCCTTGGAAGGCCAGACACTTTCAGTTTCCGATTTTACCGGGAATTGGACGGCTATAGGTGCGGTGTTTGAAAGTATCGATGTTTCCGGTACTCGATTGGACATTATTGAGGAGGGCGGAAGTGCTACACTGACCGTCCAGGCCAATGGCAGATTTTCCATCACGATAAACACTCCTGGACTGGGCTCGGAAACATTTTCCGGGGAACTTGGTTTTAATGGGGAGGAGTACGGAGACCTACTGATAATCGTCTTTGATGGTGATGCCCGGGACGATTATGAATTGTTCAATATCGCAATCGAAAACAATGTGTTGTTTCTGAGCGGTATTACCACTTTTGATTTTACAGGGAATGGAACGGAGGAGTCTGCCGTAATCAACCTGGATTTGGTAAGAAGTTAGCGAACGTACCTATGTCCAGTGGGAAGAATGACTATTTTTTAAGGGGAAAAAACTACGATTTGGCCCTAATAAAACCAAATACCCTTGAGCTTAGGTCTTCAAGCGTATCCACGATATAGGCATCTTCCAACAGATTACAGGCATGTACGGAACGTCTTGTAACATCGTTCGTCACGGCAAAGACCTGCATTCCGGCCTTGAGTCCGGCCTTGATGCCATTGACGGAGTCCTCAATGACCAAACACTCATCCGAATCCAACTGGAGTAGATTTTTTGCCTTGAGATAAATCTCGGGATCTGGTTTGCCCTTAATGACATCGTCCCGAGTGAGGATCAAGTTAAGTTTATCCGCTATCCCCAGTATGGCGGTCATCCTTGTGGCCTGGGGCAGATGGGACATGGTAGCCAAAACAATTTGTAACTTCTCTGAATGGGCCTTGTGCAAAAGCTCAAGGGTAAAGGGGCAAAAATGCCTGGATAAAAGAACCGCATCCTTAAGGATTTCATCATAAATGGATAGTCGTTTGTTGATGATTTCCTCCTTAACATTGACGGAATCCTGAGAGCCCAAGTGCAGTTTCAATTCTGATGAAAATTCCCCGTAAAGGCCATCTACAACCTTTTCCCGGGACAATCCCACGAATTTTCCAAAAACGTCCATTACCTGTTGTTCCAGTACGTTATGGTCGGTCAACTGTTGTATGGCCTGGGCATACGAAGTTGCCTTCAATACTTCCGTCTGGATAAGTGTTCCATCCAAGTCAAAAATTAGGGCCTTGATCATTATAGGCCGAATTTAGGAAAATTTGGGGCAAAAAGTATCCACTATTTTAAATGCGGAATTTCTTGGCTTGGAAATAAAATCGGTACCCGAATTCCCTTGGTAATAGCTATCTTTAGTTTACAAAGAGTTTTATGATGAAATCGGCCAACGCGGAACACGAAAAGAAAATTGCCGCTATCCAGTCCGTTTCCTTGGTTAAAAATGGGATGGTAGTGGGTCTGGGCTCTGGATCTACGGCGGTACATATGATCCGTAAATTGGGAGAAGAAGTTGGGAAAGGTCTATCCATAAAGGGTGTGCCCTCATCTGAAAAGACAGCCCAATTAGCGAAGGATTTGGGTATAGCGCTAATATCATTGGAAAAGGCCGGTAAGTTGGATATCAATATAGACGGTGCGGATGAATTCGATCCACAGTTCCGATTGATCAAAGGTGGTGGCGGTGCGCTATTGTGGGAAAAGATTCTTGCCCATAACGCCAAGCTAAATGTAATCATTGCCGATTCCGGAAAGAAGGTCAATGCCTTGGGTAAATTTAAGTTGCCTTTGGAAACCATCCCTTTGGCTACCCCAACAATACGTGCCCAGCTAATCGAAATGGGTTTGAAACCCGTCATAAGAAAACGCGATGGAAAAACGTTTAGAACCGATGAAAATAATTGTATTCTTGACGTCGATATTTTTGGAGTCAAGGATATAGACAGATTGAATAGGACTCTCATAGAAATGCCCGGGGTGGTTGAAACCGGACTTTTTCTGAAAACCACGGATCTTATCATCATGGGACAGGGCGATGAGACCCTATTTTTAAGGAATGATCGGGAGAGGGAACCTAGCTCCAAATAGAGGAAAATAGTGGCTTAAGGAAGAAAAAACTCAAGCTAGTAACGAGAGGAAAGCTTTATTTGTAATGCCTGTTTTATGCGAGAGGCAGGAGATTATGGGAGATAATCGGTGTTTCGAATCAGTTTTTTGATTTTTACCTTATCTTAACACCTTGGTAACGTATAGAATCAGGAGTCGATAAAATGGGAAAAAAGTTTAATCGAGAAGAATTCAAGCACCAATTGAAAAAGGAACACCCAAAAGTCGTCGATAAGGCGTACTTGCTGGCCAATGGAATGATCGAGGTTCATGGATATTCAAAGGAGAAGGCGTTTAGGGAGGCTTTGGCCATAGCAAGAAACTGGCTGGAAAACGGGGAGCAGTACCCGATCAAAAGGGACTGGTGATGGTTCCCTAATGCCACTATATAATTGATAACTTAGAGATTCTCATTTCCCCCAACCTTTAAAACCAAGGGATTGTAAAGTGTTTTCTGAACAGAGCAATTTTATACCGTTTGCGGTCTGTAATACTTTTTTCTTAACCAAAAAGCGACCCTCACCAAAAGAATAAGTGCAGGTACTTCCACCAATGGCCCGATTACACCGGCGAAAGCCTGACCGGAGTTTAATCCGAAAACCGCTATAGCCACCGCTATGGCCAATTCAAAATTGTTTCCTGCAGCGGTAAATGCCACAGAAGCCGTTTTGTCGTACTCCGCGCCCATAGCCTTGGTAAAGAAAAAACCGATGATAAACATCAAACTGAAGTACACCAATAAGGGCAAGGCGATAATGAGGACATCCATGGGTATCTCTACGATCAGTTCGCCCTTGAGCGAAAACATAACTACAATGGTGAACAACAACGCGATCAAAGTAATCGGGGAAATGGTAGGGATAAATTTTGTTCTGTACCATTCCTCACCTTTGAGCCTTACCAATACCAAGCGGCTAAGAATGCCCAATAGAAATGGAATACCCAAATATATGGCCACACTCTCGGCAATGGCTCCTATTGAAATGTCTACAATAGCACCTTCAAAACCGAAGTAGGGGGGAAGAATAGTGATGAATATCCACGCATAAAAACTATAGGCGAAAACCTGGAAGATACTGTTCAATGCCACCAGTCCCGCACCGTATTCACTGTTACCCTCTGCAAGGTCGTTCCAGACCAGTACCATGGCAATGCAACGCGCCAGCCCTATCAGGATGAGTCCCACCATATATTCGGGGTAATCCCTCAAAAATGTAATCGCCAGAATGAACATTAAAATGGGGCCGATAATCCAATTTAGAAGCAGCGATATGGATAGTATTTTGGTGTTACGGAACACTTTGGGCAATAAGGCGTAGTTCACTTTGGCCAGAGGCGGGTACATCATCAATATCAGGCCTATGGCAATGGGGATATTGGTGGTGCCACTGTTGGCCGTATTCAGCAATTCGGGAAATGATGGGAAAAAGTATCCGATACCAACGCCCAGGGCCATGGCAATAAAAATCCATAGCGTTAAATTTTTATCCAGAAAACTCAGTTTTTTGTTCGCCATGGTTATGCCTTGATTTTAGAAAAAACATAGAATAGTTCGGTCGCTATCTGTAGACTGCGTTCGCGATATTTTTCAGCCTGTTGTGCGGTATTATCGAAGGCCTTGGGATCTTCATAGGTTATAGGAATCCGTTTTTCGGCACCTGCTATGAAGGGACAGCCTTCATCCGCCTGTGAACAGGTAAGGATGGCCGCAAATTCGCTGCTGGGATTAAAATCGTCATCGAAGGTTTTTGAGAATCCGATCACGGGATGTGCATTTTCGGCATATTTGATGGCATACACCGGGTTTGGACCCTGGCCGATGGTTTTGACCTGAAAACCGGAATTGGCCAAAGTCGTAGCTGCCATGGGAAACAGGGCCGTGGCTTCCGTTCCACCGGAATAGCAATACACATTTTTTACATTGAAATAGGCCGCCATGGTCTGTGCCCAAACCTGTGACAAATGACTTCTTCTTGAGTTATGGGTACAGATAAAGTTGAGCCTTATCTCTTGTTCATGGTCTACTTTGTTCTGTATAAAGGTGATGAGCGGTTGTAACGTATTCCGGCGTTTGTCGGAAATGGTATCGATTTGTATTGAGGAAATCCCTTGTTCCAGTTTTTCGAAAACTACGGTCTTTGTGGTCATTGGTATATGTACTTTTTACTTAGCAACAATCATCGTTGGTCGGTAGATCTTGATTTAAAAAATCGGACATCACTTCTTTCATGACGATCCAGTTTTCTTTGTCAATGCAATAACAGACACTGGTGCCCTCTACATTTCCCTTTATAAGGCCCAAATGTTTCAACTCCTTCAAATGCTGTGAAACAGTGGGTTGGGCCAGCCCAATTTCGTCTACCAAGTTCCCACAGAAGCAGGAATCGGTTTTGAACAAATGTTGGAGTATGGCCACGCGTGCGGGATGCCCGAACACTTTGGCAAAGATTGCAATCTGGTTTTGTTTATCGGTAAATATTTCGGTCTTCGCTAAACCCATTTTTTGTATTTATTCATCGCAATATTACGATTAATACTGGAATGAACAAGAGAATAGGGACTGGGTCTTCTTAATCTTAACCATTTCTTAAAATAGCTGGTCGTGTGGATGGTATTGGAAATAGTGGGGTATACAAAAACATTTGTTTTATGAAGCCCTTAAATGGTAACGATTACTTACGTCTTATATATTGTTAATCGGTTTATTCCAAACCTTGGAGATTCACTGTCGATTTAGGTCTCATACAACGCGCCTCAATTGTAGTTATACGGCTTTGACGGGCATTTTATTATTTAAATACCTTTTACAAAATTCCTGGGATGCACTTATAAATCACTCATTAAAATGGAGTAGTGGTACTACCGAATAAAACTTAATGTTTTCAGTTTTTCCCCTTAAAGGTATATCGCTTAGGAATTGGAACTTGAATTTTTCATTGGATCGACTTTGATCGGCCACATGCTGTGTTACAATCAATTTCTCATTGAATTCGTTACACTTTTTCTCCAGGCGTGCAGCGGTGTTCAAGACATCTCCGTGAAATGCTATTTCACGTTTAATGTCTCCGATTTCAGTCGCCGTTACTACCCCTAAATCCATTCCGGCCTTGAACAAGGGAACTTCACCATATTTTGACATGTAGTAATCCTTGCGTTTGTTTAGGGCGGCGATGAATTCAAAAAATGCATTTAAGCAATTTTGCTGATGAAACCCTTCTTTCTTTTCCCAAAATAAAACTACTTCATCTCCAACATATTGATAGACCTGCGCACTGTATTTCTGTATAATCGGGGTTAGTTCGTGAATACACTCTTTTATGAAGGTACTGTACCTTTTATGTCCCAATTTTTCCGCCAGCGTTGTTGAATCTTTAAGGTCCAAAAAGAGAAAGATCAATTCTTCGTTTTTGGGATGGTAATACTTGCCTGTCAATAGATCAATTAGCAAACCAGGGCCAAATTTTTTATTGATATAAAGTATAAAATTCATCAATAGGATAAATGATGCGTAATAGACCAAGGCGGATGAGAGAAAATTAACCGAAAGTAAACCTTCAAGTATGGCCAGTTGTTCTTCAGTGACTAATTTGAAAGATGAAAACAAGTGGAATATTAGCCCACAAACGATAACAAATGCAATTAGATATAAAGCACTTTTCAATATAATATTAAACCCAAAACTTCTTTTCCGAAAGATTTGCTTTTCGGTCAATTGATTAATTAGAATGAAAAGAATTCCCAATAAAATTCCTGCAATGATTACCTCAAGGTGCCAAACGTTGGAATCAAAATAATCCTTTATCGCCCCATTCTGGAAAAAATTCTCTACTCCAAAATACGAGAAAAGAGTGTACATGTAAAGGACAATGATAAACGCCAATACGGTAACCAACCATTCTCTTAATTTTAACTTCATTGCGTATACTTTAATGATGCCTAACGCCGGGATAATCGTATAACCCACAGTATTCTACAGGTATACCAAAAGTACATATCCAACACATTGATTTTGTTAAAAGGGGAAATCCCATAACATGGCCAGCCATTCAGACTGGTTGGAAAATGAATAGAATTTCCAATCAATGTTTTCTTTAAGAAATTTATGAGAGAACATCTAACGAGTTGAATATATGCGCTTGGAATTTCATCTACATAATTTTCCACTACGTTTGTCTAATGTTGGCAGCTTCGATCTTAAAACAATCTGCCAAATGCAATACATCCGATTATCCACAATGGATATAATTTTAAGCATTCTAGTATTCTATTTCAAAATCCAGACCTTTGGCCGCCTCAACACATAACTTCATATCATGGGCACCAATGTGGGCATTGTAAATTTTCCTTTCTATGTTAAGTTGCTTTACGGTTTCGTACATTTCTTGATTATTGGCTTCGGCCACCTTTTTGGCGGTATCATAGCCTGCTTCCAATAGTACGTATGCGAAGGTGTGATTTACCCACCTTATTCTGGAAAGATCGGTTAATTTGGCCAGTTTACGAATTTCCTTTTGATGTATACCGGTCCTATCCGATAAGCGGTTCCTTTTCTCCTTGGACAGTATTTCCGGGTATAGCTTTAATGTGTTCTTAATGCCTAATAACTCCAATTCTACGGCAATGTCCTTGGAGATATTGGGAAAATCCCTTATCCTGTTCGGTTTAGGTCTATAACCGTTTACGACCCTCCTCAGAACCATCAGATAGTTTTCATCCAAACCGCTCTTCCCGGAAAACTCCTGAAGTTTTCCCTTGGTTTTCAGTGCCTTTTGCAGTTCATCAAGATTTTGGATCCCCTGTTTTTTTAGGATATCCAAATTTTCTTCAATGTTTTCCTTTAATACCATCCAGCTTGGGAGTAGGTCGGCTGATTTTAAAACTTTCTTGTATTGGTCGATACTTATTTTTTCCAAGTCGATATAGTACCCCATTTTACTTTTTTTTGGACTTAAGATCTTGCTATACCGATTATTTCCAGGTATGGAATAATTCGGGTGTTTGTTTTCATAATGAATCCTTCAATATATTGGCTTTAGGAGAGATTCATCTAGGTTCACAAAATATCGATATGTTCAAAATCTTTAAATGATATTGGTCAGTCCCTTATGCTATAGATCGAAGGAAAGATCAACCGAAGACTGATAATGTGCCTAAAAGCTCCATTTAATAGGGTGATAAAACCATTCCTGTTTTCATAGTATTAGGACAGGGGGTCTACAATTCAATCTCCCAGATACCAGTTGGCCCCACCGGCAATGACCTTTTCCTTAAATCGCTCTACGGATTTGCCAAAATCACCGCCTTTTTCAACTTTTAGGAGTTTATGTAGCTGTTCCTCCAGATTTTTAAAAGGTTTCATGCTCCTTTCCAGGCCCCCCTCCTTGTTCCGGAGGAGCCATAATCTTCGGTGTTCTTCCTGTATTGAAGTCAAACGACTTTGCATCGTATTGAGGTAGTCCACTCTTTGATCACTGGTCCAATTTTCTTTTTGTTGACCATAGTTTCTGATTTCGGCACCAAGACGCAGCATTTCTATTCCATTTCTAAGTTCGTTCCTAACCTCGTTCCCCGAATCGTTTTGGGCCGTAAAACTGGTTTCGTCCACATGGATATTCAAATCGATTTCCAGATCGTCCAAATGTTGGTTCAGCTCGTCCATTTGAAAATGTTGCTGATTCTCAAAACGGTTTTGGAACAATCCAAATAGGGAATCCCCCACCAGCTCCGGAAGCTTTTTTTCCAAGGCTCCATAAATGGTCTTTTCCAATACCGGATCGGCAATGCCAAATTGGTAGGCCATAAAGTTGTGGCTCATATTGGGCAAGTGTCGCTCTTCATAGTGATATGAGCGTCCCATGTCCAGGACAATACCTCCAAGATCTTGATTTTTATCATTGAACATATAGGTGTTCAAATACAGTTCCAACGGTAGGTTCCGCGAGGTAGCACTATTCCAACTTATGGCACCGGCATATGCGAATCCGGGATAGCTCACCGGAATATATTGCCAATGGCCCAGATCGCCCCAATCCGTCAACAACATGCCTTTGGCTCCATTTTTAAGGCCATTGATTACGGCATTTTCAATGTTGCCCAACATGTTGTCTGTCCTACCGGTAAGGGTCATCCAACTACTGGTTCCAGGGCATACCAAAAAATCCAGCCCCTGCTCCTTTATCCGTAAGGTGTTTTGGTGGAAGGGATGTTCGGCCTCGTATCCCCATTCCAACACGGTAATGTCCCTGGGCATATCTTTTAGCAATTCTGGATGTTTGCCTATGATATCGCCCCACATCCAGAATTCCTTACCTTCCGCCTTGGCCAAGTCGTATACTTTTAGGACATGATCCAAATAGATTTGCCCTACTCCTATTTCCGCTGCCAAGTCTGCAGTATTGCAATGTCCCAATTCAAAAGGTTCGTCCAGATTGGCATTGAATATGTTTGAACTGAAATGGGGCAACATATCTTTCATCATCTTTTCGATCAGTTCTATGCTTTCCTCGTTTGATGGATCCAGGGTGGTCTTTACTTTGCGCATGGGCATAATTTCATATCCGTCGGGACATTCCGCCAAGTGCCCATAGGCCGTTGTTTCCAACCAGGCCTGCATATGCCCCAAGGAATTCTGGTTGGGGACAAGCTCAATAAACCGTTCCCTGCAATAGACGTCCAACTCCCGTATTTCTTTAGGCGTTATAGGTGTTTCCTTGCCTTCCCATAGTTCCCTGAAACTGGGATATCCAAAAGAGAATCCTTCTACATACAATTGCAAATGATTGTACTTGAGCATTGAAAGTTGGTCCACGAGTTCTTTTAAGGTGTGCATCCGAGGTACCTTGTCCCTGCTAATGTCCAACATTAGGCCTCTGATGGCCAGATCAGGTTCGTCCTCAATTTTTAAGCAATCGATGGTTTGGGGAAACTGTTTTTTCAAATGATGTAGAGTGACTATGGCATAATAGGCCCCAGCGGGACGGTTGTAGTCGATAGTAATTCCACCTGGTAGTATTTCTAGTTGATACCCCTCTGGGGCCAGCCCGTCCATTTTTTTGAATCGAATTGAAGTCGTAGCCGAGGTTGTTTCAGTACGGTTTTCAAGAAGTCTATGTACCCAATTTTCGGCTTCGGGCAAATCGGTGGAGACTTCCCATTTCGTCGGCCAGCTAAATTGACCCTTTCCTGGAAAGATTTTTTTGGGTGAGGGGAGCAGGGACAACTCGCCGATCGAATCGTTTTGCAGTTCAAACCGATAAAAGGACAGGTCTTCATCGGTTATGTTGGCCTCGATTTGTTTAAACTCCTTATCCGCTTTGTTGTATTGGGCATTGAAAAAAACAAGGATGCCTATAAGTAGAACGAGTAGGCCCAAGAGGATATAGGCTGCAATTTTGAAAACTTTTTTTATCATTTGACGGTGTTTTTGATTAGCCGAATTTCTAAATGGGCCGCTCATATTGTTCCAATTCCTGAACTCCAATAGGAGTACACATTCCCCTAAGGAATACGAATACGGTGCCTTTTACCAATTCCGGGGAAGGGAGATCCAGGTGGCCATAAATTTTTTCCCGTGTTATACCGCTATACAGACGCTGGAAACTGATCCAGGATACGTTCATATCGACTTCTTCGCGAAACAATCCATTTTTGATGCCTTCTTGGATGATATCCGTGAAAAGGGAAAGCATTCTATCATTGGCCTCAAAGATTTCGTCCTGGAGTTTTGGATAATATTTGTTTAACTCGGAGTAAAATTTCGGGTTTACTTCAAATTCCAATTCCACGATACGTTGCATGACCTTGGAAAAAGCCGCTATGGCGTTATGGGTATTGAGGCTTATTTTCAATAATTCGTTAAATAACGATTGATAATGTTTGTTAAGACATACTCTTAAAAGTTCTGTCTTGTCCGTAAACAGCTTATAGACCGTTTTGGTCGAAATCCCTGTGAGTTCGGTGAGCCGTTTAATTGTAAAGGACTGTATACCGTTTTTCAAAAATTCATGTAGGGCGATTTCGAGGATTTCGTCTTTGGAGATTTCTGTAATTGGCATGGAAAATATTTTGAATTATATATTTTCCACAAGTGTACTGGAAAATATGATGATATTCAAATTTTCCAAGAGCTTTTTCATGATTTTATTCGGATTTTGGCGGATTCGGAAAAGTCGTATAGATAAATCGGCCTATTTACGGTTTGGTAAAATCGTCCCTGAAGATGGTCTGGCTATCGGCATTTTTTAGTAGTACATCGTCGATCATACCAACACCATTGAAAAAATAGCTGATCTCCATTATGGGCCCAATAGACTGGTTATAGGTACTTGAAAATATCGAGGTTCCGTTTAGTTTTAGGGTAACCTCTTTGTCCTCGGTCAGAACATCCACTTTTTGCCATTCATATACAGAGGTTCCGAACATGCTCAAATCTTCGTTCTTGCCATTGTGGAAAGCATCGCCCAATCGCATCTCCAATTCGCTTTCGCAACCTTTGTTTCCGAACATGATCCAATAAAACCCATCCATGCCCTGTACATGCAGGTTAAAAATAGGGCAGTCTATAGCTTCCAACGGTTCCATTTTAAATCGGATGCTATGCTCAAAATTATCTCCATTAAGACCAAAATCCGTCACATAGTAAAAGGCCAGCTGCATTTTTTTATTTAGGTCGATGCCCTTTTGTGCCAATCTTGATTTATCTATGCCCATGTAATCCTCCGTTGACCAGAAGGTAGGACTAATGGTATAGATTTCTTCCATGGGCTGCCGGGCGGCCATAAACCAATCCTTATAGGTTACATGTATAGGCAACTCCTTTATAATACGCTCATCCGCAAACAGTTTGGCCGTAAAATATCCGGGGATGTAATAAATGTCCGTTCGCTCATGGGTTCCCTTGAAGATTTCCACTTTTCGGCTGCTGTCCCAACTTTGTTGCAAAAAAAATCGGTCGGCGTCCACGCCTTCAATATCATAGTTAAAAACCACCGTATTGGGTATTTTCCCCTCGACCGTTTTCTCGTAGGAGAAGGAAACCTCCTCGGATACCTTTGATAAGGACTTTGTAGATGCGGTACCTGACAAGTATATACCTAAAACCAATAGTAGGAGTGCGGGAAGAAGGATTAAAAAGTAAATCCTGGGGCTTTTGGCTTTCCGAGGTTTTTTCTCAATTTCCCGCTTTGGTACGGTCTGTATTTTAGGATTTAGATACTCCTTTTTAAGGGAATGCCAATCCTTGTTGTATGCCAGATGTGCCAGAATATCCAGAGTAGTGGTATGGGGCAATCTTTCAAACTCGCTTTTCCAAATTCTTTTGACCGTGGAGAGGCTTAGTCGGTGGCCGGTTTGATCCTCAATAAAGAAAACGACGAACTCGTAGTCCTTTTGAACCCAGCCCGATACATCGGAAAGACCGGAAGCCCTTTCGATACGCTTTTTTATGGCTTCCAGGAGATTTTTGTCGTTGTCGGATATATGGCTCATTTACAGCGATTTAAAAAAATGAATCAAAAAAAAACCGAAAATGGTTGAAAAATGAAGGCCTTCCCACACCTTGCTTCCATTAGTTTGGAATTGTATTCATTTAAAATCATCAATCATGAAGTTACAGCATTATTTTTTGAGTTTCGCCTTTCTTTTATTCATACCATCCATGAATGGGCAAGAAACTTTATTCGAACAGGATAAATGTATTATTCTATCCGAAGAAAACAAACCTACAACGTATATCGATACAATTTATAAGGGGAAACGCAGTCTTAAACTGGATGGAAAAAAACAGTCCATTGCATTGACCAAGGACAAAAATGTAAGGAATTTTAGAGTAGAAATGGACATTGCCGGTGAGGTCATGTCCGGATTGGGATTCCGGGTACGGGACAAGTTCAATTATCGTTTTATTTATTTTAGGCCGGGAATGGGGGGTACCCGTGAAGCCATACAGTATATCCCTATTTACAATGGGGCCCTAAGTTGGGTGTTTTATAATTATCCGATTTATGAGACTACAGCGAATGTCAATTCCCTAGAATGGTTCCACGCAACATTTGAAGTCAGGGGAACCAATTTAAAGGTCTATGTAAATAATAGCCCGGAGCCACAAATGGATATTCAGCTTTTGGATTCGGAAATAGCCGGAGGTAATTTTATGTTGAGGAGCTTGTTCGGGGTTTCCTATTTTGCCAATATTACCTATAAAGAACTCCCAGACGTTAAATCCAAGACTTCCCAACCGAGCACGAATACTTTTTTAACGTCATGGGAAATCTCGGAACAATTTCCCAGGGATAGTGTATCCAATCATTTTGATACATTGATCAAAAAAGCGAATCGATCCAAAAACTGGAAGGTGATAGATCATCCACGGGACGAAACTGTAAATTTTTCCAGATACTTTGAATATCCCCAGGGGATTGTGGTGGCCAGAAAGATGTTAAAATCCGATAAGGACAAGAAATCTATCTTGAACTTTGATTTTGTCGGCAGGGTAAAGATCATGTTAAACGGCCATGAAGTATTCAGTTACCAAAAGATAAAATTTGAACGCATGTTCGACGGTATGTTCAGGGTAAACCTGGATCTGAAAAAAGGGGATAATGAATTATTGGTCGTTGCGGAAGGGGATGCCGGCTTTTTTGGAGGGAAAGGGTTTAAATATATGGGGCGACTGCAACATACCAATTGGGGATTTATAGCCCGTCTTGAGGATTAAAAAGGCATTTTTGCTCCCTTGATTCTCATCCACGTAAACAATTTTCCAAAACACTTAGGGAAAATAGTATTGAGCATATCTTATCTGTACTACGTCATTTTTCATTCGAAAACAAAGCGCAACAGAGCCAATTTCTTCAGACTAAAATGAAAGTGGAAAAGAATATACCGCTTGTGTAACCTATGTTACCATGGGACCTATTTATACATTGTAATTTTACTTTATACAAAGACGAAATTGTTTGGTTGATGAGTTGTTTTTAAGGAGCGGTCATTTTTTTGAATGGCCGTTCCTTATCCATTTTTCCTTGTAAATAAAAAATGTAGCTATGTCGTTTTTAAATGTTTTTTTTCGAGGAGCCAAGGAGCTGATGGATAAGATCGAGGTCTTGGATGCAAAGACTTACTCCAAGGCCATATCCGATACAAAAGTGCAATTGGTGGATGTCCGTAGCCCGGCGGAATACAATAGCGGACATATCAAAAATGCGGTGAACATCGATTTTTTCGATTCTGTTAATTTTGAAAGATCTTTTGGTAAGATGAACAAGGAGAAACCGGTCTACCTGTATTGTCGCTCGGGAAGTAGGAGTAGGCGGGCCAGCCATAAACTGGTACGTATGGGATTCGCAAAAGTCTATGACCTTAAAGGGGGCTATATGCGATGGAAATGATGGAAAGGTTTCGTAAATTTGAGTACCCAAAATGGAATAGGGCAGCTGCAAAAAACAGATTCTTTTGACTCCTTGTATAAAGTCGAATAAAAAAACCAAAGATGAAAACTTCAATTATCGTACAGAACCTAAAGTGTGGCGGATGTGCCAAGACCATCACCGAAAAGTTATCGGGAATAGATGATATTTCATGGGTTGAAGTGGATACGGAAAGTTCCATGGTCTCTTTTTTGCACGAAAATTCGGAAGATGCCTTGGTGGCAAGGGATACCTTGGCATCGTTGGGATACCCATCCGTGGATAGTAAAAATAACTTGGCACACAAGACACGCTCTTTTGTAAGCTGTGCCATGGGGAGACTATCAAAATCATGAGGAATACCATCCTTTTTTTGCTGTCATCGATCGTATTGATCATAGGATGTAAGGACGGTGTCAAAGTAACCGGGGAAAGTACGGATGGGGTGACTTCCAAGGAAGAAGCATTGGAAGCTAAGGCTGCACATCCCGGAAAGGGGCTTATGGAAAGGGAATGTTATATGTGTCACAATCCAAAGGCCTCTGAAGCCCATATGATCGCTCCGCCCATGGCAATGATCAAGATGCATTATTTGGATTCCACAACGACCAAGGAACAATTTACAGAGGCATTGGTATACTGGTTGAACGATCCCGAACAGGAATCCAGGATTCCCAATGCCGTTAAAAGATTCGGCAGCATGCCCTATATCCCCTATCCCGAAAAGGTCATTGAACAGATTGCGCATTATATGTACGATCATGAACTGGATCGGCCGGATTGGTTCGCCAATTATCTGGAAAGTGATGGACAAGGAGCTGAAAATCCATTGGGAAAATATGATTACGCCACAACGGGCAATGCCGAAAAACGCTATGCCAACAAGGGGCTTGGCCACGCCTTGGCGACCAAGGCACAATTGGGTCGGAACTTAATGAAGGCCATTAACGAAAAAGGAACCCAAGGAGCCGTTGAATTCTGTAATGTAAAGGCGATACCATTAACGGATAGTATGTCCGTAATGCAGAACGCGGTTATCAAGAGGGTATCGGACAAACCGCGAAATCCAAAAAATCAGGCCAATGCCAAGGAATTGGAACATATTAATTTCTTTAAGGAACAAATAGCTTCCGACAACAGTGTAGAGCCCATAGTGGAAGAACAGGATGGCGAAGTGAACTTCTACTATCCGATTACCACCAATACCCTCTGCCTACAATGTCATGGAAACCCCAATGAACAGATTGAACCGGAAACCTTGGCTGTATTAAGGAATCTCTACCCAAAGGACAAGGCCGTAGGTTATGGGATAAATGAGCTCAGAGGTATTTGGAGTATCAATTTTGAAACGGATAGCCCATAAATGTTCGCAAAAGTTAATGTTCGGGTATGCCAGAATCTAGTATCTTGGAGTCAAAGTGCTGCTAAATCATAAGTCACTGGAAGAAGGAGTTTGAACGAAAGACTATAAAACAGGTTTTCCCCTTAGTTTTTCAAATTGCTCATAAGCCTGTTTTACCTTTTCCTTCGGGGCTTTTTCAAATTCCTTTTTTGTAACCCTATAGTGTTTTTGGACACTATCCAATTTTTGACGCATTTGGGCTATTGTCTTGGAATAAGCGTCATCATCGATAGCATTGTACATTTCTTTTGGATCTTTTTGCAGATCATAAAATTCCCAAGTATCGATATCGTCATAGAAATGCATCAACTTATATCGTTTGGTCCGGATGCCATAGTGTTTTTTGACCATATGGAACGCAGGATAATCATAATAATGGTAATAAACTACATCCCTGAAATTGTCTTCTTCCAGACTACCGTCTAACAACCCCTTAAAGGACTTACCCTGCATTTTGGAATCCGTATCGGATATTTGTGCAAAGTCTAGGAAGGTTTGTGCAAAATCCAGGTTTTGTACTAAAGCTCCAATTCTTTGATTGGGGGGAATTGTACCGGGCAACTGCATCAATAGGGGTGTTCCAAAGGATTCCTCGTACATAAACCGCTTATCGAACCATCCCTTTTCACCCAAATAGAAACCCTGGTCCGAAGTATAGACCACTAAGGTATTTTCATCCAATCCACTTTTTTCCAGATAGTCCAACAGTTTGCCCACCCCTTCATCCACGGCGGCAATTGTGGCCATATAATCCTGGAGATAACGTTGCCCTTTCCAATGGGCCAGATCCCTTCCTTTTAACCCGGCTTGGTGAAAATCATTATTTTTTTCATTATAAGCCTTGTCCCATGCCTCTCTTTGTTTGGGACTCATACGTTCGAAATCAGTTTCCCACGGGTTGTGGGCAAGTTCCGTACTACCAAATTCCTGGGTCATTTTAAGATCGTGGCCCTCATACATATCCTTGTAAATGGTCTGTAACTGCTCTTGGGCCGCTCGTTGGCCCTTGAAATCCGGGAAATAGTTCTCCGGTAATGGAAACTGGACGGAGTCGTATATATTCACATGCCGTAGTGCAGGCATCCAGTTTCTGTGCGGTGCCTTATGATGTACCATTAAAAAGAAAGGCAAGGAATCATTTCTTTTCTCCTTTAGCCAGGATATGGCATCCTTGGTGATGATATCCGTTGCATAACCTTCTATTCGAGTAGTATCGCCATTTTCAATGAAGTCGGGATTATAGTAATTACCCTGGTCTACGATAATTTTCCAGTAATCGAAACCCTGGGGGAGACCATGCAAATGCCATTTGCCCACAATGGCCGTTTCATAACCGAATTGCCTCAGCATTTTGGGCAGGGTGGGCTGATTGCCATCAAAATGATCACCATTTTTCCGGAAACCATTGATATGGCTATGTTTGCCCGTAAGGATAACCGCCCTACTAGGCCCGCAAATGGAATTTGTGACAAAACTTTGGGTAAACAAAGCCCCATTTTTTGCTATTCTATCAATATTGGGGGTAGGGGCCAACCGGCTTATAGGATGTCCATAGGCGCTTAAGGCCTGTATGGCGTGGTCATCGGACATAATAAAAAGGATATTGGGCCTTTTACTTTCCAATGGTGTTTTAGCCATCTCTTGCTTACAGGAGAAGCAGACCAAAATGATGGCCAGGATTAAAATGAATCTTTGAGCCATTCTTATTTCTTGGAGGATACCTTAATCTTGGTTTGATGGTATTCACCATCGATGATGTTTTTCTTGATGAAACGGGATATCATATCGGTATAGGAATATGGCAAATTGGCCCAATCATGGTTCCCCTCCGGATCAAACACCAAGGTATATGAAGTATCCAGAGCTTCCAGTCTATCGGCAATGGAACTGGAACCGTCCAGCGGAAGATATCCTGGATCGGTCTCTTTACAATAGTGGTGGGAAGCAGAGGCAAAGGGTACCAAATTATCTTTTTCCCCATGGAACAACATGGTTGGAATCGTGTTTTTTTGGGTAATGTAATCTACATCCAGAACAGCCCCGGCTAGGGAAATTACCCCGGAAAACGTTAAACCCTCATAGGGTAAGGTCCTGAAATCATGGCGAAATTGCATGAAAGCGGTATTCAAGACGGCTTCCGCACCTGCACTACTTCCTATAAGGATGACATTGTTTTTATCAAATCTTAAATCGCCAGCCCTATCCACCAAATACTGGGTAGCCTTTAGAACATCTTCCGAAACCGCAAGAAAGGTCTCTATTTTCTCGTTGGTCGGGCAATCGCAGCCAAATGATTTTCCCTTTCTGGTCAATCGGTAGCTTATGGAGGCAACGGCGTATCCCTTTTTCGCCATTTGCCTGCTAAACTTGCTTTCCAAAACGTTGTCCCGCTTACCGATAGCAAAACCGCCACCATGAACCAATACTAGTAGAGGTTTATCGATAACGGTATCTCCCTTTATGGAATAAAAATCGAGTTTTAGGCTGTCCGAATAGGTATAGGTAACCCTGCCTATATCCGAAGAGATTAAATCCAAATATCGCTCTTGGGCATAATTTGTTCCAAACGTTAGGAACAATAGGACACCTAGTATCGGATGTGTGTATTTATGAACTGTCATTTAGTTTAGGATAAAGGAAACCTTTTGTGTTTCGACCGAGTTCGTGCCTACGAAAACCTCAAATACACCGGGCTCCGAAACAAATTCCAATTGGCTATTATAAAATCTCAAATCTTCGGGTTTTAGAATAAGGCGAACAGTTTTGGTCTCACCAGTTTTAAGAAATACTTTTTTAAAGCCCTTTAATGTTTTTTGGGGAGGTGTAATACTGCGGACCACGTCCCTAAGGTACAATTGCACAACCTCCTCTCCATCAAACCCCCCTGTGTTTTTTAGGGTCACGCTTATGTTAACCGATTCTCCCTGCCCAATTTCTTTTTTATCGATTTTTAGGCCGGAGTATTCAAATGTGGTGTAGCTTAAACCATAGCCAAAAGGCAACAAGGGCGAATTGGGGGCATCCAAATAGTTTGACCTGAATTTCTGAAATTCAGTGGATTCGGCAGGTCTTCCGGTATGTTTCATGCTGTGGTAAATCGGGATTTGTCCTACATTACGCGGCCAAGTAGCGGTAAGTTTGCCCGATGGATTGTAATCCCCAAATACTACATCGGCAATAGCGTTTCCCGCCTCCACCCCGGGATGCCAAACTTGTAGAATACTTGCAGGCAGGGCAAGTTCCTCGGGAATGGTCAAGGGTCTACCGCTCATCAAAACCAGCACCAATGGCTTTCCGGTATCTACCAGTGCCCGAATGAGCTTTTTCTGACTTTCCGGAATCGAGAGGTCGGTCCGGCTTGCAGCTTCCCCGCTCATTTCGGTGGCCTCTCCGACCACGGCTACGACAACATTGGACTTCAGGGCCAGATCAAGGGCCTCCTTGAGCAGGATTTCGGGCGAGCGCTCGTCTATTTCAATTCTGGGGCCAAATACATTGATTTTCTTGGCCAGTTCAGGATTGTCCGAAATATTGGCGCCCTTGGCGTAGGTAATCGTAGCATTTGGGGCAACGTTCCTGAAACCTTCCAGTACGGGAACGGACAATTGGGGGTTCCCAGTGGGGGCCCAGGTACCCAACATATTATTTTTGTTATTCGCCAAGGGTCCTATCAAGGCGATTTTTGCATTTTTTTGAACCGGGAGGACATCATTGTGGTTTTTGAGCAATACAAAAGATCGGGCAGCTGCCTCCCTCGCGGTTTTTCGATGTTTCGCATTTAGGATATCCTTGGCAGGTCGTTTAGGATCTATATAACGGTAGGGATCCTCAAAAAGCCCTAATTGGTATTTGGCTTCCAGGACTCTTCGACAGGCCTGGGTAATCTCCGCTTCACTCACCTTTTCTTCTTGAACGGATTTTTTTAAGGTGGTCAGAAATCCCTCGCCTACCATATCCATATCCAACCCCGCCTTTAATGCCAAGGCGGATACGGCCTGTAAATCGCCCAGTCCATGTGCGATCATTTCATTAACGGAAGTATAATCCGAGACCACGAAGCCTTGAAATCCCCATCGTTTTCGTAGCAAGTCGGTTATGAGCCATCGATTCCCGGATGCAGGGATACCATCGATATCGTTAAAGGATGTCATGGCGCTGGCGACTCCCGCATCTACGGCGGCATGGTACGGAGGTAGATACTGATTGAACATTTTTATCTTGCTCATATCCACGGAATTGTAATCACGACCGGCTTCCGAAGCTCCATACAATGCAAGATGTTTTACGCAGGCCAGCATCGTTTTTGGGTCGGCCAGATTATTTCCTTGATATCCTTTTACCATGGCCTTAGCGATTGCCGAACCCAAATAGGGGTCTTCCCCGGCACCTTCCGCAATACGGCCCCATCTAGGATCCCGGGCAATATCCACCATGGGTGAAAAATTCCAGTTGATGCCATCTGCGGTAGCCTCGGTGGCGGCGATACGTGCCAAGTTTTCTATGAGCTCCATGTCCCAACTACAGGAGAGTCCCAAAGGAATGGGAAAAGTGGTCTTATAGCCATGGATGACATCCGAACCAAATAACAAGGGGATTTTTAGGCGTGTGTTTTTTAGGGCTAGATCCTGCGCTTTTTTCATTTTTTCAGGGCCTGAAATACCAAAAAGTCCACCGACCTGTCCGGCTTTTAATTTCGTCTCTACATTTTTGCTTACTACGGATCCCGTGGCAATTCCTCCCCCAGGGGTAAGGAGGTTCAGTTGCCCTATTTTTTCGTCCAAGGTCATTTTTAGCAGGAGTTCCTCTACTTGCGGAATGGTTCTTGGTTCCTGTGCCACGGTCATACCAAAACAAAATGACAATAGGAGGAAGCTTAAGATAGGTTTGGAATTATTCATCTTCTCTATGTTATTCTACGGTTATGATTTTCGATTTATTTGAAATTCCGTTTTCGTTAAAGGCTTCAATGGCAAAATAATAGTTCTGATTGACATTTAAGGATTTCAGCTCCAAGGAATGATCATCATAAACCATCCAGGAACTGTACAGTTTATCCGGGGCTATTCCCCAAAGTACATTGTAACCCTGTGCATTTTTTGACGGGATCCAAGAAATTTGGGCATCCCTTCGATCAGACTTTCTGATTACGGAAAGACCTTTCACCGATTTGGGCAGTTTTCCGCTGCCCCTGCCAAAAATGCGAAGTCCGGAAATGGAAAGGTGGGGTGTGGGAACATGAATGTTTTTGTACCGGACAAGCCGGACTTTTTTGGGGGTCCGCAGTTCGGTATAATCGTTTGGAACATCCTTTGTATTGGAGCTGCGATCAACAAGAATTTCCCAATTTTTTCCATCCAGTGAGGCTTTGATGGTATATTGATGGTATAATCCGGGAATCTTTCCGTACATGCCGGATTTATAATCGTTGTAGTTGACCTGTATGGCATGTACTAGACCGGGTCGTTCCAAATCGATTTCGATCCATTGTCCCTCATTATTTTCTTGGGCCAACCAAAAGGTCTTTATGTTTTCGTCCACCATATTTTTGGGATCGTAACCCGGGACATGGGACGAGGTCCGTATCGGTTTTTTATAGGATAGCAACATCCAGCCCCTAAAATATTCTTTTTTATCGGGTACTGAAGGTGCATAGTGGGGATAATCCCCAAATCGTGTATTGCTATACAACAATCCATCATCATCAAAAAAAGTAGGGAATATACCCACACGTCTTTCCCAGCCAATATTTACATTGACCGCCATGGAAGCGAAATGCCAATATTGATTATTGGGCCCTTGTACCGTACTACCATGCCCCGCGCCGTTGATAAAACCGCCAGGCTTATAGGAGAATGGATTGTTGGCCATATAGTTGAAAGGTCCCAGAGGGGAATCGCCTACGTAAGCCCCATCTCCATAGACGTTGAATTCCGTACCCGGGGCGGCATACTGTAGATAATATTTGTTTTTGTATTTGGTCATCCAAGGTCCTTCGATGTAACCGCCTAATATGGTATCGGAATGGTTTTCCCCAAAACGCTCCCAACCATGCTTTTCCGGTTGCAGGTTGAATAGTTTATGGATTTCCTCAGAAGGTCGGAATCGTTTGGTACGATTCAATTTTTTGGCCCGTATCGGAAATTTATTGGAAGAACCCCAATACATATAACCCTGTCCATTATCATCGATAAACAAGGCCGGATCTTGAAGTTCATGCAAAATGGAGGGTGTTGCAGCCCATTGCCCATTTTGTGGCTCGGTGGAATAAAGTACGCTCATGGATCCTGATGGATTACCGGCAACGTAGAGCACGGAATCCTTAAAATTAAAGGCCGCTGGGGCATTGGAACCTTGAAAATACCATTTTTTAGGCGTGATAAAATCCCATTCCGTGAGATCTGTAGAGTGCCAATAGCCCATGGAACGGGTAACAAACATATAATATTCGTCCTTGAATTCAACTACTGCCGGGTCAGCCCCGGAGCGATAGGAAAGATCCCTATGCGCGTTGTAGATCATATAGGTATAATCTATATTGATGGGATTACAGTAGGTCTCCTGTTGGGCATTAATCGGTAATGTATAAATCAATGCAAAGAAAATGACAATGCCAAATAAGGGGGTATCACTGCGCATACTGAAATCCCAATTTGTCCAGCCCGGTTTGAACATCTTCGTTTTGCATAAACAGATTCCACAGCAAACCGGATCTATAGTTTTCTATCATTATGATAATGGGGCCTTGATCTATGGCCAGATAGGCCTCGGCCACCCAAAAGTTATAATGGGGGCTAAAAGCATCGTAAAAGCCTGCCGGCCCTAAAAGTCTATCCTTGTTTGCGTAAAAATAATACAAAGCTTTCAAGGATTCGTCTGGTGTATAAGGGATTGAGCTTATGGCGGCCGTCGGGGAAAGGACACCAGTGTCATTGGTTGGACTGTGAGCATTATAGCCTATACTTCCATCAGTATTTCGGGTGTAGCTGGCCGTAAGTCCCCAAGCATCTTCCCCATAACCGAAATAGTTCTTCGGGTTTTCAACGCAATAGTTATGATTGATCTTGGCATGGTTTACGTTTACATCCCAATAATTGGCATAATCATCGGAAAGGCCTTTTGGGTTTAGTCCCAAATAAGAATAATGTGCCCAGAACAAGGGCCCGCCGAACGGAGCATCCCCTGCATGGTCTACCACTAATGGAAAATTGTATTGGGTATCGGAGGATTTGATTCCTCCATTGGAAGCCCATCCACTGTCATAGGTTTTCCTGGATATACCAAAATCGGGAGAGGCTGCCGCCAAAACATAGGTGATGAGCACTTCATTATATCCCTTTAATTCCAAATTGATGGCAAAACCATGGTTGGGACTCCAATGCCAATACAAGGCATCTTTGTTTTGGGTATACCAATCCCATTCTATTCCTTTCCACAAAGCATCGGCTTTATCCGCCAATGCCTTTTCGGTAGTATTGCCATTTTTAAAATACTCCTTTAGGCATATCAATCCCTGGGCCAAAAAAGCAGTTTCGACCAAATCACCACCATTGTCCAAGGGGCTAAAAGGAATGACATTACCTGATCTGCCATCGATCCAATGGGGCCATGCACCATGAAAGCGATCCGCGGTATCCAAAAAATTCAATACCCCAGTTAGTCTTTCCACGCCTTGTTGCCGAGTTATAAATCCCCTTTCCATACCCACCAATATAGCCATTAGTCCAAAACCTGTACCTCCCGTAGCGACCACATGTTGATCCCGTGTCGGCTCATTAGGGTGATATCTTTCCCGTGCTCCACCGGAATTGACCTCGGCAAAGTCCCAAAAATACTTGAAGGTTTCCCGTTGGGTAAGGTCTAGGAGTTCTTCATCATCTATAGCAGGGTCATTAGGTATGTTGTCTTTAGGAGGTTCTTGAGTTTGGGGCAGGCCAATAGGGCCGTTTTGATTATCGGAAGAACAAGCGGCCATCCACAATACAATAAAGAAAACACCTAACGATTTCTTCATAATGCCTCTTGCGATTTAGGACGATGAAAACCCAATTTACCCAATCCCGTGGCAACATCCTTGTTCTTCATAAAGAGTTTCCAAAACAGGCCACTTCGGTAATTTTCTATCATTACAGGGATCGGGCCTTGATCTATGGCCAAGTAACGTGGCAAATACCAATCGTGTTCCAAACTAAAGGCATCGTAAGGGCCATATTTACCTATCAGGGAATCTTGCTCGTTATACATAAACCTTAGGAATTCCATGCTCTCTTCGGGGGTATAGGGCATGGAGGACAGTGCGGCCGTGGGAGAAATTACACCAAGGTCTTTATCGGGCCGGTGTCCGGCATAACCTTTCATGGAATAGCTGGAGGTCAATCCCCAGCAATTTGAACCATATCCCTTGTACTTATTTGGATTATCTACGCAATATCTATAGTGTATAAGCGCATGGTTTTTGTTCAATTTCCAATAATCCGCGAATTGATCGGTGAGTCCGTTTGGGTCAAGCCCTAAATATGAATAATGGGCCCAAAAAAGGGGGCCTACCGGGGATTTGTCATGTTCGTAATGATCAAGTTCGGTTTCCAGTTCATAGAAAATGGTATCCTTGGTTATTGCCCCATCTCTTGCCCACCCTTTTTCATATACCGTTTTCTGTATGGGATATGTGGGGGAGGCGGCCGCCAAAATGTACATAATCAGACACTCATTGTACCCACCAACGGGGAAGTTCATTTCCCAGCCGTGCTTTGGGGACCAATGCCAATAGAGGACGTCCTCTCCATTCTTGGTATACCAGTTCCATTCTACTTCTTCCCAAAGTTTTTGGATTTTATGGGTAAGTTTTTTTTCCCTTACATTCCCATTTTTAAAGTATTCGCTTACGGTTAGGAGCCCTTGTATCAAAAATGCGGTTTCTACCAAATCCCCTCCGTCATCCTTGGCGCTAAAGGGAGCTACTTTTCCATTGGGCATCAACCAATGTGGCCAAGCCCCATGGAAGCGATCGGCCTTTTCCAAAAAGGCGATAGCTTTTTCATAACGCTCCAAAGCTTGTTCGCGGGTTATAAATCCACGTTCAATTCCCGCTAGGATAGCCATCAATCCAAAACCTGATCCCCCAATGGTAATGATATCCTTATCATGCGTTGGATAGATATTGTCCATATGGATACGCTCCCTGGCCAATCCGGAAATAGGTTCGGCCCCGTCCCAGAAGTAATTGAACGTCTGTTTTTGAATGGTATCCAACAGCATGTTATCCGACCATTCCCTTGTTTTGGAAATACGGTTCACAGACTTTTCCTTTGTAGAAAAATGGCCATTGCAACCAAACAACAGTGAAGCAATGGCCATTACAGTTAAAATTAACCTCATGAAAACTAAACTAACTCAAACTAACTTACAACTATTTTTACAGATCGAAATCCCTGATATTTTGTACTTCCTCCTGTGTCAATGCCTTATCGTAAAGGCGTAATTCATCAATAAGGCTCAGGTCCGACCAGTGGTTCCATCCCGTGAAGTTCGGTGCCCCGGACATAATGGAAAGTATATCACAGTCGGTCCAATCCACTCCTTCAAATGCTCCTTGGGAGACGATTTCACCATCAATATATACCACGGCTTCCGTATCCGATATGGTGAACGCCAAATGAATCCATTCTCCGGTAGCCGGATTTACATCCGCAGCTTCCCCGCCATCGAACCAGGTACCTCCGGCGCCGGAACCTACATTGAGTTTGAAACGCTGGTTGCCTCCGGCATTTTCCCTAAAAAACCGGAATCCCTTAGTGAGGTCATTGTCGGCCCCATCGTTGATCATAGGGGAACCCATGACCAGGATTCCTGCACGATCGGGATCGGCATTTATTTTATACCACATCGTTGCACTGAACTGATTTGTGGTCAATCCATTGGTAGGAAAGGTAAGATAGGAATCCGTTGCACCGACATAAGCATCGCTACCGGCCGCACTTTCTCCAGCAAAGCCGGGACTTCCTTCTACGGTAGCTTCAGTATCGGTAAAAAGGTTCTTGTAGTCGCCATCAAATGGCATATAGAACATTTCACCATCAAAAGTGGCGTCATATAAGGGAGGTGCTTCCCCGGAATCGTCCTGAATAATGGTCCGCACTTCTTCATGCGTAATCGCCCTATCAAAAATCCGTAGGTCATCCATATAGCTTTCGTCGGACCAGTGGTTCCATCCCGTGAAGTTCGGTGCCCCGGACATGATGGAAAGTACATCACAGTCCGTCCAATCCACACCTCCAATAAGTGGGCCTTCCCTTACAATTTCCCCATCGATATAAACTACGGCCTCGGTATTGGAAATGGTAAAGGCCATGTTTACCCATTTATCCGCTGCCGGATCTACATCCGCTGCCTCGCCTCCATCGAACCACGTGCCGGAATCGCCGGAACCCACATTGAGTTTAAAACGTTGCATTCCTCCGGCATTTTCCCTAAAGAACCGGAACCCTTTGGTCAGGTCATTACCCCCCGTGGCATTTAAGGGAGGACTCATGACCAAAATACCGGCTCTATCGGGCACTGCATTTATCTTTAACCAAAATATGGCACTAAACTCCGCATTCTTAAATCGATCGGTAGAAAAAGTCAAGTAGGAATCGGCCGCCCCTGCATAGGCACTTGGCCCGTTAAGACTCTCATTAGTAAAACCTGGATTACCTTCCATGCTAGGTTTCTCAAAACTTATGAGATTCGTATAGTCGCCATCAAAGGGGACGTATAAAATTTCCCCAGTGTACTTGGGTATATAGGCGGGTTCCTTAACAAAAGTGGTCGTTTCGGTAGTGGTCTTTCCATCCAAATCCGTGGCGGAAACGGAAAACTCGTGTGTTCCGTCATCAATCCCATCATAAACCAAATCCTCTACGATGAAGCGGCGATAGTCCTTAAAACTGGAATAACTGGCTATTTGTGTACCATCCATAATGACCCTTACGGATCCCAATTCGATATCATCGGTCGCCTCAAACCGAATAGGTACGCTGGTCAATTCTTCATTTACCTTTAACGATAACCCATCGGCCGGGGAATTTATAGTAATCTGGGGTGCAGAGGTATCCGGCCCCGGATCAACTTCGGTAATGCCATCTATACCCTGGTCGCAGCCATAAAACAAAACTATGGCGACCACACTTGTAATACAGTACTTTATTGCTTTCATTTTTCCGACAATTTTTATCTATTATTTACTACATCGCCCAAAATAGGGAACTCATCGATCTGTTCTTGGTGGTAGGTTACAAAGGCCCTATCTTGGGTAAAAGTCCTTCCTCCGTAACTCAACTCGTCATTTCTACCCAATCGAACCATATCAAAAAATCGTTTGCCCCATTCCATGGCCAGCTCCGCATACTTTTCATCTACAACATCATCCAGCGTAACTCCGGACAAGGAAGGCATGCCGGCGCGGTCCCTTACGAGATTCACGGCCTGATCGGCGGAAAGGCCGGAACCGGAAGCTCCTTGCAATAAGGCTTCGGCGTACATCAAAAGGGTTTCCGCATATCGAAAAACGATATAGTTCTTATTGCTTCCATATGCGGTACGTCCCGGAATTAACTGATTGGTAGGCATATAATGCTTTCCACTGGAAAATATGGATCGTACACTTGCGGTATTCGTATCCCCATCCCTTGTGGTGGGCGATACAATGGCCGGCAGAGTGGCTTCCGAATACGGTGTTGTCGCAATTAAACTATCGATTCCTCTTTGACTGAAGAATACGGAGGTCTCCAAACGGACATTTTCCCCCCGGTCCAACATAAACTCCACAAATTTCAATGTGGGCTCAAAGAAGCCCCAACCATTACTGGCACCAGCGACCGAGGGATCCCAGGATTGCGGACCGTATGGAGAGTAAAGATGTCCTACACGATCTCCCTGGCCCTGTCCAAAATCCGAATATTGGAATTCGAACAGGCTTTCATCGCTTAGCTTACCAGGTGTTTTGAACAGTTCGTAAAAATCATCAAAAAGACTGAATTTACCCGAATTGATAATTTGGCCCGTAACATCCGCCACTACCTGATAGTTCTCCAATTCCTGATTTGCGGCCGCCTTGAGCATAAGGGCGGTGTATCTAGTGACCCCACCGGGAAGATCGGTACGTTCATTGGGGCGCATATCCGGTAAAAGGGGAATGGCCTCGTCCATCTGGTCGGAAATATGCTGCATAACCTGATCCTTGGAGGGCACTTCGGTGATATTCTCAAAAGCACTAAGATCCGAAGATTCCGGAATAAAAACGTCTCCATATACCTGGGACAGTTGAAAGAGTAGCAATGCCCTTAAGACCTTGGCCTCGGCAATGTACTGATTGCCCAGGACAATTCCCGCGTCATCGGCAAATTCCTGATACCTTTCGATCTGTTCCATGCCCGTATGGGCCGTGATGATATCGGTATAGTAGGTTTCCCAAAACGTTCTTGAACCGAAAAAGGAGTTGTCATAAATATAGCGATCTTGATTGATCAAGCCCTGTTGATCCCCGGCGGCATTTACGTCATCTCCCCGAGTGGAAACGACCAAGGGCTGTTCCCAACCTCTTCTATTGACCTCCCGATAGATTCCAATAAGGGAAAAAATCATATCCTCGGTTCTTGAAAAATCGGATCCTCCACTAAAATCCTTATTGAGCTGAGGTTGGTCCAATTGCTCCGAACAAGCGGTAAACAGCATTCCCGCCAAAACCAAAAACAATGGTACTCTGTTTATTTTTAAGTGTATCATAGCTATTTTCTTTAAATTTTAATGTTCATGCCAAACGTATATACTCCGGCTATGGGATAGGTTTCTTGATCCCTACCATTGGCGACCTCGGGGGAAAAACCATTGTAATCGAACAAAGTCAGAGGCCGTTCTGCAGTGAGATAAAGTCGAATCTTTGGTGCAAATTTTCCTGTGAGTTGAGGTAGGGTGTAACCGAGGGTAACATTCTGCAAGCGGATAAAATCGCCATCCTCGACAAAAAAACTGTTCAAAAATTCATTGCTCCAGGAGTTTTTTATTCCCCGGGCAGAGGGATAGCTATTGGTGCTCCCTGGACCTGTCCATCGGTTTAGGGCAAAATCCCGATCAATGTTGGGATCGGGCGTTTGCCGTATGGCGAAACGTCTCATGTTCGCGATGACATTACCGCCTTGTCCAATAACGTTCATGGAAAAATCGAAAGCCTTGTAATTGATCCCTAGGTTAAAGCCAAAGGTATAGGAGGGCAAATACGATCCAAGGTCTACCCTGTCCTGCGCATCGACCAATCCATCGCCGTTATGATCTACATATCTAAAATCCCCGGGCTCTATGGTGCGTCCACCTGCTATGGCGGCCACTGCCGCGGGATCGGATTGAATTTCTTCGGGAGTCTGATAGACCCCATCCACTTCAAGTCCAAAAAAGTGATTTATGGATCGTCCCACTATGGATCGTTGGGCGGTATCCCCGCCGGTAAGCAGATTTTCCTGGCCGTCCAAATCCAATACTTCGTTTTTCAAGGTGGCTATATTACCCCCGATCGTATAACTGAAATCGGGTGAAACTTGCTTGTTCCAGTTCAATGCCAGTTCAAAACCGGAATTTCGTATTCCTCCCACGTTCTGCCTCAATTCTCCTGCCACCAAAAGTCTGGAAACCGGAATTACCGCATCCTCGGTATCCCTTATGTAATAATCGGATTCAATGGACAACTGGTTGTCAAACAACCTTGCCGTAAGACCAAAGTTGGTTTCCGCAGTTCTTTCCCATCGCAAGGCTACGAAATCGCTACTTGTGACCGTTCCAGAGAACGGCGTGTCACCAAAGTTGGCAAGTACCTCTTCCGAGGTGATGTCCCCTTCACTAGCGGCTACATTGGCATTCCCCAATTCTCCCCAACTGGCCCTTAATTTTAAGAAATCAAAAATGCCGTTATTCTGCATAAAAGGTTCTTCGGTAACCACCCAACCTGCTCCGAAGGCTGGGAAATATCCCCATTTTTCCTGGTATTTACTGGTGCCATCGGCACGAAAGGTACCGTACAATAAATATTTATTATCGAAATTATAGGCGACACGACCGAAATACGAGAGAAAATATTCCCGTCTTCCATCATCCCCGGTAACCCTTCTATTGTTTTCCATATCCACAATGGTCTGGGCCAAGTCCAGGAAATAGGCCTCATCCCCGATTCCGGGACCTATAGGAAAATTTAACCCCTTTGCTTCCAATTCCTCAAAAGAAAGGTCCCTAAAGGCCGTACCCCCCAAAACAGTCAGGTTGTGCTTTCCAAAACTGTCATTGTAGGTGAGGGTGTTGTCCCAGGTCTGCTCCGAGAATGTCTGGTTCCTTTTGATCAATTCCGCATTTTCCCTGAAAGCGTCTCCGGGACCAAAGAAATAGGGGAACCTTAACTCTCGGGTCTCGGTGGTTTCAAAATTGTGGTAATATGCTGTTTTAAGGGTCAGTTTTTCCGGTATTATCTGATAACTAAGATCCAGGGCCGTAAACGTGTTCCGAATCCTGTCCCTATTTTCGGTATTCTCCATGAGCGGAAAAGGATTTTGTGGCCCCCTATATCCCAAATCTTGGGCATTGGCGTAAGGTCTAGGGAAGGCGTCCGTTTTAGAGGGGTCAAGAACGGGCATTACCGGTACCGCGGAATAGGCCGAGGCGAAGGCGGCTTCTTCGGGTCGGAAACGGGTGGCATTGCTAAAAAGGGTCGAAATTCCCGCCTGTAATCTGTCACTTAGGTCTACATTTAGCTTGCCTCTGATGTTAAATCGTTCAAAATCGTTCTTCATCCTGAGCACTCCTTCCTGCTCAAAATAGTTCAAGCCAAGGGAATAGGTTGCGTTTTCCGATCCCCCGGTGGCTCCCAAACTATGGTTTTGTATGTGTGCGTGACGAAGAATCAGGTCATACCAATCCGTATTTACGGCAGGTATATTGGGATTGATCCTGCTCCGTCCATAACGCTGGATGGCATTTTCAATAAACTGTGCTTCGGCATCGGAACCAGACTCCCTAGCTATGGTGGCAAACTGTTCCGAATTGGACAATCGTACCACATTTTGGGCTATCTGTACACCTTGATAGCCGTCATACGTAATTTGGGCCTTTTGATTTTTTTTACCGGATTTGGTCTGGATAAGGACTACCCCATTTGCCGCCCTTACACCATAGATGGCGGAAGCCGAGGCATCCTTTAGCACAGAAATGGTTTCGATGTCCTCATTGTTCAAAAAATCGATGTCCTCGTAAAAGGCACCGTCAACAATATACAGCGGTGTAGAGGGATCAAAATCATCCCCGATATTGTTGTCATACGATCCAATACCCCTAACCCTGATGGTAGGTGCTGCACCGGGGGCACCACTGGTAACGACTTGGAGACCGGCAACTTTGCCCTGTAAGGATTGCATAGGGGCACCTGCCGGGGTTTTCGTAATATCTTCCGATTTAATTGTGGTAATGGCCCCGGTCAAATCGGCTTTCTTTTGTGTACCGTACCCCACGACTACCACTTCGTCCAATGCCTGGGTAACCTCTTGAAGGGTTACGTTAATGGTGATTTGTCCGTTGACCGGAATCTCTTGGGTCGTATACCCAATATAACTGATGACCAAGGTTCCATCGGTCGGTACGTTGGCCAGGGAAAAATTCCCATCAAAATCAGTTTGGGTTCCCGTAGTAGTCCCCTTTACAATTATTGAGGCCCCGGGCAGCAGTTGGCCCGTATCGTCCGAAATGGTTCCAGATACCGTAATATCCTGTGCGAATAGTACAAATTGGAACATAAAAAACGAAATCGACAATAAAATGCTTTTTAATTTCATATTTGTTCATTAATTGAGTTTGATTATTGCCAAATTAATAAAACAAACCAGCCCCAAGTTGAGAAAGGATTACATAAAAAATACATCAGGTACTACTGCACTCGAAAGGCTTATTTACCTTGGGTTTGCAGTATTTGCAATGTCTGGAGAACTTAAATTTTTAACATTGTGATGTGGTAATGATGTAATCTCTTTTTGCTTTTACTATTTGAAGAATTTGTTAAAAACTAGGCAGCCACCAATTGAACTGCAAGAAGAAGTGGAATGATTTTTTACAAGTTGTCTATTTTGAGTTCTTTTGTAGTCGGTATCGACTTATCCTTACGCAACGAATCCTGGCCACTTAGCGTACGATTTCCTTGAATGAAAGGGTTTCTCAAATTTTGTTTAAAACTCGAATGTTCCCGCTAGAGCAACACTCCACTAATTGGTATTTTTCTTCATTGAAGCGATATCTTCTTGTGGTGAACGATTGAATAAAAAAACCATCTTTGAAAAATATAGATCTCGGCATTTTCAAAAATTTTATTTTCTTGAAATACACTTGATTTTCATTTGCGGAATTTTTACAAATTTCAACGCTGAATCTGTTTAATTTATATGTGCCGGCTTTTATCCCCTTCATGCTTACGTTCAACTTACTTGAAAGAAAGTAATCTACCTGGAAGAGTATTTTATTGAGATTTGGAATCAATCCATTGTACCAGGAGTCCGCTAAGAGGCCCGTAAGCGAGTTCAACCCGTTTTTTCTAATCAAATATTTGTCAATGTAGAATGTGTCCGGAACAAGGGGCCATTCTTCCTTTTTGGTGTACCTATTTGCTTTATAGAGGATTAAGTGGTATAGCAATACCTCAAATTCGTTTTTAAACGAAAGTACTCCTTTTTCCCACTTCAGCTGGCCTGGTAGCCCTTCAATGACCAAGAAATCAAAGTGAACTTTCAAATCGTTATCCTTCTGTTCTTTTTTAATGACATGGTGCATACTTTCTATTTCGCAATCAATATCAAAAATGTCACCTCCCTCCTGCAAAAAACGGTGGCGAAAATTACACTCATCAAAACAGTAATGGGTATCGGACAGGAACACTTTTTTATAATCCCTGCTTTTCATGAAAAGCGTATTGATCTTACGGTTGTTTTTAAACAGCATAAAGGATCCCGTAGGATAATCGTTCCGTACGGAAATGATTTCGTAACTATCCAGTAGTTCTTTGGTCATGAATTCCCGTATTCTCCCGAACACAATATCTATGTCCGTAATTCCCCAGAACGGGTAGGGCCTTATATAGTCCGAAAAAATGACGCCGTAGGCCGGTTTAAAATCGCATAATTTATAGGCGCTTTTTAGGGCTACTTCAAAACCAAGTTTTTCCGTTGCCAAAAGATTGAATTCACTTATGGTAAATGGCACTATCCTTACATTTTCAGGAAGATTCTCAGGAATTGGGCAATCTGAAAAAACAATAAAATCTATGGTAGGGTTGCTGGCACAGGATTTTAAAAATAAACCAAAGTACCATGGAAATTTACCAAAGTAGCAGGTTAGTAAAAGTATTTTTGGCATGGCAAACGTATTGTTCCGCGTTACTCCCGGAAGTAGGGAATTCAACGCAGTGGATTTATAAAATGATTTTTTTATAACTTTCTTTGGATGGTCGGTTCTTTCAGCATTGAGTTCAAGGCATTTCATGGTAGCCAATAGAACTTGGTCTCAAGGCATAGGTTCTTTATTTCAAAAAGGTTTCTCCCTGCTTTTGCAAACTTTTACTCCATAAGGGTCAATCAGCGTTCCCTTGGGAAAAACAAAACCGTTAACAGGGCACTTTTATAACAAAGTACCCTGTACACTACCTAGCAGACGGTATCCTCAACAGCACAGCATACAACTCCTCCATGATTGTCACAGATATGGTAATAGGACGGGCTGCAACTAGGGAGACCACGCGAGAGCAGCCCATCTGCACATCGTATCTCATAAACATCGTAACCGGTGCTTCCTCCACCGGCAATCATTTTCATTTCCTTCTTAGTCAAAGTATCCTTCAACCGCTTAAAACTAATTTTCTTCATAATGGAATATTGATGAAATTATGCCTACTCTATCCTAGCTTTTCGGCATCCGCTATATATTTTTTACAGGTTCCGGTCATCTATTAAATCATTCATAAGGAGTGGTAGGTCCAAGATTTCATGGGTATCCGTGTACCGAAATCCACGGAGGAACGAACAAGGTGTCTAATGAAAGTTAATCGAACACACTTGAAGATTTTTAAAGGCATTGCCCGTTCCTTCCGGTAATGAGCGATTTGTAGCGCCGAGAGCTGCACGAAAACATCGTTTTAGATGCTATTAAAAATATCTAAACAAACTCAAAAAAGTAGGTAAAATACTACATAAAAAACACATCAAAATGTTAGTACATACTAAAAAGAAAGAATTTTCAATATAAAACTGTAGCTTAAAATTTTGGAATTGTAAATAAAAACGGAATTATGATGTAGTATTGATGTAGCAAATACTACCTATTTTATTTACTTTAGGGTGATTAGAAAGTTCGAAAGATTTTGTGAACTGTCCATTTTAAGCTTTTTCCGTAGCCGGTAACGATGTATTTCAACGCCCCGTATCGTTATTCCCATTAGCGGGGCTATTTCCTTGGAGGAGAGGTTCATTTTCAAATAGGCGCAAAGCTTTAGATCCTTAGGGGTAAGGTCCGGAAATTGCTGTAACAGATTTTCAAAAAAGTCCTCGTGTAGTTCCTTGAAGTTTACCTCAAAATGGTTCCAATCCTCATCCTCATTTATAGAGCTGTTCAGTTTTTTGGAAAGGGAACGATAGCGTTGTTTGTTGGAAAACTCATTTTTGTGAAGTACGAGCATTTCCTTTAGTTCCAATATCAACTCGTTCTTTTTTACCATGTCCATAGTAGTCCGGGCCAATTCCTTTTGCTTCTGTTTTATTTCCCTTTCCAATTTTTCCTTTTCCAAAGCGGCCAATCGTTCTTCCTGTTCCCTTTGCAATTGTACTTTTAGCTTATCATGCTTCCGTCTAAGCTTTTGTTTATTGTAATAGCGGACTAAAAACACCAACCCGATCAACCCCAAAGAATACAGGGCAATGCTCAATTTGGAGAGGTACCAGGGCGGGGCTATTTCAAATTGTATGGTAAGGGGAGCGGATCTTTTATTGTCCATACTTACAGTGGAAATCCGGATTTGATAGTCACCATGTGGCAAATTCTGAAAATCTATGGTGCCCTCGTCGGTGATATGGGATTTTGGACTGGGGCCACTAAGCTCATAGTAGTATCTTGGCTTTACCAAACTTGGCGCGGATACCTGTAAACGTATTTCCTTTGCATATCTATTGGGAATACGAAATAACGGGGAATCAATGGAATGGCGGCGTTCCCCATCCCTAAAATAACTAAGCTTGGGGACAGGAAGGGCGAAATTTCCCAAGCGATTCTGTAGTTGCGAAATGTTGATCCTACCAAAACCATCACTTAATGTCAAAAGATAAATGGAATCGTTTTGTTTAAACACACTTTCGGCATCCGGTACCAGCCGTTGCTCAAGGGTCGGTTCCGATATGGATATATTCTCGGTCTTTAAATCCGTATAACTAATTTCATTATTGCCTTCCCCGTTCAAAAACCAAAAATTGGTACCGTCCGTATAAATAAGGTCTTTATGGATATACGGCCGAAACTCTTCAAAAATTGCAACTTTGCCGAGTATGGCATCGTATTTATACCAAAGCCCCTCGCTCTGAATAACGATTTGGTTTTTTATGTTATATAGCCTTATGTTGTAGTTGTTGGCAATGACATCCGTTCCAAATTCCTTGGTCTCCAAAATTTCGTTTAGCTCGGGATCCAATTCAAACCTAAATAGACCTTTATAGGGGTGGGCGGCCCAAACGGTCCGTTGGTCTTCAAAACAAAGCCGTTTTATAGGATATCCTGCACCTTTGACACGGGTTATCTGCCAGTCTCCGTTTTGACTTTTTTGATATTTGGCGACCCCGGTATAGGTGCCCTGTAAAAAAGTGTTCTCACTTTCCGGAACCTTTACCAATTGGTAGCCCCCGGTGATGTCCGATATTTTTTCCAGTCTATCCCCGGCTATTTTGAAGGTTCCCGTGTTATGGCCGGCGAATAATTCATCTTCTATTGTTTTTAAATCCCATACGTGACCCTGGGAACCGTTTACGAAATTCAATTTGTCCCCGTCAAAGTAATAAATGCCCGTATTGCTTCCCAGATATACCATGTTCTGATGGACCAAGATATCATACACTGTTCCCAAGGTACCGGTATAGTCCGTGTAGTAGGTAATTGGGGTGTTAATATGAAGTTTGTCCAAACCATTGTCCAGCCCGGCCCATAATTGGTCTTGGAACTGTGCCAAGGACAACACCGTGTTGTTCTGAAGCCCTGTCTCCCTACTGATGTTTCTTGTCTTTTTTTGTTCAATGTCATATAAATAGATGCCATTCTTAATAGTACCGAAAACCACTTCCTTTGTGGTTAGGAACAAAATTTTATTAAGTTGATGGAACTTCAAATCCTCATTTATATCTTCCTCCCAAGGTTTTAGAGTCTCGTTATCGTATAGGTAACAACCGTTTAATTTAGTACCTATGAGCAATTCATCATTTATGGTAGCCATATCGGTCACCGTTTTTCCGCTTAACAGTTCCTGACCCCCTAATGAGATTAGCTGGTCGTTGGATAGTTTAAATAGTTCATTTTGTCCTCCGGCCACGATGAGTTCACCTCTAAATAGAACCATATCGGATACAAATGGGGTATTTACAACCGTTATTTTATTGTCCTTATAGATATAGATCCCGGCAACAGATCGGAAGATTATGGATTCCTTATAGGATAGGATTTCCCAGAACTCCTCGCTGGTAAATTCATGGTCCTCGATCAGATGGGTAAGAGAGGTGTATTGCAAGGTGCCCACTTCATTTTTCATCCAAAATCCAAATTCCTCGTAAGATCCTGTAAAAATTTTGCCATCCAGATACGCCACGGAACGCACAATGGTCTTGTTGGGCAACTTGTTCAGGGTCCATTCTTCACCATTGAAATGAAGTAAGCCTTCATTGTTCGCCACAAAAAGCTCCCCATTTTCATCAACAGCGATCCCCCAGTTCTTGCCGGCGGCATTGTACTCAAAAACCTTATAATTATGAATAGGCGGCAACAGCTCCTGTGCGTCCGACAAAAAGGGGATGCATAAAAGGAAGACACCGAATAGTAAGATGTGCCGCATGCTTTGGTTTCAACAATTGTATAGAAAGACAGTCAAGATACGAAATAGAAAAGAAGACCTGTACCATGCGCTACTTTGGATTATTGGAATATCCACATTTTTGACATCCCTGGTTATTTTGAAAAATCAGCTCATAAGGCCACAGTACTTAGCCTATTGGAAATGGAGTCTTCCATGAAATCAAGTTCCTCAAGGGCTTTTTGGGTGAAATCGAACAAGCTTAGGCAACGATCCAGATTTTGATTCTCATATGCCACCTTATAATACACATCGCCATTGAGGTAGTCCGTCAAGGCCCTAATACCATGAAGGAATGGCATAAGTACAGCACCCATGGGCAGGACATCGATTTCTGCCTGGGTCAAAAACGCCCCGTTGGTCGCAAGTCCGTCTATAAAGGAATCAAAAAGATCCCTTCGGAATACAATGTTGTTGTGATCTTGCTCATCTTCGGGAGCAGTATTGACTATGGTACGTATGGCATCCCCAAAGTCAAAATGAAAGAATCCGCTCATCAAGGTATCCAAGTCTATTAAACAGAGCGGTTGATCCGTTTTTTTTGAAAAAAGGATGTTGTTCAATTTGGTATCATTGTGGCAAATACGTAACGGAAGCTCAAGATGGTCAAGTTCCTTTAGGGTCTCCAGGGTTTTGTTTGCAAAGGCAATGACATTTTTAGCGGTATGCCTCCGGTCATTGGCCCCTGTAGAAAGCGATTCGTTAAACTGCCTCTTCCGCAAGGTCAGATCATGGAAACCCGGAATAATTTCAACAAAACTTTCCGGTTTGGCAAGAGAGAGCAGTCGATGGAATTCACCAATGATTTTTCCCGCCCCAAAAGCAATTTTCGGATTTTCCGTGGTATTGTAGGCAAGGCTATTATCCATAAAGGTCATTAACCTCCAATAGGTACTATCTTCCTTTCCATGGCTGTAATAACTTTTTCCCGTTACCGTCCGTATGAGCGAAATATTGTGATAATCGTCACTTTTGAGGAACGAAAACGCCTTTTCAATATTGTTCATTATCCCGGAAACATTGGGAAACACATCATGGTTGATGCGCTGTAAAATGTAGACAGGGGCAACATCATCCTTTACCAAAAAGGTGTCATTGATGTAGCCATGGGTCAATGGCGAAAGGGAATACTCCTTTTTCGCTATGGAAAAATTTTCTAAAAGAAAGTTGAGTTCGTTGTGGGTATAGCGGCTCATCGTTCCGGCCAAAGGGGTGATACATATTGTCCCTCATCCGTTTTTTCTTGTAAATGGCTCACGGCCATTTCACGGTCACTGGCGTAGGTAACCCCAAACCATTCTCCACCGGAAGGAACTACTTTCACCTCTATTTCACCGGCCTGTAGCATTTCCTGAACGGTTTTGGGAATATAAAGCTCACTGGTGCTGGCCAATTCCTCATTGGAAAGGAAGCTTCTGAATTCACTTTCTATTTTATCGAATATGGAAGGTTTACAGATCCAAAAGTTCATGCTCACCTGCTCGTCTCCAGTGTACATATTTCCAGAATCATAATCTCTTACACCATCGCCTTCCCACTCCAATTTTAAGCGTTCATCAACGGACAGGAGATGGTCGCCGTCTACCTGGCAAACCCCTCTTGAAACAGAACCGTGTTCGGAAAGGGTATCTTTTAGGGTATAGCCCACAAGGGCATAGGTATTGTCGTTTTCATGTTCCCTGATAAAATCGGCAGCATTTTTATAGGCGGGCTGCCCGTAAAAGTCATCTGCATTGATTACCACAAAAGGATTGTTTATAACATGGCGGGCAGTCCAGACTGCATGGGCGGTGCCCCAAGGTTTAGGACGCTCCCCGGAAAAGCTGCACCCCTCCGGTAGGTCGGTAACTTCCTGCGCAAGTACATCCAGTTTAACATCTGCAGGTAATCTTTCCCGAAGATGGTCGAACAAAAAGGACGTGTTTTCCTTTTTGGTAATGACCACGATATGGTCAAAACCATTTTTTAGTGCATCGTATATGGCGAATTCCATTAAAAACTCCCCCTTGGGTCCCAGGTCGTCAAATTGTTTCAGTTTTCCATAGCGACTTCCGCTTCCGGCAGCCATTAAAAGTAAGGTCATTTGTTTTATGTTTAGATGAATCAAAAATAGTCCTTTGAATTTAAAAATGGTTTATATATCGATATAGATCATAATTAAGGGGATTAATACAAACGATTTTATACGAAATTTCATAATTTGAGCTACAACATTGTAAACTCCAAAACCAATATTTAAAAACAGAAGTATGAACTCAAGAAGAAGATTTATAAAGGAAAGTTCCATAGTAGGGGCGGGAATGGCAATGTTACCGGGATTTGCCTATGGCGTTTCAGGTTCGTATCAGAACGATAAATTGAACGTGGGACTTATCGGTGCCGGATTACGGGGCACCAATCACCTTCAGAATTTACTTCTGCGCAAGGACGTAAACGTTACCGCGGTTTGTGACGTTGACCCGGCCCGTATTTCAATTGCGAAACAAAAAATTGCCGATGCCGGCGGCAAGCCTCCCAAAACCTTTGGCAAGAACAATTATGACTATAGGAATCTACTAGAGCTGCCGGATGTGGATGCAGTCGTCATTGCCACACCCTGGCTATGGCATGTAACCATGACCGTGGATGCCATGAAAGCCGGCAAATATGCAGGGACGGAGGTCTCGGCGGCAAACACACTGGAGGAATGTTGGGATTTGGTGAATACCCACGAGAAGACGGGTACACATATGATGATTCTTGAAAATGTAAATTATCGGCGCGATATCATGGCGGTACTCAACATGGTAAAACAGAATGTGTTCGGGGAACTGGTACATTTCAGATGCGGTTACCAACACGATCTTCGGGGTGTAAAATTCAATGATGGGACAAATGCTTACGGAAAGGGAGCCGAATTTGGTGAAAAAGGAGCTTCGGAGGCCAAGTGGCGCACCCATCATTCCGTAAAGCGCAATGCCGATGTTTATCCTACCCACGGTCTAGGCCCCATTGCCGTTATGGCCGATATTAACCGGGGAAACCGTTTTGTTTCCATGACTTCAAGTGCTTCCAAGGCCATTGGGCTTCACAATTATATCGTTGAGGTGGGTGGGGAAAACCACCCTAATGCCAAAGTGAAATTCAAACAAGGGGATGTGATTACCTCTACTATTGAAACTGCAAATGGGGAGACCATTATCGTTACCCATGATTGTAATTTGCCCAGGCCTTATTCCTTGGGATTCCGGGTTCAAGGAGCCAATGGACTTTGGGAGGTGGATGGCAATAGAATCTATATTGAAGGCAAATCCAAACCACATGCTTGGGACGTTGCGGATGAATGGCTTAAAAAATATGACCATCCCTTATGGATAAAGTATGGAGAATATGCCCTAGGTGCGGGACATGGAGGAATGGACTTTTTTGTTCTGAATTCCTTTGTGGAATCGGCCAAGGCGAATGTCGCTCCGCCTATGGATGCCTATGATGCCGCGGCCTGGAGTGCAGTTACACCGCTTTCGGAAGTTTCCATAGAGAATAATGGGGCTCCACAGTATTTTCCGGATTTTACCAATGGACTTTGGATGAAACGGAAACCTTACAATTGGATTAAGGAGACCTATTGACCAATACATTTTACAAACCCATGGATGCGAACATAAGGACTACACTGGTTGTTGTAATGATGTGCTTTTTCGGGATGGCGCAGGAGGGCCAATTGTGTGTGGGCCATTATTGGACACCGGATCAGGCCAACCTAAAAATGAAGGAATTTGCCTCCCAATGGAATGATTTGGATTCTTGGGAAGCCAGGGCCCATACGATCAAAGAAGGGATCAAGAGTGGCATGGAATGGGAGAAAATGCCTAAAATAAAAGGGAATTTTAATCCCATAACCCATAGTAAAAGGGAAATGGATGGATATATAGTAGAAAACATTGCCATTGAGAGTTTCCCGGGTTTCTATATAACCGGAAATCTATATAGGCCCTCTACCGGGGAGGGAAAGTTTGCTGCGATCTTAAGCCCACATGGACATTTGCCGGACAAAAGGTTACGTGAGGATGTACAGACGCGGGCGGCAGTTTTTGCCAAGATGGGGGCTGTGGTCTTTGCCTATGATATGCTGGGCTTCGGTGAAAGCAAACAGGTAGAACACACGATTCCCATTGCGCTTGCCCTGCAGACCTATAATAGCAGACGGGTATTGGAGTATCTATTGTCACGGGATGATGTGGACGGGAATCGGATTGGTATGACCGGTGGTTCCGGTGGAGCTACCCAGACCTTTATGCTCACAGCTTTGGATGATCGTATTAAGGTAGCTGCTCCGGTTGTTCAAGTCTCGGCCCATTTTTTCGGGGGATGCGTTTGCGAAAGTGGTATGCCCGTCCATAAGGGAGAGAACCATCAGACCAATAATGTTGAGATAGCAGCACTGGCCGTGCCAAGGCCTCTATTACTGGTTTCCAATGGTGCGGATTGGACCCGCAATACACCCCGAATAGAATATCCCTATCTACAAAAAGTATACGCCTTATATGACGCGGAACACAAAGTTGAAAACGTGCACTTACCTTCTGAAAAGCATGATTACGGATATTCCAAAAGAACGGCCGTGTACAATTTTTTTGGAAACCATCTACAGTTAAACTTGGGGGTCGTCCCCTATGAAAATGGATATCGCGAAGACTTTGTAACCCTATTGGACAAGGAAGATCTAAAGGTTTTCAATAATGAGCATCCCATACCGGGAAATGCCCTTAAGGGAAATCTTCAAATCATGGAATTTTTGGGATTTCACTAGGATGTAGTATGTCCAAATTGCAGTTATTCGGATAGGGTGAGATTCGTATCACCTGATAATTATCATATTTTTTTTTACAGGTGGAAATTAAGTTTGTAATTAAAGAAATTACATCCATGTGCGATCTCGTTCAGAAATATAATATTCCAGGCCCGCGTTATACCAGTTATCCTACAGTTCCCTATTGGAATATCGATACTTTTTCAGGTAAGGAATGGAAATCTACCCTAAAGCGTAGTTTTGAAGAGAGCAATTCATCAGAAGGTATTAGTCTTTACATTCATTTGCCTTTTTGTGAAAGCATGTGTACTTTTTGCGGATGCCATAAACGTATTACCAAAAGGCATGATGTTGAAGTTCCCTACATTGAGACCGTTTTGAAGGAATGGAGGCTGTACTGCAACCTGTTTTCGGAGAAACCGATAATTAAGGAAATGCATTTGGGAGGGGGCACACCTACCTTTTTTTCGCCCTTGAACCTGAAAAGACTTATCAAAGGCATTCTCAGCACCGCCGTAAGATCCGAAAATCATGAATTTAGTTTTGAAGGCCATCCCAATAATACGACTAAGGAACACCTACAGGTCTTATATGATGTAGGCTTCAGAAGGGTAAGCTATGGAATACAGGATTATAACCCGACGGTTCAAAGATCAATTCATAGGATACAATCCTTTGAAAATGTCAAGAATGTTACGGAATGGGCCCGAGAAATTGGTTATGAGTCCATAGGCCATGATATCATTTTCGGGTTGCCCCATCAGACCTTGGCCAATATTGAACAGACCATAACCATGACCAACGCCTTAAAGCCGGATCGACTGGCCTTTTATAGCTACGCCCATGTTCCATGGTTAAAGGGCAATGGTCAAAGGGGCTATAAGGATGAGGACATCCCTTCGGCCGACGAAAAGCGAAAGCAGTATGAGGCCGGAAAGAAACTTTTGGTCAAAGTAGGCTACCATGAAATAGGCATGGATCACTTTGCACTTTCTACCGATAGCCTCTATACATCCATGGAGTCCGGAAGGTTACACCGTAATTTTATGGGGTATACGGCCTCCAAGACCCAATTGATGATAGGTCTCGGGATATCCAGCATAAGTGACAGTTGGTACAGTTTTGCACAAAACGTAAAAAGCCTTGAGGAGTATACCCATCTGGTGGACAATGCCATCATTCCCATTTATAGGGGTCATATTCTTACCGATGAAGACCAGGTCATTAGAAGGCATATACTGAATTTAATGTGCAGGTTTGAGACCTCATGGAGTAATACGGATTTATATTTTCCCGCCTTGCCCTCGGTACTCGATCGGCTGCACGAAATGGAACTGGATCAATTGATAGAGATTCGCCCAAATCAAATTAAGGTGACCCATAAGGGAAGGCCCTTTATACGTAATATTTGTATGGCTTTTGACGTTCTTCTCCATAGAAAGTCACCAGAGACCCGTTTATTTTCCATGACAGTTTAACCTAAAAAAAGCAGTATGATGAAAAACATTATAGTACCCATAGACTTTTCGGAACAATCGGAACACGCACTTAAAGTGGCCGCCTCCCTGGCCAAAAAACACGGCTCGGAAATCTTGGCCCTCCATATGTTGGAGTTGAACCAGGCGATGGTATCCTCTTCGGAAGGATTTCATCCCGAACAGACCGTATTTTTGATAAAATTGGCGGAAAAAAGATTTTCTGACTTTCTGGATAAACCGTATTTGAAAGGAATCTCGATTACTCCGATCGTAAAACATTTTAAGGTTTTTAGCGAGGTGAACCAAGTTGCTAAAAAACACAATGCGGAACTTATCGTTATGGGATCCCATGGTACCGATGGACTCAAGGAAATATTCGTAGGATCCAATGCGGAAAAGGTGGTACGGAATGCTACGGTACCTGTTTTGGTCATTAAAGACGAGATGCCTGATTTTAAAATAGACCGTTTCGTATTCGCCTGTGATTTTAGGGACGATAATTTATTGGCTTTCCAGAAAGCAAAGGATTTTGCCAAGATGTTGTCCGCAGAATTAGACCTGGTCTATATCAATACTCCGGGGGATAATTTTTTAAGCACTAAGGATGCCTATGATCGTATAAATACGTTCTTAAGAAAATCCAACACGGGCATGGAAGTTAAGATCTATAATGATTATAGCGTTGAAAAGGGGATCCTTAATTATAGTGAGGCGAGCAGTGCGGATATCATTGGAATTTCTACACACGGGCGGAAAGGACTTTCCCATTTCTTTATGGGAAGTATTGGGGAGGATTTGGCCAACCACTCAAAAATTCCAGTGGTTACCTTTAAGATTAATAATTAATGATTTTTATGTTTAGTTGATGCGAAAAGGGGAAACCATCTTGGTTTCCCTTTTTTGTTTCGTTTGGATTAAAAAAATCCCTAATTTACAGGGGTTGTTCCATCGTTGAACTAGGGTTGTACGATTGGGATACGTATCCATACAAAACACTATATATTTTACCACTATGAAGTTTATCACCAACAAACTAGACCGTGCAGTGAACGGGGATTCCAAAATGAAAAAAGAAGATGAGGCCAGAAGCAGACGGTCTTTTTTGAAGAAGGCCGGATTGGGAGGTCTCAGTCTGGCAAGTTTTACAGGGGCATCTGCCAGCATAAGCGATCAGATTGCCTACGCTTCCCAGAATGTTAACCGAAATTCCAGCCCTTCCGATCTTAAGATTACGGATTTAAGAATTGCGGAAATTGGAGGTGATGTCGTGTTCCGGACTCCGATCGTTCGCATTTATACCAATCAGGGTATTGTGGGGCATGGTGATGTTCGTGATGGTGCGGCCAAGGAATATGCATTGTTCTTAAAAAGTAGGTTATTGGGAGAAAACCCCTGTAATGTGGAACGCCTGTTCGGTATTATCAAGCAGTTTGGCTATCACGGAAGACAGGGAGGCGGGGTCTCCGGCGTGGAAATGGCCTTATGGGATTTGGCTGGAAAGGCTTACAATGTTCCCGTATACCAAATGTTGGGGGGGAAATACCGCGACAAGGTAAGGGTGTATTGTGATACCACGGTTTCCAAAGATCCGGTGGAGTATGCCAATAGGATGCAGGCTAGGGTAGACCAAGGGTATACGGCCTTAAAAATGGACATAGGAATTAACTTGATTAAAGACATACCTGGGGCGCTTATCAATGCTCCCGAAGCGGATTACAATCCATATCAGCACCAGTCCACAAAATACAATATGACGAAGCATCCTTTTACAAGGATACAGATTACCGAAAAGGGGGTTGATAAGTTGATGGAATATTTGGACGTAATGCGCTCCAAAATAGGATATGATATTCCCATGGGAACCGATCATTGGGGCCATATCGGGGTCAATGAGGCCATTAAGTTGGCTAGGGCCTCGGAACGCTATAATCTGGCCTATATGGAAGATCTTATTCCATGGCAGTATACCGATCAATGGCGGGAGATTACGGAGTCATCCACCACGCCTACCCAGACCGGGGAAGATATTTACAGGCTTGAAGGTGGTTTCGAGGAACTGATTACCACAAGGGCGGTAGATATTGTACATCCGGATCCCAATACGGCAGGAGGTATCCTGGAAACGAAGAGGATAGGGGACTATGCCTCCAAACATGGTATAGGTTTTATGCATCACCATGCCGCTGGGCCCGTATCTTTCCTAGGTTGTGTGCATAGTGCCGCGGCCACGGAGAACTTTATGTGGTTGGAGCATCATGCCGTAGATAAAAAGGATTGGGAAAATCTGGTAACCGGTTTTGATGGGCCTATTGTAAAAGATGGTTATGTAACCGTACCTGAAAAACCTGGTATTGGTGTAGAACTCAATGAAGATGTCGTAAAGAAATACCTCGTCAAGGGCGAGAAACTGTTCGCACCTACCCCGGAATGGGACAAGATGCGGGCATGGGACAGGCTTTGGAGCTAATCTTAGACCCTATTCTTTTTTGAGCATGGGAAACAATCTCTTGATTTCGGTTTCAGAGGGTTGTTTCCCATATTCACATATTTCAAACCCTTCCGCATGCTTTGCGTTTGCCGCTTTGGCGCCATACCACTTTTTTAAGCACTCCAAGGTTGCCGTGTTGGGCTTCCGAGATCGCCAATTGGCCAAAAATTCCAATCTTCCTTTTTCATCCTTGGGAACCTTGTCCAAATTTCCGGATGTCCAGGGAAGCCAGTCAAAAAACTGGGATTCATGTGCCGCCATGGCATAGATTTTCTGATCAAAAACATCATCGATAATTACGGCGATATCCGGCTCAAACGGGCTCGGTTTTTGAAATCCATCTTCAGAATACAAAAAAACTGGATTTTTTTCCAAGGGAGGGGTATCGGCCGCAACATTGGGAACAATGACCATATAAGCCGCATCCTGTACCAAGACACCCGTGTACCGATGATCTGGATGGTAATCATTGGGTCTTGGGGCAATTACGACATCTGCGTTCCATTTTCGGATTTCACGGATGACCTTTAACCGATTTTCCAGGGTAGGCATCAGTTCCCCATCGTGGTTGCCCAGAACGGTATATTCTACCCCAAATCGTTTTCCGGCTTCTTTGGCCTCCGCAATGCGAATTTTGGCCAGCTCACCGCCACCCATGGCATAATGCCCGGCATCGCCATTGGTCAGGGAAACAAATTTCACCTTATGTCCCATTTTTGAGAAGAGAATGGCCGTACCTCCAGCATCTATATCGCAATCATCGGGATGTGCCCCAAATACAATAACATTCAATGGATTTTCCTGGGCGGACATAAACAATGGGATAAATACCAAACAAACGAAAAACAGCACTTTTTTCATGATCCGCAAATTAGGATTACGTTAATTTCATAGCCTCCGGATCCCAATCGACCGGTTGTCTTTTGTAATAACTTTCATTGGCCAAAAGTGCGGCCCCCGCGGCCCTTAATCCAAAGGTCGGGTCTTGAATTACTTTTCCTTTTCCTCGGATGGCCGTAAAGAAGTTATAAAAATGGTCATGGTGCCCTCCTTTATAATTTCTTGGTGCTTCCCAGGTGGTACTACCTGTATTCAGGGACGAATCCCTGGTCTCTAAATTTTGGGTGGCATAGCCTTGGCGAATTTTTTCCTGGGTGGCTTCCGTATAAGCTACCAAAGAGTAACCACCGGGAACCATTCCCAATTTAGATCTCCTAACGGTAACCGAATTCTGTCCTACTTCCATTTCGCCTTCTGTTCCTATCAATTTAAATCCACCGCCACCGCCTGATCCTGCAATGAAATTGATACGAAAAGCGGCATTGAATGCAGCATGGGTATCGGTTTTCGGATAGTCGTACAGGGTAATACTAACATCAGGGACATCGCGACCGTCGTTCCAGTAGCGTAGTCCACCGGTAGCCAAAGCCCTGTTGGGACCATGGGAACTGATGACATGGTTTAAGGTAGAAAAAGCATGGACAAAAAGATCACCGGCCACCCCGGTACCGTAATCCTGATAATTTCGCCACCTAAAAAATCGTTTTAACTCGTAAGGTACCTTTGGTGCATTGCCCAGAAAAGTGTCAAAATCTATGGAATCAGGACTGGCATCCGGAGGAATGGGGTATTGCCAGGCTCCTTCGGCCGAGTAGCGGTCATTGTAAAAGTCCAACATCACGATTTCCCCTATTGCACCATCTTCATAGAGTTGTTTGGCCTTTTCGTTCCCCAAGGAAGACATACCCTGACTTCCGATTTGGCAGATCTTTCCTGTGGACTTTTGTGTGGAGATGATTGCTTGGCCGTCCTGCCATTTTTGCACCATGGGTTTCTCACAATAAACATGTTTCCCGGCTTTTAAGGCATCAACGGCAATTTTCTTATGCCAATGGTCCGGAGTTGCCACAATGACGGCATCGATATCCTTTCGGCTCAATAGTTTGCGATAATCCCGGGTAACGAAAATGTCCTCGCCCCAAAGCTCCTTGGCACGATCCAATCTTCCGGAGTATAGGTCACAAGCTGCGACCAATTTTACGCCGGGCACGGACAACGCTGATCTTGTGTCATAAATACCTTGTATTCCGGAACCGATCAGGCCCAGATTAATTTGGTCATTGGCCGTGTACTTCTCATTGGGATAATCCCGTTGCATTAAAATTTTATCATTCCCTGAGGCAGAAATAAGGAATGGTGCCGAGGTTATGGCAGCGGAACCTAATGTGGCCTTTTTCAGGAATAACCTTCTAGAGGGATTTTTCTTCATTGTTCTATGGCTTTTGAAATTTAGTTGTAATGGCGATGGAAGTTACGTTTTTTGTTGTTCCGCTCCAAGGCATTTTTTGGCTGAAAAAATAAAAGACCTTTTTATCCTTAATATGATTTTTATCATGTTTTCCCCCGTAGGATGGGCCTACATTTGTCTCCATGAAAAGCTATGTAATCCTTTTTGTAGCTATGCTCATGCTCGTGAAGCCACTCTGGCCCATAGCAGAGTATGTTATGAACTATGATTACATCGTAAACGTGCTCTGTAAAAATAAGGATAGGCCACAATTGAAGTGCGACGGAAAATGCTACCTTTCCCAACAATTGGCCAAGGAGGCGGAACAAAACAAAGGCAATCCTTTTGGGGAGGAACAGGCAAAAACCGAGATTCAGCATATTGTTTTTTTCCAGTCCTTGAAAAAAATGGACTTACACCTTTTCCTTTCGCAGCCTATAATGGAGGAATCTACATTTGTTGAGGTTCTTCGGTCAAATCTTTTTACTTCCGATATTTCCCAACCACCGGAGTTGGTCTAATTCAATTTGATGTATAAATGTTTGCTATGGATAAAAGATTTATCCATAAAGCTTGTACCCCTAAACTTTTGAATTAGTCCAAAATATAAACAGATGAAAACCATATTGGATGGTAGGCCATACCGCCTTAAGGTGAGAGGTCTAAAAAGCAAAACCTTGTTGCTTGTGGTGTTGTGTACCCTAGTATTTTATGGACAAGGCATATCCCAAGAGCCAAAGGTGATTATGGCAAAGGATTCTATACTACCCATCGACTTAAATGAGGTGATTGTAATCTCTTCGTACAAAAGAACGTTGGAGCATAATTCACACCATAAACCACTTTCTACTTTGGACCAATATTTGGAATCCTCCAAAAAAGTAAACCTGATAAAAAGGGGAGCCTATGCCTGGGAACCGGTACTGAACGATATGACTACGGAACGTCTATCCGTGACTATTGACGGGATGCGTATTTTTGGGGCCTGTACGGATAGAATGGATCCCATAACCTCCTATGTTGATGTTTCCAATCTGTCCGACATACATGTGGCCTGTGGTCAACAAGGGGCGGAACATGGGGCGACCATCGGAGGGGCGATTGACCTGCGTTTGGAAAAGAGCAATTTTAGACCGGATGGATGGGTGGGCTCTATAGAAACCGGTGGTGAGACCAACAATGCCTCACAGATCATTGGTGGGGAATTGAACTATTCCGATGAACAGTTCTACTTGGATACCGATATTATTTACCGTAAGGCCGAGAATTATGTTGCCGGAGGTGGCGAAGAGGTCGCTTTTTCCCAGTTCGAAAAGTACAACCTTTCGGTGAACGCGGGCTACAAGGTTTCCGAAGATCAAAAACTGTTGGCCAGTTTCATTTTTGATGAGGCCAGGGATGTGGGGTACCCGGCCTTGCCCATGGATGTTTCCCTGGCACGGGCCTTTATAGGTTCCGTCAGTTGGGTACAAACGGATTTCATTGGTGATTTTGAAAATTGGGAAACCAAGCTATATGCCAACTCCGTTACCCATATTATGGATGACAGCCAAAGGCCCGATGTTCCTATTCGAATGGACATGCCCGGATGGAGCGATACCTACGGATATTTTTCCCAGGCCACCCTAAAACGGGATAATCACCAATTCTTGCTGAAACTGGACGGATTTTATAATCGTTCATTGGCTGAAATGACCATGTATCCGAACAATTCCAATGAGCGTGAAATGTTTATGCTTACTTGGCCCGATGTCCGTACCCTAAATAGTGGTTTTTATGCAGAGGACGTGATCGACTTCAAGGAAAGTTCCCTAAAACTGTCTACCCGATTGGCCGTACAAGGTTTTAATGTGGCCGATGAACTGGGACTGAACAGCCTCCGGATTTTCTATCCTGAAATGGCCCAAAGGCAGACCCGTTTTCTAAAAAGTTTTTCGGCACGATATCATAAAAAGCTGAAATCTATCCATTGGGATGGTGGGCTGTCCTATGGAGATAGAGCTCCATCGGTTTCCGAAGGCTTTGGGTTTTACCTGTTCAACAGTTTTGACAATCACGATTATGTGGGCGACCCTGATCTGAGAAATGAAAAGGCCATTGAGGTGAATACAAAAATATCGGTGCCTTTCGAAAAACTAAGTTTTAGTTTGGAAGGAAATTATTTCCATACCATGGACTTCATCGTAGGGGAGGTAGATCCTACCTTAAGCGTAATGACCATTGGTGCAGAAGGGGTAAAGGTTTACAAAAATCTGGAACATGCCAATTTGTACAATATCTCCTTGGATACCAAGTATCATATTACCCCAGAATTTACTTGGACCGGATTGGTCTCCTATCACCGAGGTACCGATCAGGACGGGCGCAATCTACCCTTCATAAGTCCTTTTACCTATAATTCCATGTTGCAGTACACCCGGGGCAAATTTTCGGGATCATTAACGATGCGCGGTGCAGCGGACCAGGTGAATTTTAATCCGGAATTTGGTGAAGACCGAACCGATGCGTACACGGTATTCTCTTTATCGCTTGGGAAATCGTTTTCCATTAACGACGATGATGTTTATGTAAAAGCTGGTGTGGAAAACATTTTTGATGAATTCTATTCTACCTATACGGACTGGAACAACATTCCTCGGATGGGGCGTAACTTTTTTATGACCGTTTCGTATGCCATTAATTAATAACAATTGAAACTCTAATTATGAAAACAATAAAATATTTAGTAGCAGCACTATTTCTTACCGCAAGTTTTATCTCCTGTACCGACGATTCGGATGACCCCGCACCCATTGTGGAGGAGAATCCGCTCGCCGAATATACGATGTTAACCGCTGTGAAGGCCAATAACCATAGCATTGAACTATATTCCGAACAGGAGCAATTTACTATAGGTTATAACGAACTGTTTATCCGGATTAAGGATGAGGCGAGCGAGAGTTACGTATCCGATGCCAATATTTCATGGAATCCCGTAATGCACATGACGGAAATGATGCACTCCTGTCCCAAGTCCGAAGTTACCAAGACGGAGAACGCCTCAGTTTATAAAGGGTTTAGCATTTTTCAAATGCCAGGAAATGCGGACGAATATTGGGAGCTGAACTTGGAGTACACTATTGCAGGACAGACCTTTAATGCTACTGAACGTATTGAGGTGAAGGCCCCTATGGACGGCAAAAAAAGAGTAAATGTCTTTATGGGAATGGATGAGACCCGTTATGTGTTGGCCATGATGCCTATGGAGCCGGAGGTCGCCGTGAACGATTTTTCGGCCTTACTCTTTAAAATGGAAAACATGATGACCTTTCCTGCCGTAGAGGATTACAAGATAACGATCGATCCCCGCATGCCCGGTATGGGAAACCACAGTTCTCCCAATAATGAAGATTTGACCTATGATTCGGCTTCAAAAATGTACAGGGGAAAATTGTCATTGACCATGACGGGCTATTGGAAGATTAACCTGAAATTGTTGAATGACGGCGATGAGGTGTTGAAGGGAGAGGACATTACTGAAGAAAATGAATCCAGTAGTCTGTTCTTTGAGATAGAATTTTAGTCATACTTTTTTGGTTGTAGTTGTTTTCTTGAAAAGACTCCCTTGAAAAAAAGGGGGTCTTTTTTGTTTTCTAAATGGGTAAAAATGATTTGCCCGACTTAATGTCCGATATAAGGTCTTCCACGGAAGTTTGCTTCAATTTTTCAACAAAACTCGCCTTGGTATCATCCACAAGATGGTGCATGGGACAAGGATTCTCATGATTACATTTGTTTAGGCTCAACACACAGGAAGTCAATCTATTATCACCATCTATTAAATTGATAATATCAAAAAGACGGGTTTTTTTGTTCGCTTCGTCCAGATAGAAGCCGCCTCCGGGACCGCGCATGGACGAAACCATATTATGTCTGGAAAGTTCTTGAAGTATTTTGGCTATATAGGCCTTGGGAACATTTATGGGTTTACTGATATCCTTGGCCAATATTTTATGGTTCACATCGGAATGTACGGCTAAATACAGTACGGCCTTCAGGGCATATTTTGAAGAGTTCGATAGCATTTTTACTTGGCTTTTTGCAAATATACAGAATAAAAGAGTTTTTTATCCTAAATATGATTAATATCATGTTTTAAACTTTTTACCGCCCTTACTTTTGCCTCATAATCAATAACAAACAATTAAGGGTATGGGAAGAATCGGCAAAAGTTTTATGGTACTCTTCACGCTGCTGGTATTCAGCTGTGGTGGAAAGGAAGAGAAGAAACAAGACGGTTTTAGCATTGAACGAAAAAAGACCACTACCGAGAAGAAAGCGGAGACACCTGCTACAAATCAAGTCAAGGCTTCGGAACGGATAGATTTGACCTCCAAAGGGGTAGGCCCTATTGATTCCATAACATTGGACGCGGAAATTGACCAGGCTATGGCCACCCAGGGTGAAGAAGTATTCAACCAAATGTGTATGGCCTGTCACCGGGTCGGGAAAAAGTTTATCGGGCCCGCACCCAATGGAATATTGGACAGAAGAACCCCGGAATGGGTCATGAATATGATTCTTAATCCGGAGGTGATGGTGAAGGAGGATCCCTTGGCCAAAGACCTTTTGGTTGAGTTCAATGGGTCACCTATGGCCAATCAAAGCCTTTCGGAAGACCAGGCAAGGGCTATACTGGAATATTTTAGAACCTTAAAGTAGATTCATAATGAAAACAACTATCAACTTCAAATTGTTGGTCGGCTGTTTTTGTATGCTGTTTTTTTTATCCAGCTGTAAAGACGGGACCAAAACCGAAACGACGACTTCCCAAGCTGAGAAGGTGGAAACCGGGAAGGTGGAAAAACAGGGCCAGGCCTTTATTAAAGATGACGAATCGACACCCAATGTACTTAACATTGCCGTGGGATCCCCTGATCACACGACCCTTGTAGCAGCTGTACAAGCGGCTGATTTGGAGAATGCCTTGGTCAATGCCGGACCATTGATGGTTTTTGCCCCTACCAATGCCGCTTTTGATGCACTTCCGCCAGGTACCGTGGAGGATTTGCTAAAACCAGAGAATAAAAATGCATTGGCCAATATTTTAAAACACCACGTAACCCCTGGCAACTATAGTAAGGACTTTTTAAAGAAGTTTAAAAAATTGGGGCAGGCCAACAACCAAAACACAACTGTAGAAGTAAAAGGAGAGGACGTTTATGTGGGTGGTGCAAAAATCGTTGCCAGTATTCCTGCGGGGAATGGCATAGTACACGTAGTGGATAAGGTAATTCTTCCACCGGCCGATGAGTAATCGAAAAATCAGAATAACATAAAAACAACAACAATGAGAAAGTTTAAGAATCCAATGCTACTATTGTTTGGACTCGCCTTGGTCTTCGCCGGTTGTGGGGATCAAAAAAAGGGGAATAGCGGGGCGTTGACCTCCAACGCCGCCGAAAAGGTCTATGTTGCCCCAGGGGAGCACGACGAGTTTTACGCTTTTATATCCGGAGGTTTTAGCGGACAATTGTCCGTTTACGGTTTGCCCTCGGGAAGACTTTTCAAGGTAATTCCTGTTTTTTCCCAAGATGCGGAAAAGGCATGGGGCTATAATGAAGAGACCAAGCCCATGCTCAACACTTCCCATGGATTTATACCTTGGGACGATTCACACCATCCGGATATTTCCCAGACCAATGGGGAACTGGACGGCCGCTACGTTTTTATCAACGGAAATAACACGCCTCGGATAGCCAAGGTAGACTTGTCCGTTTTCGAAACTACGGAGATTATAGAGATTCCTAATAGTGCAGGTAACCATAGTTCCGCTTTTGTAACGGAGAACACGGAATATGTGGTGGCAGGAACCCGATTTTCAGTTCCGGTACCCCAGAGGGATATGCCTATCAGTGAATACAAGGGAAACTTTAAGGGAGCCTTGACGTTCATTAGCGTAGACCCTGAAGATGGGGGTATGGACATTAAGTTCCAATTGATGATGCCGGGGTTCGACTATGACCTGTCGCATCCAGGACGTGGAAAATCGCATGGATGGTTCTTCTTTACTACCTATAATTCCGAGGAAGCCAGTACCCTATTGGAGGTTAATGCATCACAGAACGACAAGGATTTTATTGCCGCCGTAAACTGGAAAATGATCGAGGAATATGTGAACAATGGCGGAGGTACCAAAATGCCTTCCAACTATGCACATAATGTATATAGCGAAGAGACACATACGGCAACTTCCACCATGAAGAAGGAAGTACTAGTGGTAAATCCAACGGATGTTCCCGGTGCAGTTTTCTTCTTGCCCACACCTAAATCGCCCCATGGATGTGATGTAGATCCAACAGGCGAATATATTGTTGGTAATGGTAAATTGTCCGCTGATTTAACGGTTCATTCCTTTACAAAAATGATTGAGGCCATCGAAGGGAAAAAATACGACGGTGATGCCTACGGCATACCCATTTTGAAGTTCGAGGACGTTTTGGCCGGTACCGTAAGCCAGCCCGGTCTTGGGCCATTGCATACCGAATTTGACGGTCAAGGAAATGCCTATACCACTTTCTTTATTTCCTCGGAAGTCGTCAAATGGAAATTGGGCACATGGGAAGTAGTGGATAGACAGCCTTGTTTCTACTCCGTGGGCCATTTAATGATTCCTGGGGGCAACTCAAGAAAACCCTACGGAAAATACGTAGTGGCCATGAACAAGATTACCAAGGACAGGTACTTGCCTACCGGACCGGAAGTAACACAATCGGCACAGCTTTATGACATTTCCGGAGATAAAATGGAGCTTTTATTGGATTTTCCAACAGTTGGAGAGCCTCATTATGCCGCGGGTATTGCAGCGGATATCGTAAAGGCACGGTCCAAAAAAATCTTCGATTTAAAGGCGAACAAACATAAGTACGGCATAACGTCCGATGCCGATGTTAGGGTGGAACGTAACGGTAAGGAAGTCCATATATACATGTCCATGATTCGAAGTCACTTTAATCCCGATAACATAGAGGGAATTAAAGTAGGGGACAAGGTATATTTCCATGTGACCAACCTGGAGCAGGATTATGATGTGCCACACGGTGTAAGTATGATTGGTGCCAACACCTCTGAATTGTTGATTATGCCCGGACAGACCGAAACCTTTGTGTGGGAGCCCAAACAACCAGGTGTATGGCCGTTCTATTGTACGGATTTCTGTTCCGCCTTGCACCAAGAAATGCAGGGGTATGTAAGGGTGTCCCCAGCTAACTCCAACATTGACCTTTCATGGTCTTTGGGAGAATGACAAATTGCCCTTAACGATTAGTTTTTCAAACTTAAGGCAGGGCCGGCCATAGGGCCGGCCCACTTTTTAACCGGTTAAAGAATTGCAGAAATGAAAAAATCACGGATTATCATGGTTTTGGCCGCCTTATTGCCTTTGTTCCTTTTTGTATTTCCACTTTGGAAAATTACCTTGGAAGCACCGCAATATCCTACTCCCTTGGGAATGTATATCTATATAAACGATTTTGCCGATGCCAATCCGCATGACATAAAGAACATAAATTTGATGAACCATTACGTGGGGATGAAATATATACCGGATGCCATTCCAGAATTCAAAATATTTCCAATTGGTATAATCATCACAACGGTTATCGGTCTAATCATTGCATGGAAAGCCAACCATAAATGGTTTCTATATTGGTTTATTATGATGGTTATGGTAAGTACGGCAGGCCTGATTGATTTTTACTTATGGGAGTATGATTATGGTCATAATCTGGATCCCAAGGCCATTATGAAGTTTACCAATCCGGACGGTTCCGTAATGGGATTCCAGCCCCCATTCTTTGGTTCCAAGGATATTTTAAACTTTACGGCACATTCCTATCCCCAATTGGGCGCCTATTGTTTGGGTGGAGGAATTGCTTTGGGACTGGTTGCTTATTTTTTTGGGAAGAAGGAGAAACAAACCTTAAAAGCATAGTTATGCGATTACGCGGTCTTCTTTTTGGTTTTTTGGCACTGTGGTCGGTTGGTTGTACCGTAAAACCCCAACCTATCGAATACGGTTCCGACGGATGTCACTTTTGTAGTATGACTATTGTTGATCGGCAGCATGCCGCACAGATGGTTACAAAAAAGGGGAAGACCTTTAAGTTCGACGCGGTAGAATGTATGATGAACCATTTAAAGGAAGTAGATCAGGGTACGGTGGCTCTATTTCTTGTAAACGATTATTCCGAACCGGGCGAATTGATCGATGCTGAGAATGCCACCTATCTAATCAGTCCGGGCATACCCAGCCCAATGGGCGAGTTCCTAACAGCTTTTGGCGACCACGCCCATGCAAAAAGTGCCCAGGAAGGCAATGGTGGTGATTTATATACTTGGGATGAATTGTTGAACCGTTTTAAGCCATAAGGGATGTACGAAATTAAAGAAGAGATTAAAACGCAACCTTACGATAAACTGCAGATACAAAAACTTTCCAAAAACGATGCCGTGGAAGTTTTGAGCATTAGTTTGGAAAGTGGTGCGATTTTTCCGGAGCACACGTCTCCCACGGATGCGTTACTGGTAGTTTTGGAAGGTGATATTGATTTTCACATCGACCAGAATAACTTTCACTTAACGGAACACGAGTATTTTTCCTTTCCCCGTGAAACGCCACATTGGGTAAAGGCAAATGAAAATTCCAAATTTCTGATAATCCGATAAGATGTTCCTTAAAATCATTATTTTCATCCACATTGTTGCCGCTACGATATGGACAGGAGGCCATTTAGTACTAACCCTTGGGTTTTTGCCAAAAGCCTTAAAGCAAAGAAACTTTGGGATTATCGAAAATTTTGAATCCAGATACGAACCCATTGGAATGCCGGCCCTGCTCATTTTGGTTATATCGGGTGTTTATATGACCTTTCATTATGCCCCCGATTTCTTTGAGATGGATATGGCCGACCATTATACAAGACATCTGGTGTTTAAATTTGTTCTTTTGATATTTACATTGGCCCTGGCCATACACGCCCGGTTTTTTCTGATTCCCAAAAAGCGTTTAAAATTGTTGGCAATACATATTCTGGTCGTAACCCTAATTGCCGTTCTTTTTGTTTTTACGGGATTTAGTGCAAGAAGTGGGGGACTTTTATGAACCAGATAGTATCACATAGCAAGCTATTATTTTTTCTCATCTTTATTGGAGGTAGTCAATTTTTGATGGGCAGGAACATTACCGTCTGTTCTACATGCAAAATATCTTCTGTTAAGCAGGGAATAGCCATGGCCGTAGAATACGACACCCTTTTGGTCAAAAAAGGAACCTACAAGGAATACAATATTGTCATAGATAAACCTTTGACCCTACTCGGAGAGGATTATCCCATAATCGACGGGGAGGATAAGGGAGAGATCATTACCATTGTTTCGGATAACGTCACGGTAAGCGGCTTTTTCATTATTAATGTCGGAACGAGCTACACCACGGATTATGCCGCTGTTAGAGTAGTAAAGAGCGAAAATTTCCTGATACAGCATTTGGTGCTCGAAAAGCTATTTTTTGGCATTTATTTGGAGAAATCGAATAATGGCAAGGTATACCATAACAAAATTATTGGCGACGCCGTGGACGAATACAACTCGGGAAATGGTATCCAATTGTGGTATTCGCACCATGTTGAGGTAGACCGGAATATTGTACAGGGCACCCGTGATGGTATTTACCTTGAGTTTTCTGATAATGTTACGATTAATAATAATATCAGTTCGGATAACATACGATATGGGTTACATTTTATGTTCTCCAATGACGATATCTACACCAACAATACATTTGAGAACAACGGAGCGGGAGTGGCCGTGATGTTTTCCAAAAATATCAGGATGCAGGACAATACGTTCCGAAAAAATTGGGGTACGGCCTCTTTTGGAATGCTCCTAAAGGAAATCAATGATGCCGAGATTATCGGAAATACCTTTGAGGAAAATACTATCGGCATCAATATAGAAGGTTCCAATAGAATCAACTATACAGGGAATGATTTCATCAATAACGGATGGGCCATAAAAGTAAGGGGCGCCTGTTATACCAATACCTTCAAGAACAATAACTTTTTATACAATTCCTTTGATATTTCCTACAACAGCAAGGTGAACGACAATATATTCGAGGAGAATTATTGGAGCAGTTATACCGGTTACGATTTGGATAAAGACGGGATTGGCGATGTGCCGTACAGACCGGTAAAACTATTCTCGTATATTGTAAATAGAACACCGGAAACTATTGTGCTCTTGCGAAGTCTCTTTATGGACATTATCGATTTTTCGGAAAAGGTTTCCCCGGTCTTTACACCGGACAATTTGATGGACTCCCATCCTTTGATGCAAAAAACAGAATGATTTATATCGAAAATCTACATAAGCGATTTGGAAGGAATCAAGTGCTCTCAGGGGTGGAACTGAATATTAGGAGTGGAGGCATCTATGCAATTTTGGGGCCTAATGGATCAGGAAAGACCACACTTATCAAAAGTATTTTGGGAATGGTAATCCCAAATACGGGAACCATAAAAGTTCTGGATACCAACATAAAAAACGGTTGGAGATATCGCAAGGAGATTGATTATTTGCCGCAGATAGCAAATTTTCCGAGTAACATCAAGGTCAGGGAATTGATACGGATGATAAAGGACTTACGTCAAAAACCCAGTGATGAGGATAGGCTGATTACTTTATTTGGGCTGGAACCTTTTTTGGACAAGAAGCTGGGAACGTTATCCGGGGGTACAAAACAAAAGGTCAACATTGTACTTACCTTTATGTTTGACAGCCCTTTGATGATTTTGGACGAACCCACAACGGGTCTGGATCCCGGATCTTTGATCCAGTTAAAGAAATTGATACAGGAAGAAAAGGGAAAAGGGAAAACCCTATTGATTACCTCCCACATTATGCAATTTGTGGAGGAAGCTGCGGACGAGATCGTTTACCTATTGGAAGGCAAGGTCTATTTTAAGGGCACTATCGAAGAATTGAAACAAAAGACCGATCAAGTGGATGTTGAACATGCCATAGCGGCCATAGCAATGCAGACCATGGATGCTTAAAATCTTAAAATACAGCTTCTATGATTTGATGCGGAGCCGCTGGAGCTATGTATATTTTCTTTTTTATCTGGCCCTGGGCTTTGTGCTGCTCTTCCTTAACAACGATCTTTCCAAGGCTGTCATCACCTTAATGAATGTTATCATCGTATTGGTACCCTTGATCGGGACTATTTTTGGGGTGATGTATTTTTACAATTCAAAGGAATTCACCGAATTGTTGTTGGCACAGCCCCTGCGTCGTTCCACCATCTTTCTGGGACAGTATTTTGGAGTCGCCGGTTCTTTAACGTTGAGCTTGTTCCTGGGTCTTGGGATTCCCTTTATCCTCTATGGGCTTTTTAGAAGTGAAGCTATTTTCAACTTTGCGCTTTTGCTGATTACGGGGGCCTTTTTGACGTTCATTTTTACGGCATTGGCCTTCAATATTGCACTTTCCAACGAAAACAGGATAAAAGGTTTTGGATATGCGGTCTTGCTTTGGCTGTTCTTGGCGGTAATTTACGATGGACTTTTTTTACTATCCCTTATTGTTTTTGAGGAATATCCGTTGGATACGTTCTCCCTGGCGGCCACAATGTTCAATCCCATTGACCTTTCAAGAACACTTATCCTTTTAAAATTGGACATTTCGGCACTCCTGGGTTATACCGGAGCGGTCTTCAAAAAGTTCTTTGGTACGGACTTTGGCCTTTTGGTTTCCCTGGCGGTGTTATTGCTTTGGACCCTACTTCCCATATGGCGATTGGCCGTAAAATCTAGACGAAAGGATTTTTAACGATATGATAGCGAAATATCGTATGTGACAATTTGAAAAGTAGAATTTGATATTTTACAATGTCCATAATCCACAGGTCAATCAATTCGCCGACCCTTAAACCTGCACTGTAGGCGAGTGCAATCATACGCTTATGTTCAATAGTGTTGGTACTTTCAATGGTATTTTTGCTATAGCGTTTTACTTCCAATATTTTCACAAAATGAGGAACAGACATAGTACTGCGAACAGTGTGATCAACGCTAAAAAAGTATTAGATTTAAGTCAAATAAGAAGGTTATATGGAATTATTCGTATATCCATTAGTTAGCAAACATTTGATAAAAACTGTGAAATATATTCAAATTCTCATATTGTTTTTGATTTTTAGTTGTTCGAATAATAAAACCAAATCGAATGACAAAGAATTTGATACGCAGAATATTGACACGCTGAGATACGCATATAACGGATTTAATAATGGACTACAACTAGATTTATTGAGTGATGGACGTTTTATTAATGAAAATTATCTATTCAGTTGCTTTGGTGGTGGAGAAAGAAAAAAGTTTACGGAACATATAAAATGGACAGTCTGAGACTGACATTGAATCCCGAAAGAATAGAGTTTGTTGAATATCCCGAGAATATGGAGTTAAAACCAAAAACGACAAAAATAAAATACGGGATTGACTCATTGAAAATCAAAACCGACTTTCAAGTTGTAAAATGGGAAAATAATGAATATCTGTTTTCAGGTTACTTTGATTTTGGTTGGAGTTTGGATAAAGAAAATGACTACATAAGATTTGCGGACTATCTAAACAGTGGATTAGAACCAAAAACGAGTGGAATGTATTTAGTTCACAAAACTAAAGATTCAATCACATCTGAATTTGATTTAAAACAAATACCTCAAAAATGGCAAAGCTATTTTCTAAAAGAACCTGTATCTGCGAAAATTAAAAACATCAAAAAGGTTATTGACCCAAACGATAAAGAAAATATATCTTGGCAAATAGAATTAGACAAAGGAGAAAATGACCGAATTAATAATAGACTGACCTTAGAAACGAAAGATGGAGAGTTTTTTATTGAGGTCGATTCTGTCCTGACAAATAGAAGTTTTGGAATGACTTATATGTATGATTTTACGCCAAAAAAATTCCCAATCGGAACTGAATTAAGAACAAAATGGAAATAAAAAACGTTTGCTGACAATGGCTATAAGTAATCTGCCAGAGGCGGACAGGTTGCTTGTTCTCGCCTACTTTGGAAATTCCGCAGGAATTTCCAACTTGGGGCGTATTGCCAAAGTTCGTGCTAACCCGAGCAAATACTCATAGCCTAGACCGTTGTACCCAATTAAAGCCAAGCAAACAGTATAAAAATGGAATTTATAAAAAAGCTTTTTCGTCCGTCTGATAAGCATAAAGGAGTTTTTCCAATTCAAGTCTACGTGCTAAAGTTATTTTTCTTACTCATGTTTCTTTTTGCAGGAAAAGATTCCTGGACCGAATTAATTACTCATGATGGGGAATGGAATGCTGAAATAGCCATTGCTTGGTGTTCAATTGCTGCATACACAACCTTATCTGTATTAGGAGTGTTTCACACATTGAGAATGTTGCCAATAATGCTCTTTATGTTTTTATATAAAGGGCTTTGGCTATTTTTTGTGGCTTATCCTTTATGGAAAAATGGAACACTTACAGGGAACGAAGCTGAAGATTGGGTCCCAGTATTCATGTTAATTATTGTTCCTATAATTTTTACGCCTTGGAAATATGTCTTTGAAACCTATGTTCTCGGAAAAGACTAAAGAAGACTTAACTGGGTACAACAATGTATATAGCAAATAGGCGTGATGGTAGTAAATTTAGCGGTTATCCCGCCCACACTTTATTAAGGTTTGATGGTTTAGAGGTTCGTGATCGCCTACTTGCCCTATATTTACCGTTATACTTCATTGCGGATATGACAAGAACCTTTCCTCGAAATTTCAGAAATTGATTACTAGAGCGGAATTTTTAGAATTGATAAGCAAGAACATTAAGAAGCATGGGTTTCATCTTAGGTCCGTAATTGAAAGTACCGACCCTGCATTTATCTAGTCAATTGGGTCAAGTGAAAAATTCGGCTGTGAAGTAATTTGCGCAAGTAAAAACTTGCGCTTATATTTGCAAGGAAATACTTGCATATAAATTAAAGATGATGAGAAGAGATGTATTTAATGCTATAGCAGACCCGACTCGAAGGAGTATATTGATGTCGTTATCAACCGAGTCACGGAATGTCAATGCCCTGGCCGACCAATTCGATATGACCAGACAGGCCGTATCGCTTCATATCAAATATTTGCAGGAGTGCGATGTGATTACCATAAAAAAAGAAGGAAGGGAGCGTTACTGCAATCTTAATCCCGAAAAACTGACGGAGGTTGCCAATTGGCTGGCACCGTTCAGAAAGATGTGGGCCGAAAAATTCAATCAACTCGGCTCGTTATTGGACGAAATGCAATCCGAACCTAAAAAGGAACTATAGAACAGAATCAAAATGGAGCATAAACCGCTAATATTGGAACAAGAATTCAATGCACCAATAGAACTTGTTTGGCGTGCCCTTACCGAAAAGGAATTGATGAAAAAATGGTATTTTGACATTCCCGATTTCGAATTGAAAGTTGGCCTCAAGTTCCATTTTGAAGGGGGCCGTGAAGACCGATGTTATGTACATGAATGTGAAATTTTAGAGGTCATACCGCTCGAAAAACTCAAATATTCTTGGAAATACCAAGGCTATTCAGGGCTTTCTTTCGTAACATTTGAATTGTTTCCCCTTGGCAGTAAAACGAAGTTGAAACTCACCCATGAAGGTATTGATAGCTTTCCACGTAGTAATCCTGATTTGGTCAGGGACAATTTTGTGGGCGGTTGGAAATATCTGATCCATGAATCCTTAAAGGAATATCTAGAAAATGGTAAAGCATTGAGAAATTGGTAATAAAAAACAATACTGTAAAATGAGGCTCTCACAAAAAGCACAAAGGATTTACTCTCAAATCAATAGGGATACCACGAAACTTGGCGATTTGCGAAAAATTGCAAAGGAAATCAAAAAAGACCATGGATTAGCTCAGGAACTATGGTCCACTGGCTACTTTTTTCCACGCCAATTGGCAATTCTGATTATGGATAGAAAACTCATCACAAAGGAATTCATTGATCAAATTGATCAAGATTTACAAAGGCATGATTTCGCTGAAAGAAATCAATTGACCGATTGGTTTATGGCAAATCAACTATTGAAAGACAAGAAAACCATAGCGTTTGTTGAATCTTGGGAAGATAGTCCTTCGTCCATGAAAAGAAGGGTATTTTGGTATTATCAGGCAAGGTTACGATGGATGGGGAATACCGACCACTCCAATACGGAAGAATTATTGTTGTCTATTGAAGCAAACATGGCGGATGAACAACCTGAAGTACAGTGGGCAATGAACTACACCGCTGGCCAAATTGGCAAATGGCAGGAAAACCATCGTGCAAGATGTATTGCTATAGGGGAAGAAACCGGTCTCTATAAAGATGAAGTCGTACCGAAAAATTGTACACCAAATTACCTGCCCGAGTTTATACGGATCGAGGCTTCAAAAGTAACTACATAAAAAATCAGTTCTATGAAATTTTTAAAATATATCCTTGGAATTATAGCCATCTTGGTCATTGGCTTTTTAGCCCTAGGCTTGATCAAACCTAAAGTGTCCCATGACTGTGAAATAATGGTCGAAAAACCAATAACCGAATCTTGGGCCGTTATACAGGATGAAGGGAAAATGTCGGAATGGTTGCCGGGGTTTCAAAAAATTGAACATATCAGTGGTACTCCCGGTACGGTAGGCGCGGTATCAAACGTATATTTTGATACCAATGGACAGAAGACGACCATACGGGAATCGATTACCGATATCGTACCGGACGAATCCATTTCTATGTCGTATTCGTCCGACTTTATGGATATGGATTATACAATGACCATGACTCCCATCAATGGAATGACAAAGATTAGTTCAAGCACTACCGCCGTAGGAAATGGGATGATTTCAAAATCAATAATGGCTTTGATAGGAGGTTCCATTAAAGGGCAGGAGGAAACAAATCTTTCCAATCTCAAGAAAACCATTGAACAAAATACAAAGGACTATTTCCATGCCGAAGATAAACGTACCGAAACGAATGAAGATTAAAGGAAAACAATTGGTGGTTGGCTATTCCTATACAATAATCCATGCTAAACTCTCACACGGCCAATAGTAAAAGAAATCAACTCCTTTGACTTCCATCGCCTCATAAAACAAACAATTCTTGGGAAACCACTCATTCTACCAAATCTGTCTCATTAACTCGCCGTATTATAAAATTAGGAATTTCCTTTCTGAAGTTAAGGTGTAACAAATCTCCGATAGATTTATCTTTTAGCCATATATAGTTAGAGTAAAGCTAAAATTATATGTGCCTATGGAAAGACTAATTCAATTTGGACTACTGTACTTTCTGGCAAGTCAATTTCTGACCGCCCAAACACCCATGCAATTGAGCAAGATCGAGGCCCAAGAAGATATTAATGCTCTGAGAACCGCACTCGAATACGTTCATCCAAGACTTTACCAGTACAATAACAAAGAAAATTTTGATGATAGATTCGATAGTATTCACAAATCATTGAATGGCGAGATTTCGGGATTGGACTTTCTGAGTATCGTCAGCAAGTTAAATGCCTCTGTAAATTGTGGCCATCTTTATACAATTCCTCAGGGGAATCTTGAAAATGAGGTGCTGAACAAAAAAGTGCTGCCATTTTATTTTAAGGTAATCGGCAATGAGCTTTTTGTATTGAAAAACTGTAGTGCAAAAGAGCGTATTCCCGATGGTTCGAAAATTATATCCATCAACAACGTACCCACTTCCGAAATTTTGAAGGATATGATGGAGGGAATAGCTACTGACGGTTATATAGAGACGAGAAAAAGAAGATTGGCCGAGAGATATTTTTTCTATGAATTTCATGGATTTGATCTCTATTACCACCTGCATGTGGACAGGAGCACCTCCTTTAAGTTAGATTATTTACCCATCGGAAGTGATACAAAAAAATCAACCGAGGTAGATGGAATTTCAATCGAAAACAGGAAAAAAATACTGAAAGCCCGTTATGGCCTGGAAGAAGGATCATGGTTCAAAGAGCCGTCACCAAAATTTGAGTTGTTCGAAGATGAAAACTATGGGGTTCTTACCATTTCCCGATCTTTTTATGATAAGAGCATAGACCCCGATTATGACTCACTTCTAGCCAAGTCGTTCAGAACTCTGAAGCAAAAAAAAATACCAAATCTTATAATCGATTTAAGAGATAACGAGGGCGGAAGCGAACATCAAGAAATGGAACTGATATCCTACCTATCTGACAAACCTTATAAATTGTACCAAAACATATATTTGAGCAATTTGGATTTCAGGCCATTGAAGAGTGTAATTTTAGAAAGGGACAGTACGGATTTGCTTTTCAACAATGACGATAGGTATATGAGAAAATTCGGCAATGAGCTGTACATCAATAATTATGAATACAGCGATAACCTACAATTACAGCCTCCGAAGGAGAATGTTTTTGAGGGCCAACTTTACGTTTTAATGAACGGCATTAGTTTCTCAAGTACCGCTGCTATTATTGCGGATATAAAAAAAACTACCAACGCAATCTTTGTTGGCGAGGAGTGTGGCGGAACCTTTGAGGGGCCAACAGGTGGCGATTCGATTGTAATCGCACTTCCCAACAGTAAAATTATGGTTCGAATTTCCCCCAATATTCAGGTGGGCTACATGTATCAAAAGCATCCAATAGGTCGAGGGGTACTTCCCGACCATCATATCGAGTATTCAATTGAGGATGTTTTGTCAGAAAAAGATTTGGAAATGGAAATGGTAGTTAAATTAATTATAGGGAATAGCCCATAAGAATTCCTTTTTTAATGTTGGAAGGCCAGGAAAGGACGTTAGGAAAGGTTTAGTAAAACCAGCGTATCGCTGAACTTTTCAAAACACTGGGTAGGAAGGTATGGGTCTGACCGGTATATGTTGTCTAAGTAGTTTACTTATTTTTGAAACTCCACTTATACGGATATAAGTTGAGCGATCGAATTAATTGTTGTATGTTTACAACAGTTATGAGCAACAACAATAGAATTCGCTATGACAAGAGTACCTCAATAGGAATGTTGACAGGTTCCATCTTTGGTTTGTTGAAAAGGGAACTGCAACATCAGTTTGATGCAAGAGAGGTTCCGATAAGGGTTGAGTTGTTTCCAATAATCAATAGACTTTTTATACGGGATGCGGTACCACAGCAGACCATAGCGGAATGGTTTGGTTACGATAGACCCAAAACCTCTCGCGTACTGGATGAACTGGAGAATGCCGGTCTTGTCCAACGTACGGACGATCCTGAAAGTAGACGAACAAAACTCATCTGTCTTTCCAGTTTTTCCAAGGAAATCAGACCCATTATTATCGATGCACTTGAAGAGACGTTTGAGATTGCTTACAAAGGTTTTACAAAGAAAGACATAGATGACCTTATCAAAAAACTACAAACAGTCAAGCTGAATTTGGAAGCATAAAAAATTTTATCTAATTGTTGTGTTTTACAACTGTTTCAAATTATAACATTTAAAGAACCGTAACGTAAATCTAAAATCAATGCAATATGGAAACACAAATGAACTTTGAGAATCTAAGGCCAAAAGCGGTAAATGAAGAGGCACTGTCAACGGGTATTGAGTTGTACAATCGGCTCAACCAAGGTGCCCAGACCGGTGAATGGGACCCTTTCTTGGAACTCTTGCATGAAGATCTGACTTGGTTCGCGCCTGTGGACGGGTTCCAGGGGCTTCATAAGGACAAGGCCTCCATGGAAAAATTGTTCAAGCACCACGCCGGAGTGACTAGAACCACTTGGGAATTGAAGAATATCATTGCCAATGGAAACGAGGTGGGCTTTGAATGCTGGACCTACGGTACCATTGAGGGAAAATCTTACGGTAACCAGTTGATGATGCTCTTTGTTATTGAAAATGGAAAGGCACGGCACATAAGGGAATATGCGGGATACATCAACGGTGTCGGGGATTTCGTGGGCATAGGAAAGGCCAGCGATGGCGAAGATGCACATGACTATAAAAAAGAATAGAGACTCCATTCATAAATACACACTTCAAGACAACGGTTTGGACATTGCTCTGAACCGTTGTTCCAATATCGGGTTGTTCCATAAAACCAACGGTTTTTGGGACTTTTCTCAGCAGAATCGCACACAAAACATCTTTTGGTATACTTAAACTTTGGTGGGTGCCTACATTGCGTTTGTGCTAAAGCACCATATACCCATAAGTTATCCGGAAAACATGGATAGAAGTATCGTAGTCCTAATGTAAAACAGACGAAATAATCAAGCACTAAGGCTGAACCGGCCCATCTCATGGCAATAGTTCAAGTTTTGTTGTACATTGTGACGAAAATCATATTTTAAGGGGTGGATTTAAAATACATTTGCACCCAAAAAATTTGGAATCTGGGCATATGAGTTTGGCAAACCAAATATTGGAATTAAAAAAAAGTAAAAAGGCCATAGTGTTGGCGCATTATTACCAACGGCCGGAAATACAGGAAATTGCGGATTATGTCGGTGATAGTCTGGGGCTTTCCCAAAAGGCTGCGGAAACGGATGCATCCATTATCGTATTTGCCGGGGTACATTTTATGGCGGAGACGGCCAAAATCTTGAATCCGTCCAAAATGGTTTTGCTTCCCGACCTTGATGCGGGTTGTTCCTTGGCCGAATCCTGTCCACCGGATGCATTTCGTGAATTTAAAGCCGCCCATCCGGACCACTTGGTGATTACTTATATCAACTGTTCGGCAGAAATCAAGGCGATGAGCGATATTGTCTGTACGTCTTCCAACGCTTTGAAAATTGTGGAATCGGTTCCGGAGGACAGACCTATCATCTTTGCACCGGACAAAAATCTGGGAAGGTTTATCAGTCAAAAAACAGGTCGGGACCTCCTGCTTTGGGACGGTTCCTGTGTGGTTCATGAAGCATTTTCCATAGAAAAATTATTGGATCTGCATAAGGCAAATCCGGAATCGGTCATCATTGCCCATCCCGAATCCGAAAAGCATATCTTGGATGTTGCCACCTATATTGGCTCCACGGCCGGAATGATCAACTATGTAAAAGAGCACCCTAAGGAGAAGTTTATTGTAGCCACGGAAGCCGGTATATTGCACAAAATGCAACAGGAAGTGCCCAATACGGAACTAATTCCTGCTCCGGCACAGGAAGACAATACCTGTGCTTGTAGTGAATGTGCTTATATGAAAGTGAACACCTTGCAAAAATTATACGATTGTTTGCTTAACGAGTCCCCGCAAATAGATATTCCGGAAGCCTTGGCACAGTCTGCACTATTGCCTATAGAAAGGATGTTGGAGCTATCGAAGTAAGATGATACAAACGAATTTTCTTGTTATTGGCTCCGGGGTAGCAGGATTGACCTTCGCTTCAAAAATTGCCCAGGCACTTCCGTATAAGACCGTAACCATTGTCACAAAGGCCGATGAGGAAGAATCCAACACAAAATATGCCCAAGGGGGTGTTGCCGTAGTATTGGATTTGGAGGAGGACTCCTTTAAGAAACATATTAAGGATACCCTGGTGGCCGGAGATGGACTTTGCGATCGGGACGTAGTGAAAATGGTGGTAAAAAAAGGTCCAAAACGACTTAGGGAATTGATGGCCTGGGGAGCAAGTTTTGATATTGACGCTTCTGGAAAATTGGAGTTGGGCAAAGAAGGCGGCCATTCGGAGCATAGGGTCGTTCATCATAAGGACCTCACCGGGTATGAAGTAGAGCGGGCATTGCTGGAAAATTTAAGAAGATTGCCCAATGTTTCCATGCTACCTTATCATTTTGCCATAGATCTCATTACGGAACACCATTTGGAAGTTCCTGAATCAAAGCAAGTTTCGTGTTATGGGGCCTACGTATTGAATCAAAAGGCGGGGGAGATTGTCACTATTAAGGCGGATAGTACGTTGTTGGCTACCGGAGGTATTGGTCATGTTTATGGGCATACGACCAATCCCGTAATCGCGACCGGTGACGGTATCGCTATGGCGTACAGAGCCAAAGCAGAGATCAGGGATATGGAATTTGTACAATTTCATCCCACAGCCTTGTATACCACCAAAGAAGGCCCCTCATTTTTAATTTCCGAAGCTGTACGGGGATTCGGGGCTATTTTACGTGATAAAAATGGGCATAGGTTTATGCCGGATTATGATGAAAGGGCTGAATTGGCTTCACGGGACATCGTATCGCAAAGTATAGACAAGGAATTGAAAAAATCCGGGGATACCTGTGTTTTTTTGGATTGTACCCATCTGGATATCGATGAGTTCAAAAGACATTTCCCTACGATTTATAAAGAGTGTTTGGCAAACCATATAGCCATAGAAACCGATTGGATTCCAGTGGTACCTGCAGCCCATTACCTTTGTGGAGGTGTTGTCGTAGACAAGACCGGAAGAACTTCAGTAAACCGTTTATTCGCTTGTGGTGAGTGTTCCAGAACCGGATTGCACGGTGCCAATCGGTTGGCTTCCAATTCTTTGTTGGAGGCCTTGGTGTATGCGCACAACATCTATAAATACCAAGTTGCACATCCTACCGATTCCGTAAATGTCGCCATTCCGGAATGGAACGATGAAGGAACCCGTATTCCCAAGGAACATATTCTCATACTTCACAATCTTAAAAAGTTACAGGCCTTAATGCGGGATTATGTGGGTATTGTTAGAAGCAACGACCGTTTGGCAAAGGCCGTCCTACATCTGGATTTGATCTACAGGGAAGTGGAGGAACTTTATAAAAGTTCAAAAGTGACCACGACACTTTGCGAGTTGCGAAACATGGTCAATGTGGCCCATTTGACGATCGGTCAATCCTTGAAAAGAAAAGAGAACAAAGGAGGGTATTATAATATTGATAATACTGCCACTTCTTGAAAAAAAGAAGTATCCGCTATAGGAATTACATTTTTTTATTTACCTCCTGGTAAGGGTCGCTTTTCCTTATTGACCAGATTTATAACGCCTTTATTTTCTCTTCCGCCAGAAGCAAGGTCTTTAGACTATGATCTAAATCGAACACAATTTGGGATCTGGTGTTTTCAAAACCTCCTTTGAGATTATCAAAAACCGAATGATAGTAGGCAATGCCCTCCTTAAGGTTATTTGTAAAAGTGGATAAATACTTTTTTTGCCGTTCGGTCACCGCTTCCTTGGCTTCCTCGATTTTGTTCTTGAGATAATCGATGTAGATGTATAATTCCTTAATGAACATATTGGGACGATCGGTTCTGGTAATTACGTTGATCCTTCCATAGATATGATCGGTCATTTCGTTTAGGCTCATAAGTTTGGAAAAATAGGCCATATTCGGTCCCGGACAGATAGAAACACCCTTACCTTCGGTTTTGGTATCCAGACCATAGGCGAGTAGGGCGGATGTCCCCAACCCCACACAGGTACAGGACTTCTCCACGATTTTTTCATATTTGGATCGATATTCCTCCGGAGATAATTCCTGGCTATCCAGTTCCTTGATTTTTAAATGCTGGTATTGCCTTGATGCTATGCAAATTCCCTTGTCCGTAAAATCCTTGTTCAGGGCAACAAATTTCTTGGGGCAAGAACTGCCGGGTCTTCCTTTATTGATCAAATTGAACTTTTCATCATCCTTGGTATTGCCCTTAAGGCTATGAAAAGGAATTCCCAAGGGGGAGGTATTGCTCAAGTACAGGTCATCTTCTTTGGCCTCCATTAATTGATTACGTGTGCTATCATCAACGGTAGTCGCTTCAGGTACTAACAGAAAAGGTGTCCCCCATCCTACGGAATCCACATGGTAATGGTCCAATATGAATTGATGTTCCTCTGCGGTACCCACCCCACCTTGGGCGGTTATTTTAAGGGGCAATCCTTTTTTCGGTACAGGTCGATTTTTTTGTGTCAGTGACCTTACAAGAATCTCATAAACGGATTGTGTCAGATCATCCCTGTTTTCCTTGAATTGATGTAAAATAGGGCCCATGAGATATCCGTCCGTGGCAAAAGCGTGACCACCACAATTGAGTCCTGATTCTATTCGGTATTCGGATACCCATAGTCCTTTTTTGGCCAGAAACTTGCCTTGAATCAGGGCGGAACGATAGTCACTTACCTTTAGGACTATTTTCTTCTTGATATGTCCATTTTCGTCCGGATAAAAATCCTTAAACTGTTCCAGATAGCTGTATAATCTAGGGTTCATTCCGGCCGAAAGTATGACGGAAGAGCGTAGGCTACTGTTGGCAAACCCTCTTAATGCGGCATGTGCGTCGTTATATTCACTGGGAAGCTTTTCATTTTTAATGTAATTGTCCTTATCCACTTTGGTCATGATATTCACATCTATACTTCCCATGGCCATATGTTCCTTGACCCATTTTTGGATTTCCTCAAGATTAAAATAGTCCGCCGTCAATTTCTTGAATTCCTGTTTTATACGTGAAGTATCGGGAAGCATATTGAAATACTCCCGAATACTGTTTGCGGTCTCAGCGGTCGTATTTTTAAACTCATCGAATTTCTTTTGGGCGAGTTCATGGATTAGGTCTAGGTATGCGGTAATTCGCTTTGCCCGGAAATCCTCGATTTTTTCCGTGATTTCCGTATACGTGATCTCGAATTTTTCGCAGTACATTTTCCGTAGTTTCTCAAGAAGAATGTCATCTACCAGGGAAATCACGGAATCCATCCCAAATTGAGAGACCTTTAAGGGAGTGTCTATGGTAAATCCAATTCCCATTACCGGAATATGGAAAGAATGTGCATGTGTCATTTGGTATTCTGTTTACATCAATGTTCCGGCAAAGTGTTTTTGGAAAATTTTCACGGTTATGTGAAACGCTTTTGCTGTGGCTTGAACTTGCTTTTCGCAAATTTTCGAGTTTTTAGGATTACAGCATATGACTTTTGTCATGTTTTAGGGCCTTGGTTTTCTTTTCCCGGTTGTACTAGATCCAACGTACCCAAAATCCGATAGTATTGCCACAGTTTTGAATAGCCCACATAAAATCATTGGAAAATGACCATTCTACAATTCTATTTTGGATTGATAGGAATGTTACAAAAAGAAGGGTCGTGTCTTAATGAATGCACTTTACCCATCTAATGTGGCGTTCTGATATCGAGGATTATTTAATAAAACCACTATTTCTCCGTTGCTACAGTTGGTGGGTTTGCACCTGTCCAAAAATACTTTTCCTGTACCGACTTCATCTCTGGATATTCCAAACCTTCATCGTCATAACGTATCTGAAGTTCTTTCAATTTTTGCTTTAGGCTGTCCACAGTGGTCATATATTTCGGGTTATTGAAGGCATTATACATTTCCGAAGGATCCTTTTTTAAATCGAAGAACTCCCATTCGGGTGGTGTAGGGGACTTGTCCGTCTGCCCAAGGGGCAAACCGTAGTAGAAAATCAGTTTTTTGTCACGCGTTCGGACACCAATATGGGCCGCAACTTCACGATGCAATATGTGCTGCCAATAGTGATAGTAAACGGCTTCCCTCCAATCCGCCGGAGTTTCTCCTTTTAAGTTAGGTAAAAAACTCCTCCCCTGTACATCTTTCGGTACATCGATATCCGCCATATCCATCAAAGTAGGTACAAAGTCTGCGTTAATAATCAAATCTTCGTTAACCGAGCCCGGTTCGATCAACTTTGGATATCGGATGATTAAGGGCATTCTCATGGCTTCCTCATACATAAACCGTTTACTGAAAAATCCATGTTCTCCCAGAAAATGACCTTGGTCCGCTGTATAGATAATCACCGTGTTGTCGTACAATCCTTCTTTTTTAAGAAAATCGATGAGCTTGCCTACATTTTCATCCAATACCCGGCCACAGCGAAGAAACGACTTGATATATTGCTGATAGATAAACCCCCGTTGTTCATCACGCGTGGCATTCTCAAGACGTTTGTGGGGATAGGTTCCCTGGTTGATCTGTTCCAGCTTAAGCCCGGTCCTTCGAGCTGCCTGTGACCGGTTTTCATACGTATCGTAAAGATTTGCGGGTTCGGGAAGATCCTCGTTCGCCCAGAGCGTATCATAAGGTGCTCTTGAGGACCACGGGTCATGTGTGGCTTTGTAATGGGCCATAACCAGAAAAGGTTTTGTCGTATCCCTTTTTCTAAGATAAGTGGTGGTAAGTTCCGAAATTATATCGGTCGACCAACCTTCCCTGGTAATCAAACTATTCTCTCCTTTTTCAATAAATTGGGGATTTTTGTATCTGCCTTGAACCGGTAAAACTTTATAATCGTCAAATCCGGTAGGTAAGGTCTCCAGATGCCACTTTCCGAAAAGAGCCGTTTGATAGCCGGCAGTGCGAAAAGCATTTTGGACAGTGAACTGTGAACCATCAAAGGCCTGACGTAAGATACGAACGCCATTTTTATGGCTATACTTTCCAGTAATAAGGGTAGCCCTGCTGGGGCTACAAATTGAATTGGTAGAAAAAACATTTTCAAATCGTATGCCTTCTTCGGCCAATCGGTCCATATTCTTGGTCTGGGCATATTCCGCCAAAATACCACCATAAGCGCTTATGGCTTGCGTGGTATGATCATCGCCCATGATAAATATAATATTGGGCTTGGTCTTAACATCCGTGATGCCTTCCTTTTCTTTTTTGAAATCCTTACAGGCGATGCAGGCTATAAGAATGAGGAAAAGAGTTTTATTTTTCATGGTTTAAATTCACTTTGTTCAAAAGCTTATGAACCTCGTTAGAGGTCGGTACATGACTAACTTATATTTTAATAAAAATAGGTTTTTGATGGATATTTTCCAGGGGCAAAACATTCCAGAGCTCTCCATTATTTCAAAAGGATGATTATTGCAAGGAATATCAGGAAGGTCTAGGGCAAAAGAACGGATTCAAATGTTCAAAGCATGCCATAGGACGTACCAAATACTGCAAATTTTTCACGTATTAGTGGCGGATCCATATCCAATCGGAAATCGTAGATGCCTTCTGGTAGAAATAGAAAGTCAAGTTGGGTCTCCGCAAGAAGTCATTCATTCGTTTTGTGAAATGAACCGTTGAAAGGCCGAGGTTTGACCATTTTGGTTTCCAAATTTTAAAAATTGTAGGTTTTCCATTTTTCTCCTGCTCAGAATAATGACAGAATACCTCAAAAATAGCTTTTGGTCAGCTCGGCACGATAAGGGGGCATTTTTTAACATACAATCAAGATAGCACAACTAGATTTAAGTTTTTGTTAGCATAAGACTTTATATTTTTGATCGAATGAAAAGCTAGGCGTGGATTACTATGCACAAAGTGAATCAAACGCCGTTCCCCTTACTAGTACGATTATAGATTTTTCTGAAAAACATATAAACCACCACTTATATGAAATTGCTGGAAAGGGAGAGTGAAATTAGCTTGCTACAGGAATATGCCAAGGACTGTATCGATCAGAAAAGTAGCATCATCAACATCTATGGAGAAGCCGGTATTGGGAAAACCAGTTTAGTCGATTACTTTTTGAACTCCCTGGGGGATGATTTCTGTATATGCCGCGGTTATTGTGAATCACTTTTTACGCCTAGACCCTTTGGTCCTGTCTATGACATGAGGGCGGAACTTGGGGTAAACTTTCCGGAGTCTTTGAACAGCGAAAACAAGAATGTCATTTTTGAACGATTAAGAAAAGGGATTCTTATCAAAGAGCAACCCGTTGTCCTCTTATTTGAAGATGTTCATTGGGCGGATGAGGCCACATTGGATCTGATCAAATTTTTGGGAAGAAGAATAGAACAGTTTCAATGTATGTTGGTGTTGACACATCGGGATAATGAGTTGGCGAAAGGACATCCGTTGTATAAAATTTTGGCTGAGTTATCCACAAAAAGGTTGAAAAGGTTAAAGGTTTCCGCCTTCAGCGAAGATACCGTACTGAAATTGGCGACCGATCATGACCTATCAGGAGAAAGATTGTACAAGCTTACCAAAGGAAACCCTTTTTTCGTATTTGAACTGCTCAAAACGAGAAAATTACAGGTTTCTGATAATTTGAAGGAAATCATAGTATCCGGTTTGACCAATGTTTCCCCATCGGAAAATGAGGTACTCTCCTTAATTTCAGTTTTTCCACAAAAAGCGGAAATTGATATTATTGAGCAAATAACCACCCTGTCCGATGTGGGCAAATATTTGGACGGACTCGTTGGCAAAAAACTCATCAATACGGATGGCATAAGTGTTTATTTCAAACATGACTTGGTACGACTTGCCATTTACGATGCCATTTATCCCTTGGAAAAAATGAATTTCCATAAGAAAATTTTGGGGGTGCTACTTAAGGATTTTGAAACGAGGGCGGCGACATTATCCGAAATTGTTCATCATGCCATTAAATCGAGAAATTTGGATATCATCCGAAAATATGCCCCAAAGGCCGCTTCGGAAGCTTCTACTTGGGGTGCGCATGTCCAGGCTTTCAATCTCTATAAAATAGCTATTGAAAATATTGAGGAAAAGCATACCGCTACCCATGCCGCCCTGTTAGAGGCATATTCGCACGAGTGTTATTTAACAAACCAACTGAAAGAGGGAACCGAGGCGGCCCAAACCCTAATTGACATATGGAGTTCCGTGGATAAGGTCAAGGAGGGAAATGCCTATGCACTTTCTTCTAGACTATTATGGTTTAGTGGATTGGGGAAACAGGGTTTGTTACATGGCCGTAAGGCTATTGAAATTCTTGAGGAACACGCTCCAATGACCATATCCTTGGCCAACGCCTATGCCCATAACGGCCATATTCTGGCCTTGTCCTTCAAACTAAAGGAGGCTTACCTATGGAATGGAAAGGCCCTTTCCTTATCGGAAAAACTTAAGGAAAGAAAAATTTTGGCGTTTGCCGCTTCAAACATCTCCTTATTGGATATCCATAGTAGTTTGGATTCTTATAAAAATGGTCTCGGCAACCTTAAGAAATCACTCGACATCGGCTTGGAAATCGAAGATCAAGGTCTAGTGGGAAGAATATATGTAAATCTATATTTTAATTATGTTCTGACCGGAAATATTCAAGTGGCGAATAGCATCATCGGAGAAATCAAAAGGTTTTTCATCGACAACGATTTGGACTTATTTTTTTATGTGGTAAAATCATTGGAATCGTTACTATTTAGATTTAAGGGAGAATGGCCCGTTGCATTAAAAATTGCCAATGAAACCCTTCAATCCGAACATAACAATCAATATACCCGTGTTGTTGCCATCCTCTCCAAGGCCATTATTGAAACCAGAATTGGTAGTCCTGATACCCTAGAGTTCTTAAAAAAGGGTTGTCAACTTGCCATGGAAAGCAAGGAATATCAGTTTGTGGTTCCTATGGCCGCTGCAGTTTTGGAATACGAATGGATCAAAGGAGAAGAGTTTCCGGACAGATCCATAGTTGACCTGAGTGTGGAACTCTGTAAAATGCATGATAGCATTTGGTATGATGCCCTATTAAACTTTTGGCTAAATAAAAGGGGTTTACCTTCCATTACCAAGACTGGATGGAAAAGAACGGACTTTGTGAAGTATCTAGACGACCTAAAAGAGGTAATACTAACATGGTCCAAATCCATTGGATACTACCAGGCACTCACCTTAATGGATGGGGATACCGTTTCACAAAAAAAGGCCTTTGATATATTGGAGGGATTAGGCGCAGAGGCCGTTATAAGTCGCATTAAAAAAAGCTTACGGGAAAAAGGGGTAAAGAGTATTCCCAGGGGAATCAGGTCTAGCACGCGAAACAATCCGGAACAACTTACCAATAGGCAATTGGAAATATTACATCTTCTAAAGGAAGGTATGACCAATTTGGAAATTGCCGACAAACTTTTTATTTCTACCAGGACCGTGGACAACCATGTATCCGCAATACTGGATAAGCTCAATTCGGAAACTCGGGCAAAAGCCGTTTTGGTGGCATCGGAGAAAGGAATTTTGTCGTAAAGATATAGCTGCGCTCTAAATTAGACGGGAACGATTCGCTTATCTCCACGGAAAGCTATCATCGAATAAGACCGCAAACCGATACCCAACCAAATCCTTTACCGCTACAATTAGTTTTTCAATTCCAGTATTCACCTTGTTTCCTTTTATAGAAGAATCGAGTCCATTGGTCTCATTCATTAGTTGAAACCCCGCCTACGGCTGGCAGGTATGCACTTCAGTGCACGTCTTTCAATTGCTAAAAAGTTTTTAGCCATGATAGTTGTTAGATTACTGATTATTAAGCGATTAATTCCGACCAAATAACGAACAACTTGGTGATCCAACAACCGTTGGCAATTTCATTCTTCCCTTCCCTGCCTAAGTATTTTATACATCCAATAGCCGCACCGATATAAAAGTTACCGGTATCTAAAATAGGTAGGTAGAACAAAAAAAATAGGTAATTCCACTAAAATTGGAAGGAAGGAACGGTACTAGTTTTGTCCAAGAAATTAATACCCGGAAAAGGTTGTGGCAAGCAAATAAGAATCAAACGGCATCGATGAAAGGTTCAAGAACTATAAACGGTTTTGATATCCATGAGATCTCTGATGTAATCGAAACCATAACAAAGAGTCCAAAAAGGGCGAAAGCGAAAGTAAGGGCCATTTATGAATGGGAAGTCAGTGCAAAAAAATCGGGATTTACCGAAGACTCGTTCTTTGCCAATCTTGATAACTCTTTCAGTTCCCATCCTTGTGTGATACTGAATAAAAATGAGTGGGTAATTCCAATCAAGTTACTGTTGGAAAGCTTGACCAAAAGTATGACCACAACAATGCTAATTCATTCGGCCGCGAGGGGAATCGAGATAATGGCCCTGACGATATCGGTAGCCGCCGAAACGGACATAAGGGGGTTTATGCAGCTAGACGATGCCATACGAAGTGGATTTAAAGAAGTTAAGATCGAAATGATAATTAAGGGAAATTTATCCGAAACACAAAAGAACCAGTTGATACAATATGCCATTGAAGCCCCTATATATGATGTATTAAGTAATAACGTAACCTTAAATACAAGTACACATTAACGATTTCAAAAATTGAACAATCACAGCAAAATGCATTTTAAACGAACAAACAATGAAACAGAAGATTTTTAGATCAAATAGAATTGGTAAAAACATGGCAACACTCTCATTGTCGCTGTTTCTTTTAACGGCATGCAATAATGATGATGGAGGTGACCCGATAAATGAAGGAACCTCGGAAATTTTGGAGGAAGTGGTTACCGTTCCATTTTTTATTGAGAACGAAGTAGGCGAGACTCCCTCGGAACCTGAAGAACTCATTTATGAAATCCGGAAAAAAGTCCCGGTTACGGATATGGATGGTACCCACATGAGGTTATTCGACTTCAGTTTGGTCAATGGAAGCATAGAAGTTACCTGTGAGGACAATGGTGTTGATCTGGAGGTAACTCTAAGAGGTTTGGTACCCAACGGTGTCTATACTTTATGGCACGTAACTTTCAAGGATGGTGGGGCAGATCCCTCCAAGGAAATGTTGAACATAAGAGGAATAGGTGCAGTGGGCCAGGGAGACGGATCGGATAATCTCTTTATTGCTTCACCTACGGGTACGGCCAAAATATCCGCCTTTAGTCCCACTAACCGTTTATTGTCCATGATCGGCGACATAAAATCATGCCCGTTGACCGATGAGGAAGAATGGCATGTAGTTGGATCTTACCACATGGATAGTAAGACCTACGGGCCGTTGTTGGGCCCTGACGGAACGGTAGTGGAACAGTTTGCCTTTGTATTCAAAAATTAAATCAATTATCAATTATCAATTATTAATCTTTTGCAATCATGAAAAAAACGAACAAATTAATTATAGCCCTGGTAGTGTTTATAGGCGTATTTCTGTCCAGTGGTTACACTACGGGCGACCCAATGAATCCAGTTAAGATCGAGCTGGTCTTTGTGGATCATCTTAAAGCGGGACTTATAGAACAGGATGTTTTTGTGGAAAAACAGAAAGGTTCAGGGAAAGTGTATAGGGTATTGCCCTCAGAAAGGGAGCAATATCTCAATTCAAAAATATACACTATACAAAATGCCGAACATCATGATCCCTTTGACCCTAAAAATGCCGGGCCCTACAAGAAAGGCAAATACCTTGGCATGACCCTGGCGGATTGGCTGAAGGGAAAGGGAACCGCAAGCTATACATGCGAAGAGGGTTGGGGAACATTTAAAGCTCAGTTTGAGCATCTTGTTCCCAATTCTACATATACCATGTGGCACTTCTTTATGCCTGCACCGCCAACAGTTCCTTTTACCGGCACATTGGATGTTCCATTGGGCGATAGGAGAGGCGAACAGTCTATTTTTAAGACGGACGGCAAAGGCAATGCCAGCATTGATGTGACTTTTGAGCACTGTCTTCAAATGAGCGGAGATCAGTTGATGAGCGGAATGGCGATTGCCCTTCATACCGATGGTAAGACCTATGGGCCAGATCCAGGGGCCTTTGGGAAGTACACCCATGTACAGTTATTTGCCATGCTTCCCAATGAAGACGATGTTAAATAACCCTTTAAAGCCTAATGAAGAAGTGGGGCATTAAATGTCCTGCTTCTCATTTTCCAAAAAATGAAAAAGTCAAAAGTATTTATTATAGCAGTATTTCTGTTGGCCGTTGCATTTGAGCACTTAAGTCTCGATGACCGGTTGAGGCAAGTCATCGATGAATACAAACTTAAAGCGTATGTTGAGGTACCAAAAATAGACTCCTCAAAAGTCCAATTGGGCAGGATGCTCTTCTTCGATAAGGTGCTAAGTGGAAATCACGATGTTTCATGTGCAACCTGTCATCACCCCAGCCTTAAATCCGGGGATAATTTGCAACTCGCTATTGGAGTGGGCGGTTATGGTTTGGGAAGAAACAGGATCATGGGAGAAGGTCGGGACAGGGTACCTCGTAATTCCCCTGAAATCTTCAATCGAGGTTCGGAAGAATGGCATACCATGTTTTGGGACGGAAGGGTTTCCGGGATTGCAGAAACTGGATTTCTTTCCCCGGCAGATGAAAAACTACCCTATGGATTGGACAATGTTTTAGCGGCCCAGGCCATGTTCCCTGTCACTTCCAGGGATGAAATGCGTGGAGAAATCGGGGATGTGGATATTTTTGGTGGACAAAATGAACTTTCACTGATAAGTAATGCAGCACCTCAATCGGTATGGCAAGCTTTAATGCGAAGGATATTGTCCTTTCCTGGTTACAGAAAGCTCTTTAGGGATGCCTACCCCGAAACTCCGCTTGAAAAATTAGGGTTCCAACATGCCGCCAACGCCATTGCCGCTTTTGAAATAAAGGAGTTTACATTTATAGATAGTCCCTGGGACAAGTATTTACGAGGGGATTTGAACGCGTTGGACGATTCGGCCAAACGAGGTGCCCTTTTGTTTTATGGAAAGGCCAACTGTGCGGAATGCCATTCCGGAAATCTACTTACCGATCAGGAATTCCATAATATTGGCATACCACAATTTGGCCCAGGAAAGGACAATGCCGCTCCATTGGATGCTGGAAGATTTGCGGAAACAGGAAATCCTAACGATCGTTTTGCCTTTAGAACACCTCCCTTGCGCAATGTGGCCATAACAGGCCCATGGATGCACAACGGAGCATATGGAAGTTTGGAAGAGGCCATCCGCCACCATTTGGATCCAAAAACTGCACTTGAACGCTACGATGTAAACCAGTTAAGTGAAGAGCTCCGCACAACCTATAAGGGGGATAGCTCCGTAATTGAAAGGGTATTGGAAAATCTTGACCCCTTGGTAAAAAACCCAATAAACCTTACTTCACAGGATGTTAAAGACGTATTGGCCTTTATGGAGTCACTGACCGACCCCAGCGCAAATGATTTAAGCGGATTGATACCAAAGGAAGTTCCTAGCAAACTACCGATTGAAGAAATCGATGCAAATTCAGATTATAGTAGCCATTAGGGAGTTGGGCGAAATTCTATTGAGCAAATTAAAGGGATTCCTCCATGCCGATAGAAAAATAACATTTCTTCGTATCAGCATAGGTATGGTCTATCTGTGGTTTGGGATGCTTAAGTTCTTTGAAAATCTTAGTCCGGCAAAAGAGCTTGCCAGCAAAACCTTGACCACACTATGCCTTGGACTAATACCGGATTCAATTTGTTATCTATTGTTGGCCGCAATGGAAACACTCTTAGGGTTATTACTTATACTAAATAGGTTTATTTGTAAAACAATCAAGTTGACTTTTATACACTTGTTGGGTACGTTCACTCCTGTATTCATTCAACCTGATGTTTTTTTTAATGAGTTCCCTTTTGCAATTACTCTGGTAGGTCAATACATCCTTAAAAATATGGTCATCATATGTGCTTTGGTCGTCATATACCCCTATTCGACGCATGAGGAATAATACTTTTGAATTAGGGGTTTAACAAAAACCTATATGCCGATATGAAGAGTTGTATTCATATTGGTCGGATTCCAACAGTATCCATCACAATCAAAAAACAGTATTGGGCACGATAGCCTACGGAAAAGAAGCCCGAATTTGGATCGAAACCAAATAGTTCAAGAATTAAAACGATTAGTAATGAAAGTTAACAGAACACTATTTTTTGCAGTAGTAAGCTTTGTCTTTTGCAAAGCAGAGGCACAAAACGATTTAGAGCGGCTTACAAACTACATTAATGGAGGTCAACTCGTAATGTATTCCGAATCCTCATATTTGAGTGATGATTCCGCAAGTGCCATTACATATATTGATTTTTGTCCCAATGGTAGGTATAGCTACTCTTATGATGGTTCTTATACGGTAAAGGGTACGCAAAATAGCAGTAATGAAAATAATAGGGCATCAGGTGCCGGCGTTTCGGAACATCAGGGAAAATGGAAAGTTCTGGAGTATCAAAACTCCTACTATCTGGAGATTACCGATTACACGGGACAACAAAGCTATTACCCCATTAATGTTCAAAACATGCTTGGGGGAAAATGGAATATTGGTAATGTAACCTATATTTTTGCACCTGGCAATGGAAAGTGTTTCTGATGATTGGTCTTAAGTCTTTTGTATGGGGCGTTCCTGGTTTTTAGAGCCTAGGACGGTTATAATTCTTGGGCAAGATTGAATTTGTGGTACTATTTTAAACTTGAAGGAAAACTGGAACAAGGTGTAAATCATTTTATCAATGGACAAAGTACTAGGGTTGGAATTCAATAGAAACTAAAAATGGAAAAGAAAAACAAGGTATTTATTGCTACAAGCATAGATGGCTATATCGCGGATGCAAATAGCGGAACGGATTGGCTTCACACAATCCCGAATCCCAACAATGATGATATGGGATACATGGAATTTATAAATGGTATTGACGCACTTGTCATGGGGCGAAAAACGTTTGAAACGGTATGTAGTTTTGATATTGATTGGCCTTATGAAAAACCGGTCTTTGTTTTGAGCAATAGTCTAACCGATCTTCCCAAGGAATATTCGGACAAGGTTGAAATTGTAAATGGGACTTTAGATGACGTTCTAAGGAAAATCTACAATAAGGGATATCATAATCTTTACATTGACGGTGGAAAAACGATTCAAAGCTTCTTGGAGGAAGATTTGACCAATGAAATGACAATTACCATTATCCCCTATATATTGGGAGACGGTGTGCCTTTGTTTTCCGTGCTCCCTAATCGGTTGCGCTTTGAATGTATCGATTCAAAAATCTATTTGGAACAGGTCGTTCAAAATTTCTTTAGGCGAAAACGATAAAAACTTCCATATCGGGATTGTGACCTATAGCTGTTGTAATTTGGAATTCTGTCGAAGGTTTGTATATCTACATAAGAATGGATTATATTCCCAACACCAGATCTATTTCTTTTGAAGAATTGGTGGACGAAATCCAAAAAAGAAATCAGAATCTAGGGTTTTGCTACAAAAATTTTCGGACGATTGGCCGCTGGATATCTGGTGAATGCAACTCGATTTCCCAAAAAGGATCCTTGAATTTGCGAGCAAGGAAAAGAAATTGGCAATTTGGGCTGCTTTAAAAGAAATGTTTGAGCAAGTTTCCGAAATTCTAACGGAGGGTCTAGGAATAGGGTAGGGTTTAAATTATACAAAATCTTACATTAAGAAGACAGTGGTGTATGCTGTGATATATGAATAGGTTAATTTTTAAATAATACTATTTATTCTAATCCAGACGGTTCTGCTCATCTTGCGAACCATATCTTCGTTCCTTTCTTTCTCTTCCCGTTCCAAAATTGTAACGAAGTGAAATTGAGCCAACGTTTCCTTCGTCCTGATAAAACCAATCAAGATTCGTATTGTTTTCAGGAAGGGTAGAATCAAACTCCATAAACGAATTTCGGTCAAGGATATCCCGGAAGGAGAAGGACAATTGCCATCTTTTGGAAAACCGATGGGATATTCCAAAGTTTAAACCAATGGCGGCCCTACTGTCCGATAGTCCCAGGATTCTGGATGATATCCAGTTGAATGAAAGATCAGCGGTAAGTTTATTTGAAAGCTGATATTGAAGACTGCTATTTAAATTGATGTACCAGTTGTTTCGAGTTAGGATAACATCATTATAAATTGGTACTTCATGCTGCCAAAATATCCCTACGCTATGATTGGATGTCAATTTCTGTAAAACTCGCAAGGGAAAGGAAAGCGTTGTACCAAAGAGCTTTCTGTCTTCCATGGGTTGTGGATTTATAGTGGTGATACGAAAGTCTTCCGAAATACTTAAGGCCCATGCATTTGGATTGTCTTCATCCGTATATTGGAAGGCCAACTGCTTGTTCCCATGACCCAGATTCCATGTTAGGGACCTGGACGTCACTGGTCGTATCACCGGATTTCCTGTATAAATAGTGTTGGAATTGAAAAAGTAAAAAGCAGGGGATAATATACTAAAATCGGGTCTTAATATGCGTTCTCCATACGATAGGGAAGTATTCCAATCCTCGTCAATGGCATAAGAAACATTGAGGGTAGGAAACAACTGCCCCCCTTTTAGAATAATAGCGTTGTCCCTGCCTGTTATAGTCAAATTGGAATCCGTATACTCGTACCGGAGTCCTATTTCGGCAGTGGTCTTTTCATTGAGCATAAAGTTTAAGTTAGTGTAGCCTGCCCAAATATCTTCATCAAGCATCCTATTTTCTGAAAAAGCATCATCCCTAATAGGCTCTCCTGAAGAAGTATCGAATACCAAAACATCATTCGTAAATTTTGAAATCGTTCCCTTTGCCCCAATGGCCCATTTAGTTTCCCCATTCAATACCGTTTTGAAATCAAAACGAGCTACGTGAAATTCTACTTCAGTCCGTGCCTCGGAAACAAAATTCCTGGTAAAGCTTAGACCGTTTTCCAATCTTGTTTCATTATAGGAGGCGTCATTCACGTTACTGTAATCTAAATAGTCATATTCCAGCCCAACCAAAGAACTTTCCCCAAATTTTTGATTTACAAAAAAACTGGCCAAATAATGTGTCCAATTATTGATTTCCGAGCTAACCAGTTCTTCGGTATATAGATTACTCTCGTTTTCCGTTCCCGTGGTTTCGCTAAGGGCTTCAAGATCCCAGACGTTTCGTCTTATTTTGAATTCCGATCCGATCTCCGTTTTTGGATGAAGCCTATATGTACCTCCTATCCTGAGTTGTGTCGATCCAATAAAAGCATCCCTTGCGCCATTTAAATCTTCTTCAAAACGCATTCCATCCAGTATATACTGCTTATCAACAAATGTCGGTTGTTGGTTGTAATTGTTACTGTTGCCCAAGGAAATGAAAAAATCGAATTTCTCTGTTGTACGATGGATGTCCGAATTGGCGCCATACTTGATATTGTTCCCATAACCTGAATTGCCCGAAATTGTTCCGCTCCAGTTCCTATTGGTCTTTTCTTGTCGCAACACAATATTGACCACACCTCCGGTGCCGTCTGCATCAAAACTTGCGGGAGGACTATTGATTAATTCCAGCTTATCAATGTTCGAAGAGGATAGGCCATCCAACATCTGGGTCAGGGCACTGCCGGACATCCTTACCCTTTTGCCATTAATATAAACTAGAGTCCCGTCCTTTCCCAACATACCGATAGTTCCGGTAATCCTGTTAACTGTCATGCCAGGAGAGGTTTCAATAGCGGATAGGGCCGAACCTCCGGCATGGATGGCGCTACTTTGTACATTGACAACCGTACGGTCGGTGCGTCTTTCGTATACGTTTTTTCGGCCCACCAACTCAATCTCATCCAACTGTTGGGCATCTTCTTTCAAAATTATGGGCATTTCCAATTTAAGGACGGTACTTCCATTTAATTGAAACGGTTGGGAAGCATAGTCAGAAAAACCGAGAGATGTAATCTTCAAAAAGAATGCTCCTTTTTGGTCGGATTCAATACTAAAACCACCCTTTTCATCACTAATGGTACCTGCCGATAACTGTGAGTCCTTTGCGTTGACGAGCAATACGTTAGCAAAAGCCATGGGATTCCCATCTATATCGGAAAGCACACCTGAAACCATGTTTTGGGCATAAAGATGTCCTGCCCAGAGCAGTATAAGCGCACATGATATTTTTTTCATCATTTATTTTTTGATATGTTTTATGAAATATGTGAGGAGTCCTAACCGTTGGCTCCACCAAGCAGCAGCCTAGATTTGATATTACCCTATTAATCCACCATGACTAGATGTTTGATCAATCCGCGGTATTAAAAAAATGATGTAACGGGTTAGGCAGGTCTCCCGGCAGTAATGCACTTGCAAGTTTTGTAAAACAGGGCGAGCCGATTACTTTCAATCTTCTTTTCCCCAAAAGACATGACCCCCCATTTTGCTATTTTCCGGGAGGCGAATTGTAGCTCTTCCGCTATTACCAGGAGATGGGTGAATCCTAGAATTTCAAGAGCGTATCCAATTATCCAGGTTAGCACCTCTAGGACATATCCCCTCTGGGTAAAAGACTCTTCCAATGTATAGATCAACTGTTGCCAAAGGGGACTACGGAAGTACCACAATCCAAATTGTTCTTGTTCCATAATTTCATTCTTGTTTAGAGTCTTAATCAAGTCTTCATCGCATACGCATCTTCTTCCTATAGTCTTGTTGTCCAAAGGTTGAAACTCCTTTACGCCTTCTAGATTGAACTTTTTCATTTACACTCATTTTTCCTTTTTTCGACATCGTTTTTAAGATCGATAATAGTAACCTATTTGAACTTGTTGGCCTGTACAATGAAATCGTTGCACACATGCTATTTATCAGGGGCAAAACTAGACGGGTACAAGGATTTGGTATTCAGGGGAACTACCTAATTTGAACAGGGGATATACCTATTTTTAAATGGTTTCTTTCCGATGCCTCGGAAAGAATGGATTATCTTGTTCCCATAAAGTATGGAAACATCGCTATATCGGATAAATCTTGGATTCCATGCCAAAATCGCCTTGGCCTATTTCATGTTGGCCGCAATTTTAGGGGTGGTGTTGAGGTCTTTCGCTTCTGTCCCAATTTCAGTTAACTATAAGTTCATTGTCCATACCCATTCCCATATTGCCCTTTTGGGGTGGTTGTATTTGGCGCTTACCACTCTTTTGTATAAGCTCTATTTGGACAATTTGGACTTGGATAGGGGATACCGGAAGATTTTTTGGTTTACCCAATTCACTTTGGTGGGTATGTTGCTTACATTTCCATTTATGGGGTACGCCTTGTTTTCCATTGTTTTTTCAACCTTGTTTTTGTTTGCTTCCTATTGGTTTGTATGGTTTTTTATTAAAAATATTCCTACTTCATTGAAAAAAAGCAATGCGTACCAATGTGTAAAGTTTGCCTTGTGGTATATGGTGTTATCCAGTTTGGGGCCTTGGGCTTTGGGGGGTATTATGAATACCCTGGGTGCACAATCCGTTTGGTATCGATTGGCCATCTATTTTTATTTACATTTTTTATACAATGGATGGATGATCTTGGCACTTGTGGGGATACTTTTGAGGGTTTTTGAAATACATGGAGTGGGGCTTTCCAGGACACTTTTCAAAAGCTTTTTTTGGAGTATCAACCTGGGGATAATCCTTTCCTTTTTCCTGTCGACCTTGTTTGCCCATCCGCCTTTGATCTGTAACGTTTTAGGCGGTATAGGTGCATTGTTGCAACTGGTTGCCTTTGGTGTTTTGTTACGGGGCTATGCTAAGTTGAATAAAAAACCGGCAACCTTTTTCAATAAATTCCAAGAAAGTCTATTGAGAACCGTAATTGTATTGCTAATTGTGAAAATGGTGCTTCAGTTGTTAACGGCCTTGCCCTATTTTGCCAATTTGGCCGCAACCCTATTGGATTTTACCATTGGTTACCTGCATTGGACTTTCTTGGGTGTAATCACCATTTCCCTATTTTTGTTCTTGGATTATTTGCAGTTGCTACGAATTTCCCAAAAGGCTTACTTCCTTTATCTATTTGGTTTTATCCTGACCGAGATTCTTATTTTCTACAGAGGTATTGCGGCCTGGCAAAGCTTCATGGTTTTTAAGGGTTATTACGAAATGCTATTGGTAGCAAGTTTTCTTATTCCCATAGGTTTAGGGATACTTCTGGGGACTAGCGGAAAAAGAAAGTAATGCATGGAAATCGATGACTATCTCAATCACTTATGACTTGCTTTTCCTGTGTTGGTAAATTTGCATATATAACATAGTCGACATTTTCTGGGCCCTATTTTTGGCTATCCATGCGGTTTCCCCTTCAAATAGTTCGTCCAGGGTTTCAAACCAGAGGTTGATCCACAATCCAAAATGTTCTGGGGTTATGGTATGGCCCATTTTAACATCTACTTCTTGATGTGCAGTTACGGGGTTACCGTGGTATTTTCGCTTCAGGAAGAGCTGGGTCTCCCAGAAATCGGTAAGAAGGTTCAAATGGCCCTCCCAATCGGTAATTATGGTATTAAAAATGGGCCCAAGTATTTCATGGGCCCTTATTTTACCGTAAAACGACCTAACCAAAAAATGTACGTCCTTTCTAGTTTGAATATCTTTTTTTGCCACAGGGCAATATAGGTATTCCTATCTTTCGAACCTATCAAAAGCTGCTTTGGCCAATTCCTCCCTATGTTCGGGATGCGCAATGGAGATCAATGCCTTGGCACGTTGATGCAAGTTCTTTCCATAAAGATTAACGACACCATATTCGGTGGCCACATAATGGACGTGGGCCCTGGTAGTGGTAACACCGGCTCCTTCCTTTAGGGCAGGGGTAATCTTTGAAATGCCCTTGGGTGTAACGGAGGATATGGCAAAAATGGGTTTTCCGCCTTCCGATAGGGATGCCCCACGGATAAAGTCCATTTGGCCTCCTACACCGGAAAAATGCCGATAGCCTATACTGTCCGCGCACACTTGGCCCGTAAGGTCAATTTCAATGGCACTGTTAATTGCCGTTACCTTGGGATTTTTTCGAATTTGGGCAGTATCATTGGTAAAGGCCGCTTCCTTAAAGTGAACGGATGGATTATCATCAATAAAGTCATACAATTTTTGGGAACCTGCCGCAAAAGAGGTCACGATCTTTCCGGTTTTCAGTTCTTTTTCCTCACCCGTTATTACTCCTTTTTCCACTAAGGGCAGGATACCGTCCGAAAACATTTCGGTATGTATGCCCAATCTCCTATGGTTTGGGAGGTTGGCCAACACGGCATTGGGAATATTACCTATTCCCAATTGCAGGGTGGCACCATCTTCGATCAACCCGGCAACATGTTTGCCGATCATCTGATCCGTTTCGGACAGCTCGGTCGGCTCATAGGTATGTATGGGCATATCCACTTCAACTGCAAAATCGATATTGCTAATATGAATAATTCCATCACCATGTGTCCTAGGGACTTGGGGATTTATTTGGGCCAATACCTTTTTGGCCGTTTGAATAGCAGGTAGGGCCACATCTACGGAAACGCCCAAGGAACAATATCCGTGGCTGTCCGGTGGGGATACCTGAACTATGGCAACATCCAAGGGAAGAATGTTCTTCCTAAAGAGCAAATTAATCTCACTTAGAAAAATAGGGATATAATCCCCTTGATTGGTGTTAACGGCCTTTCTGACATTGCCACCGACAAAACAACTGTTTATTTTAAAGGCTTTACTGTAGGGAGATAGCGCGTATTTAACCTCGCCGTCCGTGTGAATGGAGATGATTTCCACATTCTCCAGTTCGGTATAGCGCTCTTCGCAAAGGGAATTGATCAAGGCGTTTGGGGTCATTGCCGCACCTTGTACAAAAACTCGGTCTCCCGGTTTAACAAATGATGCAGCTTTTTCTATAGAAACTATTTTCATATCGGCTAAAATTTATAGTACAAAGGTCTTAAGGAAGACAAGAATTAAACATGATATAACTCATTGTTTGGTCAGGGGTAACCTTTTCTTTATATTGGTTACAGGTAATGTAATACAAGCTTTTCCAAAAAAGGGATAAATCGATGATATTACGTTATTTTCCAAGATGACGTTGATAGAATTTCCAGGTTTCCGACGCTACATCCCTTCCCAGTTTAAGTCCCGCCACATTATCGGCCTGAATATGATACCCGCCCATAACTCGGGAGATACCGGCCATGTTGGCGGTTTCCGTAAATGTCGGGAATTTAAGAATCACTGGTTTGCCATAATATTCAGGGTCTATTTCCGTAAGGATTCCAGGAATAAGCTCCACTTCCTCACCAAAATTGTCGTTACCGGTAAACAAGCGAAGTGCCTCGGCGCAAGCTCCGCTTATGGTACTATGGCCGGAAACGTAGCTAGGAAAGGGCGGACATAAAAACTCTTCCGGTGAATAAGGACGCCATTGTTCACCTTTCATATCGATTACACCTTGTCCCGGACCGCCCCATGCCTTGATAACTTCACCCTGATAGTAATCATGTACCAGGGCATATGGCCGGGCATAGTCATAGAACATTTTGGAGTCCCATGATGCGATAAAGGCGTCCATGGCGGTGATTTGGTTAAGGAAATACATTTTAACATCCTCGTCCAAGGTATGATTATCCCTTCGTGATACGTCCTGTGCAAACTTTAACCAGTGCCCGGCTTGCTGAACGGATTGTGGTCCGTCCCTCATAAATTCTACCAATGCCTTTTCCTCGTTCGTAAGGTTGGCCTGCATATCTATCACCTCCTTGACCTCTTTTTCCAGTTGTTCCGAGCCTATCATTGGAGGCGGTCCCGGTCTAAATTGACCAGCCGATTTTAAGGCTACCGGCCTTACGAGTTGCCAAAAAGGGGTTAAGCACCCTGGAGCATATTTGCCGCCTTTGCCATCACTGAAGTATTTGGGTTGCCAACGATTGGTGTCCACATTTTCGTCCGGAGAGTTTACAGGGGCATAGCCGGTATAATCAAAATAGGGTTCGCCATTGGAACCTTTTTCTTTACCGTATTGATTGCTGCCATCGTTCCTGCGGGCTTCTATGACAGCTTTGGCGGACAAATTACCTATCCCTTCCGGGGTGCTGGGGTCTAAGGTGGTATTATCTGGATCATACCCTAGTTCCACCATGAATTTTCTGAACAATTCGGTATCGGAATAATAATATTCCTTCATGGCATTAAATGCAGCATAACTAATGGCGATTTCCTTATTTTTTAAGGTTTGTTCATCCATTGGTCGTCGTTTCACATTGCTCAGGTAAATGGGTATGGCCGTGTTGTCATAACGCGACCAGGCATCAAAAACAGAAATAAATACCAATCCAAGGTAGCGCGAGGTTATAGTAGGCCTAGGTTTGAATCGTTCCGTATCATTGGCCGTCGCCTCCAAAGCTATTTTGCCCCATCTGTAGGCAATGTTATCATTGCCGGAAGGCGCATTCGGTTTTTTCTTTTGAGCCGTTACATTGATGCCGGAAACCGTAATAAATCCGAGGAGGAAAAAGGATATCAAGTGTTTCATAGTTTAAGGAAATCAAAAATGTTCAAATCGATGAAATGGGATTTGCCTATTGAGACTAATCATGACATTCTATCTCGGCCGTTACCACATCTTGCACAGGTTCGGGTGATATATAGGGAATACCCAATCCCATCCCCCTTAGGATAAAGAATAGACCGATGACCACTACAAATGCAGGAATCAATTTCTGAACGCGATGTCTTAGAGTTCCTTTTAGGAATCCACTGAAGTAAATGGCCGAGGTCATTAAGGGAACCGTACCCAATCCGAACAACATCATATATAGGGAGCCTTCCCAGGCACTGCCCATGGCAATGGCACCAAATAGTGCCATATAGACCAATCCACAGGGTAGGAATCCGTTTAAGAACCCAATGGTCAAAAAAGTATCCGGGGTCTTCTTCTTCAATTCTTGGCCCAGTCGGTTTTTTATCTTGGAGATTATGTTGTAAACGGGCTTGGAAAGTTTATAAGAGTTCAAGGTTTTTGCGGGAATAAGTACAAGAATAATCATCAGCAAACCAACCCCTATGGATAGTTTTTGTTGCATTCCAAAGATATAGAGTCCCTTACCCAATAACCCAAACACCAGACCGATAAGGGCGTAGGAAAGTAATCTGCCAAAATGATAGATGGATACCTGAAGAAGCTTTTTAAGATTGTTGTTCCTGTCTACCGGCAACATGAAGGCAATGGGGCCGCACATCCCTATACAGTGCAAGCTGCCCATAAGTCCCAATATGATGGCCGATAACAACATTTCTTAGTTTAAGACTTGAGATATGAGACGTAAGGTATAAGATGAGCTGAATTCTGCATCCAAGTATCTAAAATCTAACGTCTCATGTCTAATATCTAATACGTTATACTTTCCTTGTGCAAAAATTCTTTTCCTTCATGTTCCCAAATAATCTTAATGTCCCAGCGACCACCCAACAAACGTTTGTCAGGTATGAGCAAATGTGCATTGGATAAACTTACGGGTAAGTTAAAATCCAGGTGTTTATTGGATGGTCTATATAGGGACACTGTTCCTTGTATATTTTGTCCTTCCAGATTTTTTGGAAACTTCAATAAAAGGCCCTTGTTCGTTTTTTCTATCTTGATCGGGTCGGTCAAGTTTTTGGCATTGGCCTCGGCATCGATCTCTTTTTGATAGGCCAGTTCCTGTTTGTAATACTCCTCGGTAACCAGGTCATGGTTGGCCTTATTGTCCATACTCATCCGTACTACAAAAAATAGGATGAACCCAATGAATCCTACAAATGCCAATACTATACCTGTTCCCCAATTAATTTTCATAGTCGATATTTTTTACCGAATCATTTTAGTTATAGCTCCTCGGCGCCAAAAAACGGGCCGTCGTGGTTTCGATAAGTTCGCTCCCACTGTAAACACCAATTTTCAACTTGTCCTTGTCACCTTCCAGGGCCGCATTGTTTATTTCGATAAACAATGTGCCTTCCGCCAAATCCTGCGCCGGAACCTCAAAATTCTCATGCCGTACCAGTTCTATTTTTCCTTGATGCGATAAAAGTTTAAAACTTACGTCGCCGATACTCTTTGTAGTCTTGTTTACCAATTTATAGGTATACACATTACTGATGATATTATTGTCCTTTCGCTCGTACAGCTGCCCCGGTAACCGCAGAATGTTCGCTTCCAAATCGTTTCTCAAAAAGAGCATCCCGATCAATACCCCGGTCAAAATTGTCAATACCGCGGTATATCCTTTTAACCTTGGATTGAATTTGAATTTTTCCTTTTTTACGATTTCATCCTCACTGGCATACCGGATAAGACCCTTGGGAAGGTTTACCTTCTCCATGATGGTATCGCATTCATCGATACAGGCCGTGCAGTTAACGCATTCCAACTGTGTTCCGTTTCTAATGTCTATTCCGGTGGGACACACCACCACGCATTGGTTGCAGTCTATACAATCCCCATGGCCCAGCGCTTTCCGATCTTCGTTCTTACGCCATTTTTTTCGTCCGTTTTCGGCCTCTCCGCGTTTATGGTCATAGGCCACTACAATGGATTTATTGTCCAGTAATACCCCTTGCATCCTTCCATACGGACAAGCGATGATACAGACCTGTTCCCGAAACCAAGCAAATACAAAATAAAAGACCGCTGTAAAGATCAATAATGAAACCAATGTACTTACATGTTGCAAAGGGCCATCGGTTATGTACTGTATCAATCTATCACTTCCAATAAGATATGCCAAAAAAACATTGGCTATGAGAAAGGATATCAGGAAAAAAACAGTCCATTTTAAGACCCGTTTCCTAATCTTTTCGCCATTCCATGGCTGTCTATCCAATCTTATCTGGGCACCACGGTCGCCATCGATCCAGTATTCGATACGACGGAAAACCATTTCCATAAAAATAGTCTGTGGACACATCCATCCACAGAAAATACGGCCAAAGGCTACCGTGAACAGGGCAATGAATATGACCCCGATAATCATCGAAATCACAAACAGATGAAAGTCCTGCGGCCAAAAAGGAAAACCAAAAATATTAAAACGGCGTTCCAGTACATTGAACATCAAAAACTGATTACCATCAATCTTGATAAACGGCGAGGCAAACAAAAAGGCCAACAGAAAATAACTTACGTATTTGCGATAGGCATAGAACTTTCCACTTGGCTTTTTTGGATATATCCAGGCCCGCTTGCCTTCTTCATTGATGGTGCCTATGCTGTCCCTAAAATTTTCCTGGTCCTGTGCCATTTTACACCGCTTTCAAACCCGGTTTCATTTCTCCAGTATTCGGGAGAATCTCATTCGGGGGAAATTCATACTTCTCTTGTGTCCTTAGAACTTGAAATACCTCTTAATTGATGGCCACCGTTGTCGAGTCCGTTTCTATAGCTACAGAGTCTTTTGGCTGTTCCGGAATTTCCATGGTCGGGGCATCCGGGTCTACCCAAATATCCCCTTCCGGAGCTTTTGGATTTGCCGGCGTTGTCCCTTGGAAGGTCAATAAATAGCTGGCTACCTGGGCCATTTCCGCAGGTTTGAGCACATTCTTCCAGGCCACCATACCTTTGCCATCCCGTCCTCCTTCGGAAATGGTATTGAACACATTTTTGATACCTCCTCCTAGAATCCAATTGGCGTCAGTTAAATTGGGGCCGATACCTCCGCCACCGTCTGCCATATGGCAAGCCACACAATTGGTCTCAAAAATGGCCTTCCCTGCACTTAGATCCGAGGCATCCGTCAAAAGCTCCACTGTATTGACATCCACCAAATCCTTTGCGGTTTTCTTGTACTCCTCTATTTGGGCCTCGGCCAAGGCTACCTCTGTGGTATATTCCTCATCCTGGGTGTAATCCCCAAAAACATGAAAACGGGCAAGGTATACTACACCAAAAATAATAGTGGCATAAAACATCCAGACCCACCAGGGCGGTAATTTATTGTCCAACTCCCGGATACCATCATAGTTATGGTCCAGGATAATTTCGCCTTCGGCCTCTATAGGTTTGGAGCCCAATGATTTTTGGTACATTTTTTTACCCCATTTCCACTCCCATCTTTTGGCTTTCGCCTCAAGATAGCGTTCCTTGGCTTCCTCTGTAAGGGTTTGGAACATTACATTTTCTATGGATTGAAGTATCAATTCTATCCCGATCAAGATCAGCAACACCATCAGCATAAAGAACTGGGTAATGGGATATTCAATAATTGCTGGTTTATCCCCGGAATCGATGAAATATTCCATCAATCCAAAAATGAGGAAAAAAACTACGGGGATCCGTATCCACCAGGGTGACATATTTCTCATAATACTTCTTCTTTAGGTTGATTATCTTTTTCCAAGGGCAGTTCGCTAACCTCTTTGATATAGTCCTTTCCTGCGGTAAATACCCACCAGAAGAGCAAGGCAAAAAAGACAAAGAAGATAAGCAGTGATATCATGGGATAGGTGGCGATGCCCTCTATACTTTCCATATGGTTTTTTACAAATTTCAACATGGCCTTTTATTTGTTTTCTGAGAGTAATCCGTCAGTGTCCTTAACTTTGATGTCCGTACCCAATCTTTGCAGATAGGCGATCATGGCAACAATTTCACGATCTTTCATTTCTATAAATTCCTGCCCGTTTTCCTGTGCACGCTTTTTGGACGCTTCATAGCTTGCTACAAAATCTGGATCGGAATATAGATTCTTTTCGATTTGGCTCGCCTGTTCTTCCATGGCTTGCGGAGCATTGGCAATATCCTCTTCGGAGTACGGTACCCCTAAGCTAACCATAGCCTCCATTTTATCCTGTATCGCACTACGGTCATGTTCGTTATTTATAAGCCATCGGTAAGCGGGCATTATAGATCCCGATGAGGTGGTTTGGGGATCGTACATATGGTTAAAGTGCCAGTTATCCGAATATTTTCCGCCGACACGAAGTAAATCCGGTCCGGTCCGTTTACTACCCCAGAGGAAGGGGTGGTCATAAACGAATTCCCCTGCCTTGGCATATTCGCCGTAACGTTCCACCTCACTTCGGAAAGGACGGATCATCTGCGAATGACAGCCCACACATCCTTCTCGAATATAAAGGTCCCTACCTTCCAATTCCAAAGGGGTATACGGTTTTACACTGGTAATAGTGGGGATATTCGATTTTACCAAAATGGTAGGGACAATCTGGATAATACCCCCTATTAAAATGGCTACTGTGGCCAAGATGGTCAATTGTATGGGTTTACGCTCCAACCAGGTATGGAAGGTCTCGCCTGCGGTCCTCCTTTTGGAAACCCTTGTCAGGGCGGCTGCCTCGGCAAGCTCATCCTCTACCTTGCTACCTGATTTAATGGTTACGACTACGTTATACACCATTACAACGGCCCCGACAAGGTAAAGGGTACCTCCAATGGCACGCATCCAGTACATGGGAATGATTTCGTTTACGGTCTCCAAGAAGTTTCCGTAGACCAATGTACCATCCGGATTAAAGTCTTTCCACATCAACGCCTGGGTAAATCCGGCTACGTACATGGGCAATGCATATAGAATGATGCCCAAGGTGCCTATCCAGAAATGGAAATTGGCCAAGGGGGTGGAATGCAATCGTGTCTTGAACATTTTGGGAACCAACCAATAAATCATGCCAAAGGTCAGGAAGCCGTTCCAGGCCAATGCGCCAACATGGACATGGGCAATGATCCAGTCACTAAAATGGGCGATGGCATTTACGTTCTTCAGGGATAGCATGGGCCCCTCAAATGTGGCCATACCATAACCGGTGATCGCCACGACCATGAATTTAAGTGTGGGGTCGGTCCGTACCTTGTCCCATGCTCCACGTAGGGTCAACAATCCGTTGATCATACCTCCCCAGGAAGGAGCGATCAACATTACGGAAAAGGCGACACCTAGATTCTGTGCCCAATCTGGCAAGGCTGAATACAACAAGTGGTGCGGTCCTGCCCAGATATAGATAAATATCAAGGACCAGAAGTGCACTATGGACAGTCTATAGGAATAGATGGGTCTGTTCGCGGCCTTGGGTACAAAGTAATACATAAGTCCGAGGAACGGGGTAGTCAAGAAAAAGGCAACGGCATTGTGTCCATACCACCATTGCACCAGGGCATCCTGAACCCCGGCATAAACGGAATAGCTTTTTAAGGCGCTTATGGGAAGCTCTAGGCTATTGAAAATATGTAGTACGGCAACAGTTACGAAGGTGGCCACATAGAACCAAATGGCTACATAAAGATGGCGCTGCCTCCTTTTGATCATGGTTCCAATTAGGTTCACACCAAAAGTGACCCAGACCAGTGCAATGGCAATATCTATGGGCCATTCCAACTCGGCATATTCCTTGGAGGTGGTATATCCCAAAGGAAGGGTTATTGCGGCGGCCACAATAATCAATTGCCATCCCCAAAAATTAAAATTACTCAGAAAATCACTGAACATCCGTGCCTTGAGCAAACGTTGGGTAGAGTAGTAGACCCCTGCGAAAATGGCGTTCCCCACAAAGGCAAAGATTACCGCATTGGTATGTAATGGCCGCAAACGACCAAAACTTAACCAGGAGATGCCATCGGTCAAGTTGGGGAATAGGAACATAAAGGCCAATATCAGTCCTACCAGAAAACCTACAATCCCCCACAACATCGTCGCATAGAGGAATTTTTTTACGATTTTATTATCGTAATAAAACTGCTGTACTTCCATAATAACTATTGATTTATTTCGGTTGATTTATCCACTTTTGGTTTACCTTTCGATTCTTCACCTCCTGTCAGCGACGAGGTCTTGACCAATTCATCCTCGAACAACATACGTACCGATGGGGTATAGGAATCGTCATACTGACCACTCCTGACGGAAACAATAAACGCTGTGAAAAAGATGACCGCAACAACAATGCTAATGGTCAACAATACATATATAACACTCATACCTTACCTGAATTCTGGCGTAAAACTAAGTTGGGCACTATCCATAGAAAATGATATTTATCAGTTTTTAATTTAATTTTTCTTTTTGTCCCGACCTATACAAAAAGAGGAATGGGTTACTTTAGTTTTTTACCCAATAGATTCGTCATTACCGTTGTAAACAACACAATACTGATTGAGCTCAATGGCATCAAAATGGCCGCAATAACAGGCTGCAATTGTCCGGTTACCGCAAAGTAAAGTCCGACTACATTATATAACAGGGACAGCACAAAACTAAGTTTGATTATTTTCATGGCTTTTTTGGAAGCCAGTATGTATTGATATAACTGCCGGAATTTGGTAGCATCCAGGATACCGTCACAAGCAGGGGAGAACACGTTTACATTTTCGGAGATGGCTATGCCTACGTCACTTTGGGCCAAGGCCCCTGCATCATTTAGTCCGTCGCCGACCATCATCACTTTTTCGCCTTGCTCTTGCAGGGATTTGATGAATTGCAGCTTGTCCTTCGGTTTCTGGTCAAAGTATAAAGGTACTAATTTAGGTAACAGTTTTTCCAAACGTGTTTTTTCACCTTCGTTGTCCCCCGAGAGAATGGCCAATTTCAAGTCTGCGGACATGGTACGGAACAGTTCCGGAACACCTTCGCGATACATATTGTGGAAAACGTAACGCCCTTTGTAGTTCTCATTGCTGCTTACGTATACGGATGTGTTCAACTCATTTGTCGACGATTCCGCACCTACGAAATCTGCCGATCCAATTTTTATATGGTTGTCATCCTTGCTCCCTTCCAGACCTTTGCCCAAATGTTCCTCATATTCGTCCAGGGGAACAATGTTGTTTTCCGCAAGTATGTCGTACAGGGCACGGCTTAATGGGTGATTGGAGGCCCGCAACGTGTTCTTCAATAAGGATTCTTCCTCTACTGTTAGGGGCATGCCCTCATAACTGGCCGTAGTCCTCTTGGTTGTGGTTAGGGTTCCGGTCTTATCAAAAATGGCAGTGCCGATTATGGCCAATCGTTCTATGGCCTGGGCATCCTTGAGGTAGAATTTTTTCCGGCCGAAGATACGCAACATGTTTCCCAAGGTAAATGGTGCCGCCAAAGCAATGGCGCATGGGCAGGCTATGATTAGAACGGCCGTAAAAACGTTCAAGGCCTTGCTGGGATCATAATATAGCCAAAAGGCCGTAGCTATGGATGCAATAGTCAATACGGCCAATGTAAATCGTTTTCCGATACTATCCGTAAGTGTCCTGAACCTGCTTGGTCTATCCTTTTGAAATACGGTATTGCTCCAAAGCTGGGTAAGATAGCTTTGGGATACGGATTTTAGAACCTCCATTTCTATGGCACCGTTCAATTGCTTCCCTCCGGCAAAGATTTTGTCCCCGGATACTTTACGTACAGGTTCGGATTCGCCGGTAACAAAACTGTAATCTATTTGAGCATCACCGTTGATGAGAATACCATCTGCCGGAATAAGTTCTTGGTTCCGAATAAGCAGCCTATCCCCCCGTTTAATTTTATATACCTGAACGGATTCCTCCTTTCCGTTAGGGTTTATTCGGGTAATCGCAATGGGGAAATACGATTTGTAATCCCGCTCAAAGGAAAGAAAGGAATACGTTTTTTGCTGAAAGAACTTTCCGAGCAAAAGGAAGAAGACAAGTCCCGTAAGGCTGTCGAAGAAACCGCTTCCCAAGTCGAAAATGATTTCCAGGGTGCTACGCAAAAAGAGCACCAAAATACCCAGGGCAATGGGCACATCGATATTTAACAACCGACTCCGCAGTCCCTTATAGGCCGATATAAAATAGTCCTGGCCCGCATAAAATACTACGGGTAACGAAAAGACGAACATCAACCAGCGAAAAAGATGTTTGTACCGCTCCAGCCAAAATTCCTCGGTAACCGCTCCGTTCAAATGTAGATCAAAGTATTCCGGAAAGGAAAGGAACATTACATTTCCAAAAGCAAAACCGGCGACCCCTAGTTTATAGATGAGGCTCCTATCCACCTTTTTTTTGCCACTATCGTAATCCTCTAGGGAAATGTAGGGTTCGTACCCGATACGGGCCAGTAGGACAACCAGTTTTTTTAAGGAAAAATCGGTGGTCGTATAGGTTATGCGAACCGTTTTTTTAGGAAAATCTACCTGGGCAGTGGTTACGGATGGATGTAGCTTGTTCAAATTCTCCAGTACCCAGATACAGGAACTACAATGGATGTGCGGAATGTATAAGCGGACTACCTGAACGTTGTTTTCGTTGAATTCCGTTAATCTTTCAACAATAGCAGCAGTATCCAAAAAATCGTACTTTCCTTCAACCTCTTTTGGAGTGGCCCCAGCAGCCGATTGTAGGTCGTAATAATAGGATAGGTCGTTGCTAGAAAAAATTTCGTATACAGTCTTACAACCGTTGCAGCAAAAGTCTTTTTCATCGAACTTTATGGATGTAGTGCCACAAGGGTCACCGCAATGATAACACTTTGTCGTTTCCATTCACATTTGCTTACTATACCTTTTGCAAATATTTGCAAGTTTTACAAACATAGATATGATAATTGTCAGCTTTTCAATATTTTTATACAATTTTTCGTAACAACCCAACAAAGATGAGGTATGGATAAGGAGGAGCACGAAAGTAGATGTGAGCAATGTATCATACGCCAGTTTAATGCGTTGCGCGCCATGAGCAAGGAGGAACTTAAAAAGGTATCCGATTCCAAAACTACCAGAAAAATAAAAAAGGGGGAATCCATTTTTGAGGAAGGGGAAAAACTCAATGGAGTTTTTTGTGTTCGCAATGGGGTCTCGAAGCTTTCCAAATTAAGTGCCAACGGCAAGGATCAAATCGTAAAACTGGCCACAAAGGGAGAAGTGATGGGACAGCGCTCCATAATTGCCGAAGAGCATTCCAATTTAAGTGCTGTTGCGATAAACGATATGGAAGTGTGCTATATTCCAAAGGAGAGCATTGTCCATACCCTAAAATCCAATCCCGACTTTACCGTGGAAGTACTCCGGCATATGGCCCATGACTTGAGGGAGGCGGACGATGTAATCGTTAACATGAGCCAAAAAACAGTAAAACAAAGAGTTGCCGAGGCCTTTCTTTACCTGAAGAATAATTTCGGGGAAGACAAAGATGGGTTTTTATTGCTTACCCTGTCCAGGGAGGACATAGCCAACGTGGTAGGCACCGCCACAGAAAGTTGCATCCGCATTATTTCGGAATTTAGAAAAAAAGGATTCTTAAAAACTTCAGGAAAGAGAATCGGAATTGCCGATGAGCGAAGACTTCAGGATTTAGTGGAGGGCTTTTAAAAGCTGACATATATCATAGTTTGAGCCTATATACTAGGTTAATTTTACCTTGTACAATTAGACTCAGATCTATGAAAAGCATATTATTACCTACCGATTTTTCCGATAATGCGTGGAATGCCACGCAATACGCCATGGAGCTTTTTAAGGACGAAGAATGTGTTTTCCACTTACTCAATACATATACCCCCGCAATTGCCAATAGTAGATTTATGGCGGCCACCTTGGATACCGGCAGTTTGGAGGATGGGGCACGGGCCTGTTCCGAGAACGGTCTACAGGGAGTAGTGAAGCGTATACAGGAGAACTATAGTAATCCAAAGCACCATTTTAAGACCATGTCCTCGTTTTGTTTATTGACCGAGGAAATCAAGGAAGTTGTAGAACAAGAAGAGATAGACCTTGTGGTAACCGGGACAAAAGGCGCTTCCGGATTGGAAGAGGTCTTTATGGGAAGCAATACGGTCCGAATTATAAAATCGGTCAAAAATTGCCCCGTTCTGGCCGTTCCACAACATTTTAAATTTGCAGCCCCCTCGGAAATTGCCTTTGCTACGGACTTCAACCGTTTTTACACGGAATCCGAGCTTATACCGTTGATGGAACTTGCGAATACCTTTAAGGCCGTAATCCGTATTGTATACGTTCAATATGAAATTAAGGCCTTGACCGAGATTCAGCAATTCAATCTCAATATGTTGCGCAAATACCTTTCCGATGTAGAGCATTATGTACATACGGTTTCCGAATTGAATTCCGTGTCCAAGACCTTGGAAGTTTTCGTGAACGAGTTGGATATCCACCTATTGGCCATGCTTCATTATCAACACAGTTATATGGAACGTATGACCCGGGAACCTGTAGTAAAACGGATGGCCTTCCATACACGGATACCCTTGTTGGTAATTCCTGAATTGGGCATGAGTGCACCTTACAGGCACAAAAGGGAACAGGAAATGTCAATATCCAAATAATATTTGGCCGACATTGGAAGAAGTAATCCCTTTGAATTCGGTTTTCCTTATCCGATAGGATTTGGCGGTAAAACTCTTGTAGAAAGTGATTTCTAATGGAGACGCTCACCTATGGGGTAATCCTCATAAAAATCCTTAAAGGTTTTATCCGTGGTATAGTTATCGGTCAAGACCTTATAGACCATATAGACTATTAGAATTTGTCCCAAAACGGTCAAATAAAAGACCCAATTGAACGGAAAGTCCATAGCGACCATAATAGTTACCGTTACCAGAAGTAAGGTGGTGATTCCTACCCAGAACATTGCAGTACTTTGCATTGCGATTTTTTTGTTTTCAAGGTAGTACAAATCTTTATTTGGGACTGTTAAGATAACGGTAAAAGAATACGTAATTTTGTACAAAATTGCTGCATGAACCTACCCGAGACGGATCAAAAAAGAGTGGTCATTATAGGTGGTGGATTTGCCGGAATATCCTTGGCAAAAAAACTTAAAAACTTGGATGTGCAAGTGGTAATGATAGACAGGCACAACTACCACACCTTCCAACCTTTGCTTTATCAAGTATCCACCAGTGGTTTGGAACCGGATTCCATCGCTTATCCGATCCGCAAAGTACTAAAGCATCTCAAAAACTTTCATTTTCGCTGGGCTACGGTAGAACGCTTAGAACCGCAGCACAATCGAGTAATCACCAATATTGGTAGTCTCTCTTATGATTACCTGATTATTGCCACGGGAACCAAAACCAACTTTTTTGGCAATGCCACCATTGCGGAACACGCCATGGCCATGAAAAATGTACCGCAGGCGCTCAACATACGAAGCTTAATGCTCCAAAATTTTGAAAAGGCCGATGATTGTGATGATTTGGAAGAGCGAAAGGCCTTACTCAACTTTTGTATCGTGGGCGCCGGCCCAACAGGGGTTGAACTCGCCGGTGCGTTCGCAGAATTGAAACGTCATGTATTTCCCAGGGATTACAGACATCTAAATGTAGATGAGATGGAGATACACCTCTTTGAGGGCGCCGATAGGGTTTTGCCTCCTATGAGCGAACAAGCCTCCAAAAAGGCAACCAAGTTTTTAGAGGAATTGGGAGTAAAGATTTTTCTGAACACCTTGGTACAGGATTTTGACGGAGAGACACTGATTATGAACAACGGTGAGCGCATGCGCACCAAAAATTTTATATGGACCGCAGGGGTTACGGGTGCCGCCATAGAAGGTATCGATGCCTCCTCTATGATGGAACGACTCAATCGGTTTAAAGTAAATCGATTTAATCAAGTAAAGAATTACAACAACATATTTGCCATTGGTGATGTTGCCTATATGGAAACGGAACCCTATCCAAACGGGCATCCCCAAGTAGCCCAACCGGCCATACAACAAGGGGAGCTTTTGGCAAAAAACTTAAAACTGCTCCTGGAGGAAAAACCTATGGAACCTTTTACTTATAACGATAAGGGAACCATGGCCACCGTGGGTAGGAACAAGGCCGTTGTGGATCTGCATAGATTGAAGTTCGGAGGATTCTTCGCTTGGTTTATCTGGATGTTCGTGCATTTAATGGCCTTGGTAGGCTTTCGAAATAGGGTCATCGTGTTCTTTAACTGGGCGTACAACTACATTAATTATGACAAGGCGGCCCGACTCATCGTTCGACCCTTTAGGCCCAAAACATAAAAGACGATAGGTTTTGTCGTTTTGTTGAAAACCTTTGCTATATTTGCAGCGTTGTGTTGTGACCCATGACCGTTAAGGTCTGGGCCAATGAAAGGCTTTCCATAATGGGAGGCTTTTTTTATGGGCGATATTCCACCTCAAGGTTTTGGTTTAAACCGAATTTCTCTTGAAATCCACTTTTAGGGCTATATTATCAATCTTTCGGGAATTCGATGGATTTCCATTCGAATTTCCAACGTTTAGGATATTTTTATTAGGTATAATTAGTTGATTGTCAATTGTTTTAATAAAGTTGCAATTCTGCAGGCCGATAAAATATACTGTGTTATTTGTTGTATTTTTAAAAGAGATTAAAACCAGTTATTATGCCATTGTATCACAAATTGGGCAAGATACCCCAGAAGCGACATACTATTTTTAAAAAGAACGATGGAACCCTGCATTACGAACAGTTGTTCGGCACCATCGGTTTTGATGGAATGTCTTCCTTAATCTACCATTTGCATAGGCCTACACAGGTCAAGTCTATTCAAAAGGCCTTGGATATAACTCCCAAAGCAGCAGTGGAATACAATATGGCTTCCCGATTGTTGAAGGGTTTTGAAATACGACCCGAGGAGGATTATCTGGAGAGCCGGAAAACGGTTTTGTTCAATTCCGACGTTCATGTGGCTTTGGCCGCGCCTAAAAGCTCGGTCACAGATTATTTTTACAAAAACGCGGATGCCGACGAACTCCTTTTCGTCCATAGGGGAACAGGCACTTTAAAGACTTTCTTGGGGGAAATTCCCTTTGAATACGGGGATTACCTTTTAATTCCGCGGGGCATGATCTATCAGATTGAATTTGACGGTGCGGACAACCGACTGCTCATCACGGAAAGTTACCATCCCATATATACACCCAAGCGCTATCGAAATTGGTTTGGGCAACATCTGGAACATTCGCCTTTTTGCGAACGGGATTTCAAGCTACCCGGGAACTTGCGTACCTATGATGAAAAAGGCGAGTTTGTATTAAAGATTAAAAAACAAGGGCAATTGCACCATATGGTCTACGCAACCCATCCCTTTGACGTAGTGGGCTGGGACGGCTATAATTATCCCTATGGATTTTCAATCCATAATTTTGAACCGATTACGGGAAGGGTACACCAACCACCGCCAGTGCACCAGACTTTTGAGACCTCGGCTTTTGTGGTCTGTTCCTTTGTACCGCGATTGTATGACTATCACCCAGAGGCGATTCCAGCCCCGTACAACCATTCGAATATCGATTCCGATGAGGTGCTGTACTATGTTGATGGGGATTTTATGAGCCGCAAGAACATTGATAAGGGATATATTTCCCTACATCCCGCCGGTATTCCCCATGGGCCACATCCGGGTACCTATGAGGCCAGTATCGGAAAGACCAAGACCGAGGAGCTGGCCGTGATGATCGATACCTTTAAACCACTGCAGCTAACACAGACCGCTTTGGATATTGATGATGGGAAGTACTATAAGAGCTGGTTGGAATAGCTAATTAATTAGCTGCCGTGTTACGGAATGGATCAATGATGCCGCTAATTTGGCCGTGCGATTATCAATATCATATTTCGGATTCATTTCGGCAACATCCATACTTATCAATTTCTGGGATTGGAGAATTACCTTTAGACACGCCAAAACAATATCCGGTAAAAAGCCCATAGGTGAAGCTGCACTTACCCCAGGGGCATAGGCCGATGAAAACCCGTCCAGGTCAATAGTTGCATATAGGCAATCTACTTTGGAAATAAAGGTGCGAAGCTCTTGTTCGACGGCCTTCCCATGCTGAAGATTAAAACGCTCGTTTTCAATATAACCTACACCGAGCTTATCGGCCGTTTGGAATAAAACCGTATCGTTGGCATCCTTCCGGATTCCAAGACATAAATAGTTAAAGCTAGTGCCATCGGCTTTACAGTCTTGGGCGATTTGGTAAAAAGGCGTTCCCGAATTGTTGCCGTCAGTATTATTGCGAAGGTCAAAATGCGCATCAAAATTAACAATACCGATGGATCTGCCTCCGTTCAAATACTTTTTGATGCCTTGGTAGTGTCCATAGGCCAAATCATGGCCACCGCCCAGTATCATGGGGAATACACTTTTCTTCAAAAGTTGGGCTACCTTTACGGAAAGTAGATTTTGGGTTTCCTCCATATCTCCGGCGACACATTGAACAGAACCGATGTCGAACAGCTTTGTATCGGGATGTAAGTGGTTGGGCATTTTCCCCAATTGGCTCCGAATGGCATCCGGGCCTTCCATCGCCCCGATCCTTCCTTGGTTTCGCCTTACCCCTTCATCACAGGCATAACCCAAAATCGCGATGGTTTTTGAAGTAGTGTCCGGAACGATTGAATCCAGATCCGTACAGTTTACGATTTCGTGTAGGTACAGGTTTTTACCGGATTTTCTTCCTGTCCAAATTTCGGGGTTTGTTGGATTGTAGTTGTCCATGAAATTTTTAAAACTCAAGAAATATTTTAATTGCCTCCAGATTTATCTGGAGGCAAAAAAGAAGTAATTCGAATAGGCTTTAGCCAAACTGATATTTCTCAATAAATTCATCATATTCCTCTTTAAATGTCTTTTTTCTATGATGTTTTTCCTGGTTCTTAATATAGTTTCGTACTTGATTTACCATAGATTCGGATACTGAAACAGCGAAATATTCGTCTTGCCATCCAAATTTACACTTGCATAATTTGTTTTTATTTATCCAGAACGATGATTCTCCTTTTATCAATTGTGCTACTTTGCTAATGGTTTGTTCCGAACCTAGGGAAATTAAACAGTGGCAGTGATCTGAATATCCGTTGACAAAGTCAATATAAATTCCTTTTTCCTTGCCATTTTCCCTCATATGGTTCCATACCTTTTGTCTTAATTCTGGGGAATTCAAAAAAGCCACCCTATTTTTTGTGCTGAAAACAAGATGAACATATGCTTTTATAAATGGCATGCCCGTATTACTTAGGATATGAATGAATATTGAAGGGTTTGGCTAAAGCCTTTATGGATTTTATTATAATTCATAGGCTGAAGCCTATGGCAATTCTACTGAATGCCTCCTGATTTATCAGGAGGAAAACTATAATAAAGGGCTTTAGCCATATCTTACCATTCCAAAAGTAATATTATTTATCAAGGATGGTCGAACAAACCTTCCAAAAGTCCGTCATCAACAAAATTGGGTAGGGTAACCTTTAATTCAGGAGTTCGTTCCATTTCAAGTTGAATGGCAAAAAGCGCTTCCTTGTTCCGTGCCCAACTTCGCCGGGCGATACCGTTGTTTACGTCATAAAACAACATATTCTGTATACTTTTTGAGGCTTCTTCGGAGCCGTCGAGCAACAAACCAAATCCTCCATTGATGACTTCGCCCCATCCAACACCCCCGCCATTGTGGATCGACACCCAGGTAGCGCCCCGAAAGCTGTCACCGATAACGTTATGTAGGGCCATATCCGAAGTAAATTGGCTTCCGTCATAGATGTTGCTGGTTTCCCGGAATGGGGAATCCGTTCCGCTTACATCGTGATGATCCCTTCCCAAAACAACAGGAGCCGAAATCTCACCACTTTTTATGGCATTGTTAAAAGCTTCGGCTATTTTGACCCTGCCCTCTGCATCGGCATAAAGAATCCGGGCTTGGGAACCTATGACCAATCGGTTCTGATCTGCCTCGGAAATCCATTGGATGTTGTCCTGCATTTGCTGCCGGATTTCCTTAGGTGCGTTAGATTTGATTTTTTGCATTTCCTCCAAGGCTAGGGCATCGGTTTTTCGAAGATCATCCGGATGGCCCGAAGTACATACCCAACGGAACGGCCCAAAACCATAATCGAAACATAGGGGTCCCAAAATATCCTGAACGTAGCTGGGGTATTTGAAATCGATGCCGTTATCCGCCATTACTTTGGCCCCCGCGCGAGAAGCTTCTAATAAAAATGCATTTCCATAGTCAAAGAAATAGGTCCCTTTTTGGGAATGTTGGTTAATGGCATCTACCTGTCTTCGAAGGGACTCCTGAACTTTTTCCTTGAAGAGGGTAGGGTCTTGGGCCATTAATTGGTTGGATTCCTCAAAACTACATCCCACCGGATAATAGCCACCCGCCCATGGATTGTGCAAGGAGGTCTGATCAGAGCCTAAATGCACAAAAATGTTTTCCTTCAGAAAACGTTCCCATACGTCCACCACATTTCCAATATAGGCCAATGATAGGGTTTCCCCATTCCTTTGAGCTTCCTTTGTACGCAGAACTAGGCGATCCAAATCATCCATTAATACATCTACCCAGCCTTGGTCGTACCTTTTTTGGGCAGCTGCTGGATTTACTTCCGCGCAGACGGTGATGCATCCGGCAATGTTACCGGCCTTAGGTTGGGCACCGCTCATACCGCCTAGTCCAGCAGTTAGGAATACTTTTCCCGCCGGGGTTTCGTCTTTTTGTAGCACTTTCCGGAAAGCGTTCATGACCGTGATGGCCGTCCCATGTACAATTCCCTGAGGCCCGATGTACATATAGGAACCTGCCGTCATCTGTCCGTATTGGGTAACGCCGAGAGCATTGAATCTTTCCCAATCATCCGGTTTGGAGTAATTGGGAATCATCATGCCATTGGTGACGACCACCCTGGGTGCCTCCTTTGCCGATGGAAAAAGTCCCATGGGGTGACCCGAGTACATATGCAAGGTTTGTTCCTCCGTCATCGTGGCCAAATAGTGCATGGTCAAAAGGTATTGTGCCCAGTTTTGGAAAACTGCACCATTACCGCCGTAGGTAATCAATTCTTCGGGGTGCTGGGCAACTTTGGGATCCAGATTGTTCTGGATCATTAACATGATGGCCGCCGCCTGTTTTGTTTTTGAAGGATACGCCGCGATGGGTCGGGCATACATTTCGTAATCCGGCTTGAAGCGATACATGTAGATTCGGCCATAGGTCTTTAGTTCCTCGGCGAACTCCTTGGAGAGTTCGGAATGCCATAATTCGGGAAAATAGCGCAGGGCATTGCGGATGGCCAATTTCTTTTCTTCCAAGGATAACAGGTCTTTTCGCCTTGGTGCATGATTCGCCTCTTTTGAGTGGTTCCTTTTATGCGGAAGTTTCGCAGGGATACCCTGAAGTATTTGTTCTTTAAAGGTCATTTTTGTCTCGTCTCTTGCTTTTTACCACGCACATTACATTATTTTACTTCCGTATTTCAAACTTCATACTTCGTATTTTTGCATTTCGTACTTCAATCCTTTTGTCTATCAAAAATCAATTCACCATTTTTCCACACCATACACGGTTTTAAGTTCCCTTGGTGATAAAGGATTTCTGAGTAATCACTGGTACGGAAAATAACAAGATCGGCCAAATAACCTTTTGCCAACAGGCCCCTATCCGAAAGGTTAAGGGCCGCTGCGGCACGAAAGGTTATCCCCGCCAATACTTCCGCATGGGACAGTTTTTCGAAAGCTCCTAATAGGGCAGCTTGGGTCAACAAATCCCCCATCGGGGCCGATCCCGGGTTGTGGTCGCTGGCAATGGCCAAAGCTCCGCCCGCATCCAAGATTTTTCGGGCAGGGGTAAAATTACAGCCCAATCCCAAGGAAGCCCCAGGTAATGCGGTGGCAATAACATTACTTTTGGCCAGTAGCCCAATTTCCTTTTGGGTGCTCGCCTCAAGATGATCGGCACTTAAGGCATCAAATTGAATTGCGACTTTGCTACCGCCAGTGGAAAATTGATCGGCATGGACCGTAATATCAAAACCCATTTCCCGGGCTTTTTTGAAATAGGGCCCGATTTGCTCTGCCGAAAAAGCATTTTCTTCAATAAACGCGTCGATGCGATGGGTCAAATCTTCTTCCCGAAGTTTGGGAAAAAGTAAATTTCCAATCTCTGCCAGATAATCTTCTTCACTTCCCTTATAATCCTTGGGAAGCATGTGTGCCGCCAAGCAGGTCGGTATTAAATCTACGGGAAGGATTTCGTTGGCCTCCTTTATGGCGTATAGCATCTTCAGTTCCTCATCTATGGATAGCCCGTAACCACTTTTGACCTCAAGGGTCGTCGTCCCGTTTTTTAAATGGCGTTTGGCAAGGTTAACCGTATGTTCTGCGAGTTTGTCCTTTGTAGCTTTTCGCGTCTGGGTCACCGTATCCCAGATACCACCACCGGCCTTGGCGATTTCCAGATACGTCTTCCCCGAATTTCGCAACGCATAGTCTTTGGCTCGGGAACCCCCATAACAGATATGCGTATGGGCATCCACTAAACCGGGCAAACAAACATGGTCGCCCTCCAAATGAACGATTTCGGTATCGGTCTCCTTAAAGTTGTTTAGCAAACGGGAAAATTTTCCTATAGCATTGACGTTGCCATCCGTAATTAGGATTCCCGCATCGGATATGACCGTTAGTTCAGTATCCGAAATAGCACCCTTTAATGATAGACCAGTCATGGATACAACTTGTCTAAAAGGACCGATCAGTTTTTTTGTGCCTGCCATTTTAATACGCTTCAAATTCTTTGGAATAAGGTGTTTCCAAGGACATGTTCTTCTTTTTGCGTGTTTCCTCTATGACTGATATCAAGAACTTTGATCGTATCAACCCGATTCCAATTTCAATATCTTCCGCGAAAACCCTGTCCTCCTTGGCAAAAGCCACCACTTTACGGATTTCCTTATGGATTACGTCCAACAAAATACCTGATTTTAAGGGCTTCCGAAATTCAAAAGCCTGTGCCGCGGTCAGTAATTCTATGGCTAAAATCTTTTCAACATTTTCCAGGACCCGCAACGCCTTTCTCCCGGAAATAGATCCCATGCTAACATGGTCTTCCTGTCCCAAGGATGTAGGGATGCTATCGGCACTTGCAGGGAAACACAAACCCTTGTTTTCGCTCGCCAAAGCCGCAGCTGTATATTGCAAGATCATATAACCAGAATTGATGCCGGTATCCTCCATTAATAATTTGGGAACCCCGGGACTATTGCCTTCCAGGGCCAAATAGATTCTCCTATCCGAAATATTGCCGAGTTCGGAGGCAGCAACACAGGCGTAATCCAAGGCCAGGGCCAAGGGTTGGCCATGAAAGTTGCCTCCGCTTATGGTCAGTTCCTCTGCGATAATGACCGGATTATCCGTGACGGAATTTAGCTCTACCTCCAATAACTCCTTTAAATGCAACCAGGCATTTCTCGAAGCCCCGTGCACCTGGGGAATACAACGGAGCGAATAGGGATCTTGTACCCGTTCACAATCGATATGGGCTTCCATGATCTCCGAACCTTTGAGCAATCGTTTTACCCTTTTGGCTACATGTATATTTCCCTTAAAGGGGCGTAGGGCATGCAATTCGTTATAAAAGGGCTTAATAGAACCCTGCAGGCCTTCGATCATCATGGCTCCTATGATATCGGCCTGAGCCAGACAGGCATGCATTTTTTCGATTACGGTAATTGCATGGGCAGCTATAAATTGCGTCCCGTTGATTAATGCCAATCCCTCTTTTGGCCCTAGTTCCAAGGCCATCAACCCCTCTTTTTTAAGCAAAACCGAGCTATTCAAAACCTCTCCTTTATAAGCTACCTTTCCCAATCCGATCAAGGGAAGGAAAAGATGGGCCAAAGGCGCCAGATCGCCGGACGCACCTACAGAACCTTGCGAGGGAACCATGGGAATTACATCATTCTCCAAATGCCAAAGGATTCGATCCATTGTAGTCTCGGCAATCCCGGAATACCCTTTGGCCAGCGAGTGCACCTTAAGCACCAACATCAATTTGGCAATTTCCGTAGCAAGTGGTGGTCCAACGCCGACCGCATGACTTTTTAAGATGTTGGATTGCAGTATTTTGGTTTCTTCCCTGGAAATGCTAGTGGTACACAATGGCCCAAACCCTGTGTTGATGCCATATACCGGATGACCATGCTCCACAATGGCATATACTATCTTTTGGCTTGCCCTAAGCTTGGCCCGGGATTTCTCGGGAATTTCACCGATGATTTCACCTCTGACCAAGGCAAGCGCAATGCCGGCAGTGAGGTGCTCTTGGCCAAAAAGGAATTTTTTTGATTTCGATGCCATTCGGACTATATTCGGGATCCTAAATGTATCCATTAAGTTTGATAGTGTTAAATATATAACATATGATCTTCGATTTGATAAAAAAGAGACGTTCTGTATTTCCGGTTCAATATAATTCCAGCCCAATTGCCAAAACCGATATTGAAAAAATCCTGGAGGCCGCCAGCTGGGCCCCGACCCATAGAAAGACGGAACCTTGGCGATTTAAGGTATTGCTTGGTGAATCCAAGGAACGGTTGGGCCAATTCCTTTCAAAAAAGTATCAGGAGACCGAGGCACACCCAAAACAGTTTAAAATCAAAAAACTTTTGGAGAACCCCCAAAGAGCTGGGGCGATAATCGCTATTTGTATGCAACGTGACCCAAAAGAAAGTTTACCGGAGTGGGAAGAAACAGCTGCTACGGCGATGGCCGTACAGAATATGTGGCTCTGTTGTACAGAAATGGGAATCGGTTGCTATTGGAGCTCACCTATGTTAATACAATATATGGGAGAGTTTCTGGATTTGAGCGGAGGGGAAAAGTGCTTGGGCTTCTTTTATATGGGGCATTATGATGAAGAAATTCCCCAACAGACCAGAACACCTATAACGGAAAAAACAGTTTGGCTCAAATAGTGAGTCGAAGATTTGGATCTATTCCATTTTGTAGTGGTACACTCCGCCCGCTTGTTTTAGGATCATGGTCTTTTCATCGGGCGTAAATTCCAATCGCACTCCGGCCTGTGCAAACTCGAATATGTCCTTTTCCACGGCTTCCATAGCGAAGGAGGGTTGCCCCGTAGCTTGGCCAAAAAGGATATCCCCATCCTTGGTAATTGTAATTTTTAATGAAAGTTGCTCACTGGCATAAACCCCAAGATACTTATCCAAATCTTTTGATTGTACCTTGATGGTCGTGAAAGTAGGTATCTCAAAAGGCTTCCCGTAATGCGCGCTCAATACGGCAATGATGATACTGTTGTTGGCGTAGCGATTGCCATTGGAAGTTAGCGCTACTGCGACCTTATCCTCCGGGAAGTATCCCAAGACCGAGGTAAACCGGTCTATTCCGCCATTGTGCCCATATCCATTTTTATTGTGGAATGGCACCGGAAAAATACCCATGCCATAACCATCGGAAATGGTTTTCATCTGGTCCAGGCTTTCCTTGGAAATCAATGCACCCGAAAAAAGGGCATGTATGAACATATTCAAGTCGGTGGGTGTGGAAACCAGTGCACCGGCCCCTAAGGGGATGGACATATGGGTCTCGTCCTTTCTTTCCCAATCTTTTAGATAGGTGTATGAATGGGCCTCGTTACGATTTAAATTGATGGAATCCCCTACATAGGTATTTTTTAGGCCCAGGGGTAGGGCAATCTTTTCGGATATAAGTTCTGAGTACGGTTTCTTTAGGATGTCCTCTAGAATAAATGTCAACAGCACATAATTGGAGTTACTGTATTCGGCCTTGCTATTGGGCTCAAAAACGCTTCCACCATCTCGGATGATTTCAAGGAGTTCTGCCCTGGTTTTAGGTTCGGTTTCCCATTCTTGGTAATCGGCACGGCTTGTAAAGCTATGAATGCCACTTCTATGGTTTAGCAGATTGGCAATGGTGATTTGATCGCTATTTTTGATTTTGGGAAAATAAGTATCGATGGTTTGGTCAAGCTTTAGTTTACCCGCTTCCACGGTTTTAAAAACGAGAACGGAGGTAAACATTTTGGTTATGGAGCCGACCCTGTATTTGGTATCGGTTGTCGGTCTTAGGGTGTTTTTTATATCCCTATATCCAATAGCCTTGGCATATATGGTTTGACCTTCATGGGAAAGGGCCAGACTTCCCATAAAACGATCATTGGCTTCCAAGGTGTTAAAAAGGCTATCCAGTTTAACGGAATCTATCTGCTGTGCAACCCCGCAAAGAGTAACAAGGCCGGCAATCAAAAGAGCGAAAACGTTTTTTTGCATATCAGGGTTTTAAAAGACTATTTTAAAAAAAAGGAAATAGGGCAGCCTTGTGCTCCCAGGCCACGGAAACGAACATTCCCAGGAATATTACCGCAACCAAAAATTTCAAGAAAGTGCCCGTTAAGAACCCCAGAAAGGAGCCAAAAGCGGCCTTTGTTGCCGTTTTCTTATCCGCTTTGTTGAGTAGCTCCCCAATTAGTGCCCCTATAAAAGGCCAGATAATAATACCAAGGGGCCCCAAAATTGGAAATAAAAGCGCGACCAACAATCCAATTGTGGTACCTATCATCCCGGCCTTGCTACCTCCAAATTTCTTGGTTCCCATTGCGGGGATAATGTAATCCAACGCAACAACGATAAGGGCTACCCCAAGGGTTATGCCCAGTATCCACCAATCCTGGGGAACGGCCTTTGTCAAATACAACAATAATAGGCCTATCCAGCTTATAGGAGGTCCTGGCAGTACAGGTAAAAAACTTCCCAGGATGCCAATGAGCATTAAAACAAATCCTAGGACCAGTAATACAATATCCATTTTTCCCTTTTCTGTTGGACTAAGATACACGCATTTTGTTACAGAAAATGTATACGGTAATGTGATATCCATAAAAATTTTTAACTAAATAATTAGTTTAAACTAAAATTTTAGTTATATTTGAATATTATTTGAACTAAAAACTTAGTTAAATGAAACAATTGACCAAAGCGGAGGAGGAGGTAATGCAAATTCTCTGGAAATTGGAAAAATGTAATGTAGCGGCCATTATAGAAGAAATTCCCGAACCCAAACCGGCCTATAATACGGTCTCTACCATTGTACGGATTTTGGAGAGCAAGGGTTTTGTAGACCATGAAAAGGAGGGAAAAGGGCATTTCTATTTTCCGTTGATCAAGAAATCGGATTATAGCAATCAGTCCATAAACAAATTGGTGGATGGCTATTTTCAGGGATCTTTTAAGAGTATGGTATCCTTTTTTATGAAAAAGAACGATATGAGCCTTTCGGAATTGGAATCCATTTTACAAGAAATCAAAAAAGAGGAAGAATGATACCGTATGCTTTGGAATGTATGGCATTTCAATTGGTGTTTTTGGCCATCTACGATTTTTGGCTAAAGCGGGAGACCTTTTTTCAATGGAACAGGGTCTATCTTATAGGTTCCTATCTGCTTTCCTTGATATTGCCCTGGGTAAAAATAGAGGCTTTTAGAACCGAGGTACCAACAGCTTTTCAGGGATATCCGGAATTTCTTTGGAATTTGGACAATGCCGCTCTAACGGTCACGGGGGACAAAGGGTCAACTTTTGGTATACCTTGGGAGCTTGTCCTGCTTTTTGGCGGTATGATTTTGACCACGGCTTTTTTTGTGTATAAGCTGTTTCAGATCCACAAACTAAAACGGCTAGGGGAAGTACACTATTTTAATGAGTTTACCCGAGTAATCCTTCCCAATAGTAGGGCAGCCTTTTCCTTTTTCAAATCTATTTTCTTGGGTGACAAGGTAGTCGAAAGGGAACACGAAACTATCATTAAACATGAGTTGGTACATATTCGGCAAAGACACTCGTACGATCTAGTGTTTTTTGAGTTGATGCGAATCCTGGGCTGGTTCAATCCGTTGGTCTACGTGTATCAAAACAAGGTTTCGGAACTGCATGAATTCATTGCCGACGCCCAAGTCGCCAAAATGAACAAAAATGAACAATACAAATTGCTTTTGTCCCAAGTTTTTCAAACCCAAAGCTTTTCATTTATCAATCAATTTTTTAAGGAATCATTAATTAAAAAACGAATAGTCATGTTACAAAAATCAAAATCAAAACAAATTTGGAAATTGAAGTATTTACTTATTGCCCCTATTATTCTTGGAATGCTGTTTTATACATCCTGTGAAAATGAAAGGAAGGATGGCATACAGGAAACCATAGCCGTTGCCGATATCCAAAATTTGACGGAGACGGAGGAGAAAAAGGTTTTTTCAAGACTAGTAGATCTTGCGGAAGGTTTTCGGGATTGGGAATTGCACGTTGAGGATGGGACTTCTACCATACATTTTTCAAGACCCGAAAATGGGGAGTCCTATATCTCAGATCCGGAAGGTAACCCCATTAAAGCCAAAATGCGGATTGAAACGGAATTAGCGGACATGGATTTCGACTTTTTTGGGGATACTTCGACAACAACTTCAGAATATGATTTAGATGGGGTTTTTCGTTTCCGAGAAGTAGACCAAGTGCCAATTTTTTCAGGTTGTGAAAGCGAGCCGGATAAAAGGGCTTGTTTCAACTCAAAACTACAGCGCCATATTAGTAAACACTTCAACTATCCAAAGGAAGCTGTTGAAAAAGGAATAGAAGGACGCGTTAATGCGATGTTTACCATAGATGAAGATGGGAAGGTCGTACACATTAAGACTAAAGGGCCAGATAAGCTTTTGGAAAATGAGGTAGAGCGAATTATTGGGCGCATTCCCGATATGGTACCTGGTAGGCATGACGGAAACGATGTTAATGTGATGTATTCCATCCCAATAACGTTTAAATTACAATAGTTTCCCATAACCTTGAAAAAGACCTGGATACTGATCTAGGTCTTTTTGTATAGCGTTGTGAAGATGTTCCTATCCTTCATTAAAAAATCGTAATTTCCACCCAAGAATTGGTGGGTATGCGACACTTTTGGATGCTGTTGGTTTTTTGCTGTCTGGCTTCCTGTAATTTATGGGTCTCACAGGACAAGAAGACCCAGGAAATGGTGAAGCAGGAAATGCAGACCATAGACTGGAACGATGTGGACAATTACCCCTTATTTGCAAACTGTGATGAGACCGCACCTAAAATAGGACAGAAGGAGTGTTTTGAAAAGGAGCTCCTGTCCCATTTTTCGGCAACCTTGACCCAATTTGAATTTATACTGGATTCGGAAATTGATTCTACGATTATCGTGGATTTTTTGGTGAACAAGGAAGGGGAAATCACCATTTTGGAGATTATGAAGGATGATACCATCGATAAACAAATGCCCGAATTTGATGGTATTGTTCGTCAAAGTCTTAAGAACATGCCCCCTTTGGCCCCGGCCTTAAAGAGGGGAATCCCGGTTTCGGCAAAATTTCGATTACCCATTGTCCTGAACAGTAATTAGATTTTAGACGTTAGATTTGAGACTAAGAATAAAAATCAGGAGAAATGTTCAAGAGTAAGTTTTTCAGATTTAATTTTAACCCTAAACCCTAAACCCTAAACCCTAAACCCTAAACCCTAAACCCTAAACGATAAACCCTTGGCCCACGAAAAGATCATACTCGGCATTGACCCCGGAACGACCATCATGGGTTTTGGGATTATCAAAATTGTGGACAAAAAGATGCAGTTCGTTCAGATGAATGAACTTCAACTTAAGAAGTATGCCGACCCCTATACCAAGCTCAAGCTTATTTTTGAACGGACCTTACAACTGATAGATACCTATCACCCGGACGAGATTGCCATTGAGGCCCCTTTTTATGGCAAAAACGTACAAAGTATGCTAAAATTGGGTCGTGCCCAGGGTGTGGCCATGGCCGCAGGACTTTCGCGTCAGATACCGATTACCGAGTACCTCCCCAAAAAAATAAAGATGTCCATAACCGGAAATGGCAATGCAAGCAAGGAACAGGTGGCCAAGATGTTACAGGGTACTTTGGGCCTAAAATCCCTCCCCAAAAATTTGGATAGTACGGATGGTCTAGCTGCCGCGGTATGTCATTTTTATAATGAGGGTCGGATAGAAGTAGGTAAGAGTTACTCGGGTTGGGAAGCGTTTGTCAAAGCTAATGAAGGGCGAGTCAAAAAGTGAAAAGTATGTAGTAATGAGTAAAAGATCAATACCCCTTTATGAAGTTTCAGGATTTACTGGCGTATCAAAAATCGTTTGAACTGGCAATGGAAATTTTTGAAGTTTCCAAAAAGTTTCCAAGAGAGGAGAAGTATTCTTTGACGGATCAAATAAGAAGGTCTTCTCGAAGTGTTTCCACAAATATTGCCGAATCTTATGCGAAGCGCAGATACCCTAAACATTTCGTATCCAAGCTTTCTGATAGCGATGGTGAGAATTTAGAAACTCAGGCATGGTTAGAGTTTTCGAGAGAATGTAAGTACATAGAACAGGAGAAATTTGAATCGTTATTTGAAAAAACGGTCCAAATAGCAAAATTAATTTATTATATGATGAATAACCCTAGCAAATTTGGCGCTAAATAAGACCTGCCCTAGGCATAGTTATAATTAATTCAATCTCTACTTTTACTTATTACCTTTTACTAGTTACTAGATGTCTGCCATCTACATCCATATCCCTTTTTGCAAACAAGCTTGTCATTACTGTGATTTTCATTTTTCAACATCCATGGGTAAAAAGGAAACTATGGTCCGCGCCCTACTGAAAGAAATCTTATTGCGAAAGGATGAACTGAAGGGAGAAGTGGTAGAGACCATCTATTTTGGAGGGGGAACGCCTTCTGTTTTGGAGGTTAAGCAGGTGAATCAACTTATCGACGTAATATATGCCAATTATGAGGTGGTTCGGTTTCCCGAAATTACCTTGGAAGCCAATCCGGATGATTTATCCAGAAATCGACTTGAGGAATTCTCTAAGAGCCCTATCAATAGATTGAGTATTGGAGTTCAGTCTTTTTTTGATGAAGATCTGAAATTGATGAACCGGGCCCACGATGCGTTAGAGGCCAAGCAATCGATCAAAGAGGCATCCCGCTATTTTGAAAACATTTCCATCGACCTGATTTATGGGATTCCCGGAATGACCGATGGGCATTGGCGACAAAATATTGAAACAGCCTTGGCGTTCAATATTCCGCATATTTCAAGTTATGCCCTTACCGTGGAACCTAAAACGGCCCTGGCCCATTTCATCAAAAAAGGAGTGGTTCAAAATGTGGATGATGAGGTCGCCGAAAGGCACTTTCATATTTTATCAGATACCCTTATGGACGCAGGCTATACCTGCTATGAGATTTCCAATTTTGGCAAACCGGGATATTTCTCAGGGAACAATACGGCCTATTGGCAGCAGAAGAAGTATTTGGGCATAGGTCCATCGGCACATTCCTATGATGGGAATCGAAGGGGCTGGAACGTAAGGAGCAATCCCAAATATGTAAGGGCCATTGCCCTGGGTGAACTGCCCATGGAGGTGGAGGTATTGTCCAAAACGGATAAATACAATGAATATGTCATGACCGGACTACGGACTATTTGGGGAGTTTCCCTGGAAAAGATCGGGGTGTCCTTCGGGGAAATCTATGCGAAACATATCGGGGAACGGGCCAAGAAATACCTGGAGGCCCATTTGCTTTATTTGGATGGGGATACGCTACTGGCCACTAGAAAAGGCAAGTTTTTGGTGGACGGAATCGCCAGTGATCTATTTATGGTTAACTTGTCCTGAATCTCGTCTGGAAAAAGCTCGGCACAAATGCTCGCAAAGGTAGAATACAATAATGGGAAGTACCAAATAGACCTGTCCAAACCCTTGGACATTTCAATCGCGCTACGGGGCGAGGCAAGTAATGTCAATGCCTGGTATTTGGATCATCCCAAAATAGAACCACATAGGGAGGGAGACTTTATGGCTAAAGTTTCGGAGGGAGCCGCCATTAATTTTAACGATATCTGGTTCAATCCCCATGCCCATGGGACACATACCGAATGTGTTGGGCATATTACCGAGGAGTTCCATTCCATAAATTCAAATTTGAACAGCTACTTTTTTGCTGCGGAGTTGCTGACCATTGCCCCGGAAAAGCAGGGGAGCGACTTTGTCATTTCAAAAAAACAATTGGAATATGTCTTGGGTGAGGGACAAAGGGATGCGGTTGTAATCCGTACCCTGCCGAATACCAAGGCAAAACGCTCACGGCAATACTCCCATACAAATCCCTCCTATATGTTGGAAGAGGCTGCGATGTTCCTGCGGGAGAAGGGAGTACAGCATCTATTGATAGATCTCCCATCGGTTGATAAGGAGAAGGATAACGGGGAGTTATTGGCACATAAGGCCTTTTGGGACTTCAATGGAGGGCTTCGGAAGTCGGCTACGATTACCGAACTCATCTATGTGCCCAATCGTATTAAGGACGGGAAGTATTTTTTGAACCTACAGGTGGCCCCTTTCGTCAATGATGCCAGCCCTAGCCGGCCCGTTCTATTTGAGGCGAAAGCGCTATAACCGGAAACGATAACTTCCTTATATTTATCTCATGGACAATATTCTTGAAATATTTCTGGGCCTGGTTTTAGGGGCGATCATGATGTATTGGATTTTTTCTTTTTTCCGCAAAAGGAAAAACAAGGAGTTGACCCATCATCAGTCCACGGTATTGTTGGAAAAAATAAAAAGTGTTTGCAAATTGATTTCGGTTGAAGGCGATTTTGCGGAAATCTATAAGTATGAAAATACCAAGGAAGGGTTTATGAACTTGGTGAGCAGCAAAAAGAAGGCGCTGGTCGTTATCAATGCCAAGGCCCAGATAGGCTATGACCTGCAAAAGGTCCTCATGCATTCCGACACCGACAAGAAAAAAATAATCCTCACTAATTTTCCCCAACCGGAAGTATTGTCCATAGAGCCGGAATTGGAGTTTTATGATATCAAGAACGGACTTTTCAATTCCTTTACGCCGGACGACCTTACCAGCTTAAATCAGCAAGCCAAAAAGCACATTAAGGAGAAGATTCCGGAAAGCGGTCTTATGGAAACGGCAAAACGGGAGGCCTTGGAGGCCGTTCTGCTCATTGAAAAAATTGTGGAGACCATTGGATGGACCTTGGATTATTCCGCTTTGGAAATCTCCGAGGAACGGAAAAAATTATTTAACGACACCAAAAAATAACACAAGACGAATGAAAAAGTTCATGTATCCTTTAGTATTTTTGACCCTTACCCTAAGCTGTTACAGCCAAACCAAAACGAATATGAAAGAATTTGATCCTCATTTTGCCCACACCGTTTATTTCTGGTTAAAGAATCCCGATAGCCCCGATGACCGCAAAGCTTTTGAAACCTCGCTCCAAAAATTCCTGGACAATTCGGCGTATGCCAAGACCAACTTCATCGGTACGCCCCCCAAGGCCAGTCGTGAGGTGGTAGACGGATCGTTTACCTATTCCCTGATCGTAACCTTTGAATCCGCGGAGGCACAGCAAAATTATCAGGATGAGGCCCCACATAAATTGTTCATTGAAGAATCTAGCAACTTATGGGAAAAAGTAATCGTTTACGATTCCAAGGGCATTTAAAACTATGAATGGTACTTCACCCTCCAAGAGATGAACATTGAGGAGTTTCGAAATTATTGTCTTGCCAAAAAAGGGGTAACCGAGGAACTTCCCTTTGGGCCGGATGCCCTCGTTTTTAAGGTGATGGGTAAAATGTTCGCATTAAGTAGTTTGGATCGTATTCCTCCGCAGGTGAACTTGAAATGTGACCCAGAACGGGCCATTGCCTTAAGGGAAGAATACGATGGGACTATTATTCCGGGCTATCATATGAGCAAGGTACACTGGAACACCCTATATTTGGAACAGCTTCCCCCGAACCTAATCAAGGAGTTGATCGATCACTCCTATGACTTGGTGGTTTCCAAATTCACCAAAAAACTGAAGTCCGAGTTGGACAATTTGGATTAACACCTGATACTTACCCTTAGGATACTTTTTTAACCGGTTTTCTAAAACGGTAAGCGGAAATATCGTATATTTTCTACATAAGCTATATTTTTATTTCCGTCGAACAACTACTTTTTACCGTTAAAATGCAATTCTATTGAAGCTTTGTCCTGTGTATTGAGAATTTAATCGAAAATTTCTTCCTGGATTTATTGGGAAGACTCTTCATTTTCTAATTTGGCAAAATCAACTGTTAGGGCTGTACAATACCCTCAAAATGAGAAATATGAAGAAAAATATTTTATTTAGTATCTTGTTTGTGGTTTTGATGTTTCTGGGATCTTGTGAACGGGAATCTTTGGGTTTTTCAAAACCTATAGAAAATAAACTATCAAAGGATGTTGCTGAGATTAAAGCGGGTTGGGAGGCCCTTGCTTTGGATACCGCTTTGGCGGGATTCCCTATGAACGAGATGATGGTGGATTGGGAAAATCCGATACAACGGGATTCAATCTCCGGTACGGTCTATGAATTCCCTATGACCCAGGAATTCCCTACGGTATTGAATTCCGACCATTTCGAGGCGGAATCCCTATCATTAGTGGTATATGAAGGTACGGAGCGATTGTACAGGGTGGTACGGATGCTACATACCACGGACTCCTCCACGGCCTCCACCTTTTTGGAACCTACGGGTTTGGATGGCACGGTTCATGTATATGATTTGCAGGGTGTAAACATTTTGATCATGGCCTATGAAAAAGGAGTATTGGTAGCCAGTGCGGTAGAGGAAGGCCTTGAGGATGTTCCGGAAGTGGATCTTTCCAAAACGGCCCGCTGCAGTACCCGAAAATCCGCATCCTGGGCGAGCTTAAAAAGGAGTTATAATTCAAATTGTAATGGCGGCGGCGGTTATAACCGGGTACGGGTGGAACACTATACGGACTGGTTCAATCACCGGGGCAACGGCCAATGGGAATTCCAACGCAGCGAACATACGGGTACTACCTATGAATATGTGTATTCTTCGGGGGCCGGTTACGGGGGAGCCACGATTTATAGGGAAAAGGTGCGCCCCAATGGCGGGAGCAGTGTACTCTTTAACAGTTGGTGGCGGCGGAACAGCGTTTTTTTCAACACGACCCCGGAGGGCTATGAGAAAAAGTACAAAATCTTTAACAACCTAACAGGAAAGGCGGATTGTGTGTATAAAAAATTAAAAATCCATAGCGGTAATTTTAGAAAAGCGATTCGAAAGTTTGATCCTGAGTTTCCTGTTACACATTTGACATTTGAACTAGCTGATTTGTCAAATTCTGTGAATGCATCAACAAAAGTAGTTGACGAATATAACATCTCAATTAGAATTAATCGGGATAGAGTAGCAAACAGAACCGTTCTAGAATTGGCAAGATCTTTTGCTCATGAAATAATTCATGCAGAATTGTTTAGAAAGGTCAAATCAGTTAATGGGCAGATATCTATTGATAATTTTGAGGGGATTTATGATTATTATAGAAGACACACTAAAAATTGGCAACATGAGCAAATGGCTGCACATTATATAGAAACGATTTCAACTATATTAAAAGAGTTTGATGGAAGTGCTAACTCGGAACAATTTTATAAAGACTTATCCTGGGAGGGATTACATGAAACAGTATCATGGAAAGAGTTGCCACAAAGCGAAAGAGACCGCATCTTAAATGTAGTAACTCGTTACAAGCAAAACGGAAACAAAACTTGTACGGAATGAAGAAAATCATGATTATTCTGGTATTGGTATTTTTTTATGGAAATGGATTTGCCCAAAAAGCAGAAGAAATACATGTTTCCTTCAATCTTTTTGATGGAGATTACGCCATGGAAGTCGTAAAAGGAGATGGGGGTCATATTGATTTTTATTTGAAAGATGAATTGTTTGAGCACAATCCTCAAACCCATGCATTTCAGATTCTGGAACCAAAGGATCTAGATTCCATTGTTATATTAGACATTCATGCATTTGTTCAAGAAGAACTTAAAATCAGAAAAGAAAAGATTGCAACGGATGAAAGTAAAGGAATCCTCACGGTTTTACAGAAAAATGAAATTTTTGATGATATTCAATTGTACTTCAAAGACTCCTTGGGCAAAATATATAGATATGAGGTTGATTGGGTTGAGGCAACTTTAGATTAAATATCTTATTAAGGGTGAATCACTATGTATTGATGAAGCGCGTATTCATGAATTCCTGTTTTCAATAAGAGCAAATGATCATTTTTGTTTTGAAGGGTGAATTAACCGGATAAAATAAAATTTCTATACATCAACATCATTTGTTTTGGTTTATGTCTTACGAATTGTCAATATCTTCTTAGTGAAAATAAATAGGAATAGAATCTTTGGGCCACTTATACTGACAAGTTTACTCTTTATAAGCGGTTGTAAGCAAACGGCTACAATACATGACCCGGACAAGGAATTAATCTCGTGGATTGTGGATGACATTGCCTTTCCACTCCCGCCACCGCCTCCTATCGGAAGCAAGGATACCATAATTCCGGATAAGCTGGTGGATTCATTGTCCCGGATAAAACTTAAGGTAGCCATCTATCCCGTCATGGACACCGCTATGGATGATTTAAAGACTGGTTTACCGGAGGAATACGATCAAATTCTTCAGCAGGACACGCTTAAGACCAAGTATTTCCATGATTTGAAAGGTATATCCAGCAAAAAAGGGCACAGCTTAATGTTGGGGGATACCGTGAAATTAAGAAAACCGATGGCATACGATGACTTCGATTTACTATTTTACTTCTCCAGAATTCGATGCAATGTGGATTACAGTAAAGCCGTTTTCAGTCTAGGGGTTAGTAGAGGTCGGCTTTGGGGTTATGGTTCGATTTATTGTTTAAAAAAGGACAAGGGTTTATGGGCCTATGACACTATAATACCCACAACCATTTGGTAATGACTGATAACTTATAGATTGTTATTGCAGTTTTGCTTGGGACGGCTTAAGGAAGTGGGATCCAAATAACTCTCTGGGTTTAAATTAGGACTCAAGATTTAATAACAACAGAAAAATTGTTGATGCAAATATTAAGACGTGTAACTAGTTAAACTATGAAAAATTCCATTTTATTAAGTACACTTTTCTTACTGTTGGTATTTACCGTTGGGTGTCAACATGTTAATTATACCAAAATAGATGAGGAAAGTTTGGCCATAGTGAATTTGTTATATAATAGTGAATCATTGAATTTTCCAGTTCCTCCTCCTCCACCAAAAAATGAAAAGGGCAATCGACCAAAACTCGATAAAAAAGTCACCGATAAATTAATTGATAAAAGAGTTTATGCGATAGTAACTACCGGAGAAAGTAAAGGAATTATTCTTAAAAGCTTGGATATCCCAGCTGAGTATAAAAATATTCTTGAAGAGTCCAATATTACTTATTTTATCAAGGATTTGCATAACACTAAAGTACTCGCCAAAACCGGTGATAGTATTCCTGTTGTCTACTATCAGAAAGGATTAAAAATTCATGACCTTACAAAAAAGAACAATGTTATTGGGGTGCTGTACTTTTCGGACATTAAATTTAATGGAGATTTTTCAAAGGCAATTTTAAAATTTGGCTCATACACCCATGGATTGGCCGGTTCCACAAGCATTGTGGGGTTGGAGAAGAAAGATGGAATGTGGGTGGTAAGATTTTCTAAAAATATTTCTGAAAGTTGAAAGATCAATAGTTTTTCCTTAAAGAGTTCAGTAAATAAGAGCATATGAAGTTTTTAGGGGTATTAACACTAGCAGGGTTACTGGTTGTAAGCGGTTGTAAGCAAACAGCTAAAATACACGACCCGGACAAGGAATTAATATCGTGGATTGTGGATGAAATTGCTTTCCCCTTGCCACCCCCACCACCAATAGAAAGTAAGGATACCATTATTCCCAAGAGAATAGTTGATTCGTTGCTGAGTGTAAAACTAATTGTAGCTATTTATCCGGTTATGGATGCTACAATGGAAAAATCGGGATTAAAGGATATTCCTAATGGATTTCAGGAATTGATAGATACGATTCCAGACACCAAATATATTACAACAACCTAAGGGATAAAAAGTCAAAAGGGGCATACCACAGTTTTGCCAGATACAACCAAAATGAAAGGCTCTTATGATTTTAATGATTTCGACCTTCTTTTTAATTTTTCAAAAATTTGGTACAACAGAGGAGGTACTAGGGCCATTTTTGAAGTTGGAGTAAGTCGAAGTGGACTAGCTGGAGGTGCTGCAATATTTTGTCTGGAAAAAGTAAAAGGAAAATGGCAGGTTGTGGAATTGGTCCCGACAACCATTTGGTAATTTATCCGGTTAAACCCCAAGAAATGAAGTTTGAAGTCATTCTAAAAGGACTGTTGGCGCTATTGTTATTAATCTTGTGGTCTTGTAATGAGGGTATATTAAAAACTGGAGAACAAAGTATTTATTCTTTGATTATCAATAATGTTGCCCAACCGATACCTCCGCCGCCCCCACCACCATTGGGAAAAGAGTCGGTTATGTCCATGCCGAAAGAAATAATTGATTCTTTAGAGCGGATTAGCCCGGACGTGGCGGTTGCCCCTTTTTTCAATATTTCCAAGACGGATCTAAATAAGCGAAAAATAGATTTAGAATATCATTCGGTCATAGACCTTCTTTTTTCCAAGGACACTATCCATATCATTTCTGACGAAATGATAGGCCTCCAAAAGAAGCACAGTGTTGATGTCATAAGTGAGGCTGAACTTAGGGACAAAAAGACGTTGTTTGAGCATTTCGACCAATTGATTTATCTCTCCAATATCATATTTAATGCGGAAAGAAACAGAGCGGTGGTCTATGTAGGATGGACAAGAGAAGGAAGATTGGCAGGTGGCACTCTTCTATACCTCTTAAAAAGAAAGGGAAAAAATTGGTTTATTGAGGATGTAAGGGAACTGTCAATTTCTTAGATAGTAAAGCAAGACTTACGGGTCACACTTACTTTTATTCAGCATATGTCAGCCGATTTTTCTTTTTTCCAAGAATATCAATACAAGTATCAAAATTATTTTTCAAAAGGGGACTCAGGTGTTTATTTTAGTCAATTAAAACACATAAGTTTGCTTTCCAAAACCATTTCATTGTGATATCAAACCATAAAATTGCAACCATAGTACACGATTTAGAGGAATGCTTTGATGGCAGGCCTTGGTACGGGGACTCCCTGATGGGGAAATTGGATTCCCTGGATTGGCAGTTGGTCAATGAAAGGCGCTATGGGAAAAAGTCCATTGCGGTACTGGTTCGGCATATACTCAATTGGCGCGTGTTCGTGCTAAAAAAATTGGAAGGCGATTTTGAATACGATCTCGTTATCGATGGCCCGAACGATTGGAGTGAAGTCAACATTTCAGAGGAAGTAGAATGGGAAGGGTTAAAGTCGGAACTCCAACAAACGCAGAAAGCCATTCTCCATATATTGTCCAACAGCTCCGATGATTTGTTGGAGCAAAAAGTACCCGGAAAAAAATACACTTTTGGCAATGTTCTGCCCAGTATCGCCCAGCACGATATTTACCACTTGGGACAAATAGCCATGCTATACGCCATGGGAAAAAGCTAGTACAGAATACATATCTTTGGGTCTTATCATTTTTTTGAATAGTCCATGCAAGATCGTTTCCTGTTCTATACCGAACAAATCCAAAAACATAAGACGGCACTATCCCATGTAAAGCAACGCCTTTTTGCTTCAAGCATGATTCGTTTGGCAGTTTTTACAAGTGCCGCCATTGGGATTTATGTTTTGTTCGGAAATATCCAAATGGTATGGGGCATTGTACTTGTTACTTTTGTCCTTTTTCTGTTCTTGGTTTCTCGACATACCGACCTGCAATATCAGCGCGATAAGTTACAGGCATTAATCCGGCTGAACGAGACCGAGATCGAAGTCCTCAACTGCAATTTTCACCAGTTACCGGAAGGCAATGAATTTAAGGATTCCGGCCATTTCTATAGTCAGGATATCGATTTGTTCGGGAGGGGGTCTTTTTATCAATACTGCAATCGAACCGCGCTGCATCAAGGCAGTGAGACCTTGGCGGAAATCTTGACCGGGAATACCATAGATAGCATCCCACAGAAACAGGAGGCTCTAAAGGAATTGGCCCAAATACCGGAATGGCGGCAGAATTTTTCGGCCATCGCCACTTTGGTAAGGACGGAGACCAAATATACCACGATTATCAAATGGATACTGAATTATCGGCCCTGTATACCTGCGATAATGAAGATTCTACCCACCATTTTTAGTGTGCTGTCCCTAATAGTCTGGACGCTGTATTTTTTGGATACGGTTTCGGGATGGGTGTTGGTCGGATGGTCTTTTCTGGGTCTGGGCATTACCGGAAGATTTTTAAGCAGCATAAACCAGCTTTCAGCGGACACATCCAAAATACAGCGTACTTTTCAACAGTATCAAAAATTGATAATGGAGTTGGAGCAAATGGAGTTTAGCTCAGAGCTGTTATCCGAAAAAAGAAGTTTGATCATTGAGAAAACGGACAAGGCGTCCAAGATTCTAAAAAGGTTTTCCAGACTGCTAAACGCGCTAGATCAGCGGAATAACATCATAATCGGGTTGGTCGCCAATGCGTTTATGTTACGGGATCTTCAGTTGTCCTATACCATAGAGGACTGGTTCAAATCTTACGGTCCCAAGGTAGAGGTTTGGTTCCGAACCATTGCCTTTTTTGATGCCTACAATAGTCTGGGAAATTTCGTCTTTAATCATCCTTCCTATAGCTTTCCATCGTTGACTGGGGAAGAAACGGTTTTGGAATCGGAAAAGGCAGGACATCCATTGCTGGAGCCCGATAAAAGTGTTCCGAATGATTTTAGAATCGGGAAGGAGCAGTTTTTTATCATTACAGGGGCGAATATGGCGGGTAAAAGTACTTTTTTAAGGACCGTATCGCTCCAAATCGTGATGGCCAATATCGGGCTTCCCGTCAATGCCTCTAAAGCGCGTTATTCCCCCATTAAGCTGATAACGAGTATGCGGACCACGGACTCCTTGACGGATGAGGAGTCCTATTTCTTTTCGGAATTGAAGCGTTTAAAGTTTATTGTCGATGAGATTCGGAAGGATCGGTATTTTATCGTGTTGGATGAAATTTTAAAGGGTACCAATAGTTCGGACAAGGCCAAGGGCTCCCGAAAGTTTGTAGAGAAATTGGTGCGTTCGCGATCTACGGGTATCATAGCGACCCACGATTTGAGTCTATGCGATGCGGCAAAGGAATTCGACCAAATTCACAACTATTATTTCGACGCGGAAATTATCGATAACGAGCTCCATTTTGACTACAAGCTCAAAGCCGGTATTTGTCAGAATATGAACGCTTCGTTCCTATTAAAAAAGATGGAAATTGTAGAGTGAGCAGGGACGGATTCTGGAATCAGGTCTAGAATTATCCAATGCGGTTGGGATGATGCACTGCCTGTTCAACACAATCCGTTACCTCAAATGCCGATTTCTTTTATTGAGTACCACAAACAACAAGGCCAGCCCAATAAGACCAGCAGTGGAGGCGGCCCCGATGATAATTGGATCCATAGTGCACCGAAGCCAATGATACGGTTCCGGTAATTCCCTTAAAAAGGTACCCCATACTATAATCAATATGCTAAAAGCAACGGATAGAATGCCCTGTAGCCGTGTTATTTTTACGTTGTAGATCGCCAATAGGAACAGCCCCAGGATACCACCGCCAAAAATACCGGAAATTTGCCACCATACGTCCAATGCACTTTTCGCCTTTATCATCAATAGGGCAAAACCGATCCCCAATAAACCCCATATGACCGTGGATACTCTTAAAACTAGGAGGCTCTTCCATTTTGTGGTATGCGGATTTATGTATTTTTTGTAAAAATCGATGTACCACACTGTAGCCGAACTGTTTAGGGCGGAGTCCACGGTGCTCATAGAGGCTGCCATGATAGCGGCGATCATTAAGCCCTTTATTCCAATGGGAAGTTCCGTGGCGATGAAAAAAGGAAACACCTCATCGCCCTTGGTAATGGTTTCATCCAATACATGATAACTCCCATCATAATAGGAAAATAGTGCCGTACCGATGAAAAGAAAAATGGCGGTCAAAGGCAAATAGATCAACATGGCAATCCATACCGATTTTTTGGCTTCTTTCTCCGTGGCGACCGAGCTGTATTTTTGGGTAAAGTTCTGATCGGCCATTAGGTTGCGTACATTTTCGGCAACACCAAAAATGATCATCACCCAGATGGTACGGTCTCCCAATGAAAAATGGGTATCCCCCAAACTGAATTTCTGTTGATCCAAAGCCTTTTGGATCAGATAATCGGGTTGTGCGAATACTTCGGTAGCCAGTACATAGCCCACAAAGAAAATGCCCCCGATCATAATGACCGATTGCATTACATCGGTCCAGATGACGGCCTCCATACCTCCCATCAAGGTATAGATTATGGTCACAACGCCTATGACCAGTATGGCGGTGCCGATATCGGTATGGACAAAGGAGATAAGCAATAAGGACGAAAGGTATAGGATTACCGCTACCCGTCCGACCATAAACAAGAGAAAGGAAAATGCGGCATAAACTCTACCCCAACCTCCAATTTTTTCTTCTAGATAACTATAAACCGATATGATTTTGTGTTTTCGATAATGGGGAATCACAAATTGGGTGACAAACCAAGCAACCGGGATAGCGGTAAGCGCAAAAATTAAGGGGTGCCAGTTGTCATCAAAGGCTTTTCCCGGTACCGCGATATAGGAAATACTACTGGTGTAGGTGCTCATTACCGCGATGCCGGCCGCCCATGCGGGAATACTCCTACCAGCCACCATGAACTGCTCCGAGGTCTTACTTTTTTTGAAGTAATAGATTCCCATGGCCAACAACACCAAACCATAACCAATGATAATGACCAAGTCAACGGTACTCAAATCATATTTCATCTGGCGGGGATGTATGAATCATCGGGAGGAAAATGGGTCAGGTGCTCCTTGATTTGTTCGCGCTCGGACGAAGTAAATCGACGCAGGGGAGGCGCCACTTGATCATGGCATAATCCAAGTATGGATAGGACACTTTTTGTACCTTTTATATACTTCGATTCTTGTTTTCCAACATTATATAGGGTAGTCCCGATCAATTTTACTTTCTTCAAAAGTTCCGAGATAGTTTCGGTATCATTTGCCAAACAGGCGTTATACAAAGCTACGAACAAACGTGGGAAAAAATTGGCACCCCCAGCGACCGCTCCATGACCTCCCTTTGCAATCAATCTAGGTAAGAACAATTCCGTTCCGGTGACAATTGAAAAAGTGGGATCCCCAACGAATTCCTCGATCAAGGAATTCAGGTAATTCCAGTCGCCCGAGCTATCCTTTATGCCAATGGCACCAAGTTCCTTCCCTTTTTTAATGGTTTCCAATGACAATTGAAGTTTGGTGCAACTAGGCATATTGTATAGTAAAAAGGGTAGGGGGAGCAACGGTGCCAGATAATCCAGATACTGTTGCATTTCACCTTGGGAAATGGGCAGATAATAGGGTGGCGCCACCACTAGGGCATCCGCCCCCATTCGTTGGGCATGCTCCGCCAATTCCAAGGATTCCGTACATGAGGTATCTGTAATACAGACCAGCACGGGCACACGTTTACGGATCAGGTCACAGGCTTCCGTAACCACTTGTTTTCTAAGCGCATGCGATAAGCTTGGTCCTTCCCCGGTTGTCCCCAACAGGAATAGTCCGTGTACGCCCCCTTTTAGCATATGTTCAATGATATTACAAAGACCTTGGCTGTCCAAATCCCCATTTTCCAATAGGGGAGTAACAATGGGCGGTATAATTCCTTTAATGGGCGGATTCATCTCTTGTTGGAATGATGCTAAACAAATAACGAATAAATCGCGCTTAGGCACCACTATAATCTTGCGTCAAATACATTAAATCTTAACCTTTATTCAAGCTTTATTTTGTATTTTAAGCCATAACTGTTAAAATTACCATTAATGGAGTTTGTTTTCGAAAAAATCCATGTGCCTCATAAGCATTCTTTTATCACAAGAAAATTACCCTTGAAAACGAACGACAATGTACATTCCCATAAAAATTTTGAACTAAATTTTATTGAATCCGGTTCGGGCCGAAGAATCGTTGGAGATCATATTTCTAGGTTCGAAGCAGGGGATTTGGTATTATTGGGCCCTAATTTACCGCATTGTTGGGAACTGCAAGAAGAGGAAAACGCTATGCCGTCTTTTTGTATCGTAACCCATTTTTCCGAGGATATCATGAATTCGGATTTTTTCGGGATTCCGGAATTGGAAAAGGTGGTGACCCTTTTGAAGCAGTCCAACAGAGGGTTACGGTTTAAGATGGAAAATAATGGTCAAATCCGTCGTATTCTGGAAAGAATGACCCATTTGAAAGGTTTGCCCTATTATATTGAAATGCTCAAGGTCTTTTATCTTTTACTTCGGACAAAGGAGCGGGAAAAACTATCCAATCCCATTGATCATACCGCGATTTTTAATAGAAACCTGGAGAAGATCAATACGGTATATGCTTATGTATTCCAAAATATTCAAGAAGGTGTAAAATTAGAGGAGGCGGCAGCCCTTTTGAATATGGCACCCAGTTCGTTTTGCCGGTTTTTTAAGAAGAAGACAGATCTTACCTTTATGGAATATGTAAAACGCGTCCGCGTAGGAATGGCGGCCAAACTTTTGGCCGAGACCGATAAACAAATTACCCAAATATGTTTTGAAAGCGGCTACAACAATTTGGCTAACTTTAATCACTATTTTAAAAGTATAATGGCAAAAACGCCCTCGGCCTATCGAAAGAGTTTTAATTGAATGGTGTATTGGATTTACGACAATCCTAAATCAACTAACAATTTACTATGAGGATACTATTTGTGTTTACGATAATAGCTACTACATTTTCGTGTAAGGGGCAGTCCCGTAAGCTCCCGAAAGTGTTGCCCTTAGACCATCCGGCCGTTGTTTCCGAGGAATTTATTTATGATTTGGAAAAGGCATTGACCCCGGAATGCCATGCCTCTACGGTGGAAGTCAGTAATAACGTGGTAGTTGCCGCATGGTTTGGAGGAACAAAAGAAAAGAACAAGGATGTAGGGATATGGGTGTCCAGAAAGACAAATAAGGATTGGTCCATTCCCGTTGAGGTAGTCAACGGTGTTCAGGAGGATGGTAGCCGCTATCCTTGTTGGAATCCGGTACTGTTTAAACCCAAGGACCGGCCTTTGTACTTGTTCTATAAGGTAGGGCCAAGTCCACAGGAGTGGTGGGGACTGTATATGACTTCCGAGGATGATGGGAAAACCTGGTCCAAACCCATAAGGTTGCCCGAAGGTATCCTGGGGCCAATCAAAAATCAGCCGATTCAATTGAAAGATGGAACAGTGCTTTCGCCATCGAGCACGGAAAGCAAAACGGAGGGTTGGAAAATACATTTGGAATCCAGTTACGATAACTGTGCAAACTGGTCCAAAACTCCAGCTTTGAACGATCCGAAGGAATTCGGTGCCATACAACCTGTAATTCTAAATTACGGTAAGGGAAAATTGCAACTGCTGAGTAGGACGCAGAACAGTGTGGTTACCCAGAATTGGTCTGCGGACTATGGGAAAACCTGGAGCAACATGACCGCAACTTCGCTCCCGAATCCAAACTCGGGTATCGATGGGGTCACCTTAAAGGATGGCCGCCAACTACTGGTCTATAATCCAACCGAAAAGAATTGGGGGGATCGTGTTCCCTTAAGTATTGCCTTATCCACCGATGGAAAGAAATGGGAACGCGTTCTGGATTTGGAACCCCTTCGGGAAACAACCGATAGGGAAGGGGAGGAATATTCCTATCCTACCGTGATACAGGCCCCGGATGAAAAAGTGCACATCGTCTACACTTGGAACCGAAAAACGGTAAAGCATGTGGTACTGGATGTGGCGAAGCTTTGATGTAAAAGTTCATTGTGAAGTATATAACCAAGTTCAACAAAACAAATTAGTTTAGAAGTAAGAGGTAAGAAGTAAGAAGTGAGAAGTAGGAAGTAAGAAATACGAAATACCTTTTTTAGTTTCACCAAACACCAAACACCAAACACCAAACACCAAACACCAAACACCAAACATGTCATACTGAGCGCACAAGTGTCGCTGAAGCTTTTCAGCCTTCGTAGCTTGGCTACCATGGCGAAGAGGGCTAGCGTAAGCACAGTCGAAGCACCAAACCCTACTCTTGAACCTACTATTAAGAATTAGAACTTAGAAAATGGATTCCTTAACACAAATTGTTCTTGGAGCTTCGGTCGGCGAGGCGGTTCTTGGCAAAAAAGTGGGCAATAAGGCCTTGCTTTATGGGGCCATTGCCGGTACAATTCCGGATTTGGATGTGCTTTCGCGCAATTTTACGGATACGGTTACTGCCATTGAATGGCACCACGGATTTAGCCACTCCATTTTCTTTTCGTTACTATTTGCCCCGATCTTTGGTTGGCTTATTTCAAGAATAGAAAGAAAGTCCGGTGCAACATGGCGGGATTGGTCAAGACTCATGTTCTGGGGACTGTTTACCCATCCCATATTGGATGCCTTTACTACTTGGGGCACCCAGTTGTTTTGGCCCTTTGATTTAAGGTTGGCCTTTCAAAATATTTTTGTTATCGATCCATTGTATACCCTTCCTTTTTTAGTGTTTTTAATACTCGTTCTATTCCAAAAACGCACATCGCCCAAAAGATCAAAATACAATCGCTTAGGATTGCTGGTCAGTAGTGGTTATCTGATGTTGACCTTGGTCTTAAAAGGGTTGGCCTACACCAAGTTCACCAATGGCCTAGAGGAACAGGGAATAGATTACAGCGCCATGGATACCCGGCCAACCCCATTTAATTCAATTCTATGGATGGCCAATATAGAGACCGCCGATGCGTATTTGATGGGCAGTTATTCATTTTTTGACTCCCAACCCATACAGTTTTCTTCCTATCCCAAAAATCATCAGCTTTTGGGCAGTTTGGCTTCCCATGAAAAGATAGAGCGCTTAAAGCATATCGTAGAAGGTTGGTATACGATATCTAAAAAGAAAGATCAATTGTTTTTTAATGATTTGCGTTTTGGATTGATTAACTTGGATTCCGAAGAAGAACGCTTTGCATTCAGCTACCGTATCGTTCCAAAAGGGGAAGAGGTTATGGTAGAGGAAACCCCAAAGCTTAGAAGTGACGCCAAGCATCTTCTTGCGGCACTTTGGCTAAGAATATGGGGAAATTAATAATTCAATTTTCAGTATCTTCATGCCCATTTCAAAAACCCGAAACTATGAAGAACCTTTTATTGCTCGCATCGATCATACTATTTCTTTCCTGCGGAGAAAAGGAAAATAAGAAACCTTTAGCGGAATACCGGCAATGGCATACCGTTACCTTGTCTTTTGAAGGTCCTGACACTGCTGAGGGAGATGACGAGAATCCCTTTTTGAACTACAGATTGTCGGTAACATTTAAAAATGGCGAAAACGAATATACCCTACCTGGATTTTACGCGGCGGATGGCAATGCGGCCGAGACCAGTGCGGATTCCGGGAACATTTGGCAAGTGCGGTTTACACCGGATCGAGAGGGCGAATGGAGTTATACCGCCACATTGTACAAAGGTGAAAATATAGCTTTAAGTGATAATTCCAATGATGGGACACCAGTGGAAATAACGAATGCCATGGGCGATTTTAAGGTAGTGCCCTCGGATAAAAATGGAGAGGATTTTCGAGCACATGGTCGTCTTATAACATCAAACGGCTATTTTCAATTTAAGGATTCCGGCAAGTATTGGATCAAGGGGGGTGCGGATAGCCCGGAAAACTTGCTGGCCTATGAGGATTTTGACGGCACCTATCGCATGCAAACGTCCAATGATGACGGAGAGGCAAAAACGAATGACACCATACATAGCTATACGCCACATCTAAAAGATTGGAAGGAGGGCGACCCTACTTGGCAAAATGGTAAGGGCAAGGGCCTGATCGGTGCCTTAAATTATCTGTCTTCCAAGGGAATGAACGTAGTCTATTTCTTGACGAACAATATCAAAGGTGATGGAAAGGACGTTTGGCCCTATGTGTCCCCGGATGATTTCACCCGGTTTGACGTAAGCAAATTGGAGCAATGGGAAATCGTCTTTCAACACATGCAATCCAATGGGATTTTACTTCATATGGTGCTTCAGGAAACCGAAAACGAGACCATGTTGGATGGAGGGGATACCGGTCCTTTGCGACAATTATACTTGAGGGAACTTTTGGCCCGGTTTGGGCACCATCTCGGCATGAATTTCAATCTGGGGGAAGAAAACGGCCCTGCCAATTTCACCCCTATTGCCCAGAACGATGAACAGCGCAAGGAAATGACCCGTTTTATTACGAAGATAGACCCCTATGACCATCCCATTCTTTTGCATACGCATTCACACGAACCGGCCCGTACCAATGTTCTGGACTCCATCGTTGGGTTTACCGATCTCGATGGACTTTCGTTACAAGTGGATAAGCGTGAAGGGGCTGCTGAAGTTGTGGAAACTTGGAAGAACAGATCACGCGAAGCCGGTCATGAATGGATGATTACCATGGATGAAATCGGGATGTGGCATACGGGTGCGCGGTCGGATTCCCTGGACGGAAACCATGATACGTTACGCCGTTACGTGTTATGGGGTACTTTATTGTCGGGAGCGGCCGGCGTGGAGTGGTATTTTGGAGCGAACAATCGCTATCATGATCTGAATACCGAGGACTGGCGTTCGCGGGATCGTTTATGGGAAATCACGGACTATGCCCTGCATTTCTTCAGAACGTATTTGCCGTATTGGGAAATGCGACCCGAACACGGATTGATCAACTCAAAAGAGGCCTATTGTTTTCGAAAAACGGGGGAAACCTATGCAGCTTACCTGCCAGATTCCAATCCCTATACCATCGATTTAAGTGGGGTGGAAGGGGAATATACCTTACATTGGTACGATCCCTTAAAAGGTAGGGAACTGCAACAGGGGTCGATTAAAACCATTCAGGGTGGCGCAATTCAAGAATTAGGCCTTCCCCCTAGGGAAGATAAACAGGATTGGATAGTCCTTTTACGAAAACCCCAGTAATTATGGGCTATAAGCTCTTCACCTGTAGATCGTGGAAAGCATCGGCCTGAAGTTTCAAAAGCTCTTCGGCTTTCTGCTTCTTGTAGGCATAGACCGCCTCTTCCTCTTCGATCTCACCATATATTTTTTCGTTTAGGGCGGTATCCGTGGCCAAGATTTTTTCCCGTTGTTCCACTTTTTGCATCACCCAAGTCTTAGCGACACTTTCCTCATCCTCCAATTTTAGGTCATATTCACCCTTTGGCGCCAATAACTTGGCAATGATCGGAGCGGTCTCAATGGCCAAAAACAAAAGGAAAATGAAGAATGAAGGGAACCAAGGTAATTTGCCCAAGGCATTGATACGGGCCATAAGCCCATCAAAACCATCGATAATAGGCTGGGAATTTTTTACAACCTCGTTGTACTCAAGGTTTAATGCCGCAATTTGCCCTTCCAGAGCCTTAATTTTTTCACTATTGTCCTGCTTCAATTGTTGAAGCTCCGCCAAAGCGGCATCATGCTTTTCACGTTTCTCCTTATATACAGGGCCTTTGCCCAAGAGCATGGTTCCTGCCCTACCCTCGGCCTCTGAAATGTAGATGTCGTAAAGCGCATCAGTTTCGGCCTGTTTCGTACCGACTTCATTTTTTAATGCAGCGATATCTTCATTTAACTTTTCAATGGCAGGGGTGTATTGTTGTGCCAATTGTTGTTTATTGGCCAGGGTCATTTCATTTTTCTCTTCCAACAACACCTGGTTGATTTCCTTTTCAAAAATCTTCATTTCCAAAGGCTTTGAGATGACCATTGCAATAATAACGGCCAGAATAATCCTGGGAGTGGCTTGTAAGAGCTCGCTTCCAAAGCTGTTTCGCTTTTTGATCGTGGAAACGATAAATCGATCCAGGTTAAAGATCAGCAGCCCCCAAATGATTCCGAAGAAAATAGCGATATACACATTGTCAAAAACAGTATAAAGCGCATAACTACTGGCTATAAGCGCCATTACGGCGGTGAAGAAAACGGTGGCTCCTACACCGGCATATTTGTTCTGTTCACCTTCGGAACAAGTTTTTAGAATAGCGGTGTCCGCCCCTGAGCAGAGGATAAAAAAACGTTGTAGCATAGTGTTCTGATTTGATCGATGATTCTGATTTCTCTGTTAGAACGTGATTTTCAATAAAATGTTACAACAATAGGCCGGAAATCCGAGCGACTTGACATAATTTATGATTTTGTTTGCTTTATCCCAATATAGAAGACGTATGTACATATCCTGATAAAAGTAAAACGGGTTTTATTTGTTACCCTGCGATTTGGAAAGAAAGTCGTTGGCCAGACCCTTAAACCGTTCATCAGGATTTAAATCGAGACATTTTTTAAAATTGATTTGGGCCTTTTCAAAATCTTCCATCCTAAAATATCCGATGCCCAGATTAAAATAAGCCTGGTAATTATTTGGATGCAACTGGGTGTTTAGAATGAAATAGTCCAGGGATTCCTCCCCTTTACCTCCCATGGATAGCAGTTGTGCCGTATGGTTCAATTGATAATAATCGAAGTCGCACTTTTCATTGGTCCGATATACTTCCAAAAACAATTCCAACATTTTATCAAAGGTTACATGCTTCAGGACTTTGCTATGAAAGGCCGTCCTATAATTGGACTGGTACCAGGACATTAACTCCTTTGCGGTTGATGCCTCATCCTTTTTTGCAACAAGGAAGATCAACTTTTGTAGATCGGCCTCAGGATAGAGTGTATAGGGTTCCTTGGACAAGGATACGTCCAAAAATGAAACCAAATCCTTTACCTCGTCCTTCGTATATCGATTAAAGAGAACATCCACCCTGGGGAGTCCTTTCTTGGTTTTTATCTGTACAAAGGAAAGGTCTGTTTTACTAGGATTGAAGTGTTGCCGGGTCATGTCCGTATAGTTGAGCTTGTCCCGGAATACCCCATTAAGAAAGGCCAATATATATCGGGTCATAAGGTTATACCCTTTAACTTTTACCGCCACATTTTCCTTCGTATCATTTGAGCCAAAGAGTTTTATGAATTGGGAGGCCAAATCCGTGTGCTCCAAGTGGGGCAGGTTGACCATATAGGCGTCGCTGTAAACCAATTTATCATAAAAGGGAAGTTCGTTCATATAGCCCAGGGAATTGACGAACAATGTGGGTTTTGAAAAGCGTCTATAGTCTTCATAGGGTGAATCCTCAAAGAAATCATAGGCCTCATGAATGCTGGGATCGATACCGATCCAGGCATCTACCGAGGAATTTCGGGCCATCATCAATACATTGGACAATCCACCCAGGCTAAATCCGCCAATAGCCACTTTGTCCGCGTCGGCGTTGGGCAACGTTTCCAAAATGCTGAATAGAAATTCCATATCCCGGGCCTGGGTCTCCACACCGATCTTGGAAATGGGCATTTCCCGTCTTTCAGGGCCTACACTTGGGCTGGAGATTACTACATAGCCATGGCTCGCCAGGAATTCACTAAACAGTGCATTTTCATAGGCGGAAGACGACCAGCTTGGGCCATAGATCAGGACAGGGAACTTTTCTTTCGTATTCGGGGGAGCCTCTTTTATACCCCGCATGTTTACCTTCAATTCCTTTTCAAGGATTTTTACATCTACTGGCTCGGTTTTAAGGAAGTTGTCCAATAGACTGTCCCTTAAGGCCGTGGACAGTTCCATTTTTCCTGTTTCATGGGCCATAAGAAAGAAATACTCATTGTATTTCATCGGGTTTTTACCAACGGCTTCCGCAGGATACCAGATGCATACCTGTATGGGTCTGTAAATGGTTTTATCTGGATTCAAATCTGGACGGTTTCTATCAAAGGAAAAGCTGCGGGATTTATCAAAGGTGTTCCATGTCCGAAACCCAACCGTGTGGCTACCATAGGGCTCTGAAATGGCAAGTGATGACTCCTGGGCCACTGCCGTGCAGCAACAAAGGATACCGTAAAGAAGCAAACGTGAAGCTACGTTTATCATAATGATATTACTGTAAAATGATTGTTGAAATTTTTTCGGCGATGATATCGTCCTTGGCCCCCCTATACTTATTGGACAAGACAATGACAGCAATATCTTCTTGTACAAATCGCCAAAAATCGGTGAAGAATACACCGTTGCCACCATTATGCCAAATAGCGGTTCTGTCAGGACCAAAGGGCATATGTACCCAACCATAGGCATAGAAGGACTCTCCACTAGCATCTTCCGGTGTATGGGGATAGAAGTACTTTTCCTTGGCTTTTTCGTCCAGTATAGCATTGCCCAGAAGTGCGGTATGCCATTTAAATAGATCTTCGGCATCGGACAGGATTCCGCCATTCCCCTTAAGGTTCAAAAAAGGGCCGTCCTTGCCCCAGTGCTCTTCATTGGGTTTTTTATGTTCTTGCTTTTTGGAATATCCTTTTGCAATGCTATTGGAGTTCCAGTCAGGGAGTATATATCCCGTGTTTTGCATTCCTGCCGGGCGAAAAATCACCCGGTTTAGATAGGCCTCATAACCCATACCGCTTACCTTTTCGATTATTATACTCAATAAACTATAACCCACATTGGAGTATCGGAATTTTTCGCCTATGGTCGATTTCAGTTTCAATGCGAAAACCCGATTTAAGAAATCCGTTTCGCTGATTTCCTCATAATCACCGCCTATACTTGCCACTAACCCGGAGGTATGGTTCAAAAGATGATGAAGGGTAATTTCCTTTTTGTCCTCGGGGATTTCCGCAAAATATTTTGAGATCGGGTCATTTACCGACAGTTTTCCTTGCATCTCCAGTTTTAGGATGGCGGCCGCGGTAAACTGTTTTGTGACCGAACCAATATCATAGATGGTTTTTTTACCATTTTTTAAGCCCTTGGATTTATCGCGCATACCATAGGCACTATGCTCTATGATCTCCCCCTTTTTTGCTATAAGAATGGTTCCGGAAAACCCCTTCTTTTCCAACGACTGTAGGTACTTTTGCAAGCTCGTATTCGGAAAGGACGGGTTTGGTCGTAGTTTATGGTTGGTTGTGTCGGGATTCATGGTCCCTAGAAATAAGAGCGCAGCCAACCAGGACAACTTTTTTGATATTGTCAAAAACATAGGTGAGGTAATAGGATTAATGTGCTATTCGGAAAGGTCGGTGGATATTTCAACAATGGGCCTTTTCCCTTTTGAACCTTTTGAATTGATATTTATATGGCTACTGCTTTTTAGCAGTTCAATGGCTTGCTCAGCGGATATCTTTTTTCCTTCGTGATAAAAGATGGCGTTCTTTTTCTTCATTCTCTTAACGAATTCCACGGGTGATTCAGGTTCTGGTGGAGGAGGCGGAGAAGGAATGTCTCGCTCCAGTTTCCGGGCCTGTTTTTCCATTTTCTGTGCTTGTTTCTGCAGTTCCAGGGATTCCTTCTCCAGCATGGCCTGTTGTTTTTCCAAGGCAACGGCCTGTTCCTTCATGTGCATCTCTTGTTTTTCCATCTCAATTTCCACCTCCTCCATTTCGGTCCTTTGTTGTTTCACTTCTACCTCTTTTTCCGCCATCAAGGCTGCTAGCTTTTCCACTTCTTTCTGTATTTCCACTACTTCATGGACAGGCGGTAGAGGTGGTTCGGGCGGTTCTGGAAAATCGGGAAAAGGTTCCGCCGTGCTTTTTTGATCTTCGGTCATGATACTGTACAGGTATTCCAAAAGCTCTACATCGGACTTTTTGATAAAGATGTTTTCCTCAGCTTCGATCATTGTATTGTATTTTTTGGCCAGTGCATTGTATTGTGCAACTTGTTCTTCAGTGGCACCTTCCTGTGATTCCTGAAGAGGATCCGCATATCTGGGGAGAGGTTCGGCGTTACTTTTCTGAACCTCGGACATTCGGTGGTAGATATGTTCCATACGCAGTATGTCCTTGCTTTTTACATCTCGCTCATCCGTGGCCGGATCATTGTATTTTTTGGCCAGGGTATTGTATTCCTGAAGAATGTCCCAAGTAATGTTTTCTTGAATGCTTTCCATTGGCAACATTGCAGCATCGGGAATCTCTGTTTGAATAACTTTTTTACCGCTAAAGCCATAAAGCAATAGGGCCAATAGGGGTAGTAAGAGTGTGCTTTTGAGCAGGACTGTTTGTCTTGATGTTTGTTTTTTCATGATGTTGAATCGTTTTTTGACTTGCGCGTATTGGCCGGAAATCGTGATTTTTTTACCGAATACGGTCAAGTAGATTGATGAATAATTAATGGCATTGGCCATGGGAAGCCGACGGTTGCCATAGCTTGCATCTGATGTAAAGGCCAAAAGCATGTTTTGATAGGAAGGGAAGGGAGTACCCTGGTCCAAAACCGCTTGATCCGCTAAAAATTCATGGTTCAGTTTAATTACGCCTTTTAGGATAAGGAACAACGGATTAAACCAAAGAACTATCTGCAATAACTCTACAAGAACAATGTCCAAACTATGGAGTTGTCTGGCATGTGTTTCCTCGTGCAGCAAAACCTCTTTTGGGATTTGTTGTGCTTCGAACCGGGTCTTATTTAAGAAAATGTAGTTAAAAAAAGTATGGGGCGCGATTTTTTCCCAAAGCAGTACATGAATGCTGTTTTTAGTTTTGAGCTTTGGATTGCTGTGAATACGGCGAACGATTCCGAGTAAATTCTTGGCAAACCGAAAAGCAAAAAAAAGAGTTCCTAGGAGATAGATAATCCAAAGGAGGAAAGACAGGTTGAAAGTGCTTAAGCCCGATGCAATTGTTTGGGATGCTCCCTGTGTATCGGATGTAATCGCCAGTGGAACTTTTGCGCTCCCGGTTGTAATTTCAACATATTCCGTAAAGGTGATCAAAGGAATGCTAAAGGCCAATGCCAAGGATATCAGGAGGTAAAAGCGTTTGAAAGCATGTATTTTTTCCCGCTCCAAAAAGATTTTGTAGAAAAACAGGAAAAAGGCAAGGCATGCGCTCGACTTTAAAATGTATGCCAACATAACTACTTCTTTTTAATTTCTTGATCAATGAGTTGCCTTAAATCCTCCAACTCCTCTTTGCTAAGCCCTGTTTCCTGGGTAAAAAATGATGCAAATTGACCAGGGCTATCGTTAAAAAAGTTTTTAATGAGCCCATTGACATGCCGGGAAAAATACTCCTTTTTCTTTACCGTGGGGTAATATTCACGGGATCGCCCAAAGGGGGTATAGGCCACGAATCCTTTGTCCGTCATCCGTTTTAAAAGCGTAGCCACGGTCGTAGTTGCCGGCTTGGGCTCAGGGTATGCATCCAAGAGATCCTTCATAAAAGCCTTCTTTAGCTTCCAGAGTATATTCATCAGTTCTTCCTCGGCTTTTGACAATTGCATTGTTCTACAGAATTAGAATAATCTCTACAAACATAGAATAAATTTTTTAATTCTACAAATGTAGAGATAAAATTAGCTTTTTACTTGACCTTGCCAACTTTGATTTGGTGCTGCCCATAGACCGTATTGGCTGCCATTATTGACTTAGGGGGAAATCTCTTATCGGTTCATTTCGGTAAAATAATGATAAAAATAGGGTATGGTCTCAATGCCTTTTAGGTAGTTCCAAACCCCAAAATGCTCATTCGGGGAATGTATGGCGTCACTGTCCAGACCAAATCCCATAAGGACGGTCTTACTTTTTAATTCCTTTTCAAATAGGGCCACAATGGGAATACTGCCGCCGCCGCGTTGGGGAACGGGCGGGGTTCCAAAGGTGGTTTCATAGGCCTTGGCCGCGGCTTGGTACCCTACATGATCTATGGGCATAACATAGGCCTGGCCTCCATGATGCGGCCTTACTTTTACTTTTACGCCCTCTGGGGCGATATGCTTAAAGTGTTGACTAAAAAGTTCGGTGATTTCCTTCCAATCCTGATGCGGTACCAATCGCATTGAGATCTTGGCATAGGCCTTACTTGCGATTACGGTCTTGGCACCTTCGCCAATATAACCGCCCCAGATACCATTTACATCTAGTGTCGGCCTAATGGAATTCCGTTCATTGGTCGTAAATCCTTCCTCCCCATAAACGGCTTCAATGTCCAGCGCGCTTTTGTATTCCTCCAGATTAAAGGGAGCCTTGGCCATTTCCGTACGTTCCGCTTGCGGGAGTTCTTCCACCTTATCGTAAAATCCCGGAATGGTAATATGGTTGTTCTCATCATGGAGCGAGGCTATCATTTGGGTAAGGATATTGATCGGGTTGGCAACGGCACCCCCATAGAGTCCGGAATGCAAATCGCGATTTGGGCCCGTAACCTCCACTTCAACATAGCTCAACCCTCGAAGTCCCGTGGTGATGGAAGGTACATTAGGGGCGATCATTCCGGTATCCGATATCAAAATGATGTCATTGGCCAGTTTTTCCCTGTTCTCCACTACGAAGGTCGTAAGACTGTTACTACCCACTTCTTCCTCCCCCTCGATCATAAATTTTACATTACAGGGCAATTGATCGGTTTTTACCATAAACTCCAGGGCTTTTATATGCATATACATTTGCCCCTTGTCGTCACTAGATCCTCGGGCAAAAATGGCACCTTTGGGATGTAGTTCGGTTTCCTTGATAACGGGTTCAAAGGGAGGCGAGTTCCATAGATCCAGTGGGTCTGGTGGTTGAACATCGTAGTGGCCGTATACCAAAATGGTGGGTAAGGAGGCATCCACTATTTTTTCACCATAGACAATAGGGTAGCCCTCCGTATCGCAGATTTCCACTTGATCGCAACCTGCTTCCTCCAAGGCCGTTTTTATTGCCTCGGACATGTTGATGACATCTTGGGAAAAGGCCGAATCCGCACTTACGGAAGGAATTTTTAGGAGTTGGATAAGTTCATTTAGAAGACGTTCTTGGTTTTGTTCGATGTAGTTTGTGATATCATCCATTGGCCGGAAGTTGAGTTTAAGTCGAAGTTACAAAAAAGAAGTTTTTTGCCTATCGAATTATTTAGGGAAAAGGAATTTTGCTTTATATTTGCAGTCCTTTTACGAAATAGTGTCGTGAAAGAATATATTGGATTGCGGCTGTGATGGAACTGGTAGACATGCTTGACTTAGGATCAAGTGCCGCGAGGCGTGGGGGTTCGACTCCCTTCAGCCGCACTTCTTCAACTACCGAAAAGTAGTCAAAAGCCTCTCAATTCTGAGAGGCTTTTTTGTACAGATACTGTATTTAGCCACATTGGGGTACACCATTTTAAATCAAATCATTTGATATTCGGTAATACAAACTATTTCAGTCCATAGAATTGGGAGAACGGGTTTCCAAAATGTTGGTTTTATGATACCGCTAAAAATCCCTTAGGATAATGCATATGAATCGACAACTTTGCCTGTATCCAACAATTCAAGTAGTTCTTTCCCCACTTGGTTGCAAATGGCTACATCATTATGGGTGCAGTTTTTCAAACGTATCGGATCAAAACGGTTTACCTGTATTTTGGTGGTTTGAAGTTCCCGAGATAGCAGGACCGTAAACATTTCAAGTGCAGCTTTCGCCGTTGCGTATGCCGTCATTTGGTAATTCGCATAATGGAATCCATCGTCCTTCATCCTGTTTATATCTCCCAAAGCACTGGATACATTGATAATTTTTCCCCTATGGCTCTTTTTTAATAGTGGAAGCATTGCTTTTGTAACCTGAAGTATGGAGAACAGGTTTACCTCATATAGATTTTTCACATCGTCAATACGGAGATGGTCTATTTTCTGACCAAAACCATTTGCTATTTCGGCATTGTTGATAAGCACATCGAGTTTATTGTAATGTGTTTTTATATAGGCGTATAATTGGGCGATGTCCCCGCTATGGGTAAAATCGGCCTTTAGTAGTTCAACATTACTTAGGTTCAACGTTTTCAGTGTGTTATACGCTTCGCCTTTGGCGGCAATGATAACAAGGAATCCTTGGTTCTTTAGAAGCGGGGCAAACTTATGTCCGAATCCGTTTCCTGCTTCGGTGATCAGAGCAATTCTATCCGTATCCATAGTCCGGTTTTTATTTTAGAGCAAAGTTCCGAATAGCTTTGCTAAAGAAATAACCACTTTGTACTGGAAAATGGCAAAAATGTAAACTAGAGGGATTGCCTAAACTTATTGGGAGTGGATCCACTATACTTTTTGAAGAAACGCGTAAAGTGGGTGGGTTCTTGAAAGTTGAGCTGGTAGGCAATTTCGGCCACATCTAGACTGGTGAACGACAGCATTGTCTTACTTTCCAAAAAGACACGCTCTTGAATAACATCCTTGGCCGATTTCCCTGTCACTTCCTTAACAATGGTGGTCAAATAATTTGGGGTCACATTGAGTTGTTCCGCGTAGTCGCCCACATTTTTTGAATCCACATAGAGCTTATCCACCAGTTGCTGAAATTTTTGGGAAAGAACTTGTTTACGGCTTAGATGGCTTTCCTTGGTCTTGAACCGCTCATAGATGGACTTACAGTTGTATAGCAGTGCCACTAGCATCCCTTCCAACATTTTTTCTTGATAGGGGTGGGGATTTTCAAACACGGACAGCATGCGCTCCATATCGATTTCCAATGATCGTTGCTCCTCAGGGGTCATCAGAAAAACACTATTTTCCGTGATTTTTAAAAAAGGAAACGTCTCGGTAAGTCGGGGAACGGTTTGAGCAATAAATTCTTTTCGAAACTGTATGTGAATCCCTTTGGTCTCTGGATCTCGTACCCAAGAAAATACTTGTCCAGGCACCACAAACCATAACGGAAATTGTTCCAAATCCACTGCATTGGTATTTAAATTGATACTGGATCCGGCCGATTCGCTCAAAATTCCTATTTGATAATATCCTTGCCGATAGGGTGGCATACAGCGCCTAGCGGTAGGTTCCAGCGATTCCATGGTAAAAATGTCAAATCCGGGGATATGACTGCGATGGTCAAAACCTGTGGCAGCATGTATGTCATTGCTGGTTTCAAATACTGGGATCTCTTTTTTTGCCATACCTAAAAATAGCAAATTCGGACTAATTGGAAAATGACTTTTTGTTGCTTATAGGATGTCACTTACCACTGCGAATCCGACTACCATAACAACAACGGAAACGGTCAAATAGAGTAAGGTTATGAGTGCAAACTTTTTCATGATTATTTGATTTTGTTTTATAGCGTAAAGATCCGACTTAAGTACCCCATGTCGTTAACCTAAAACCTGTGAGAAATGACCAAAATTTAATATTTAAAGTTTCGGACAAAGAAAAAGGCGACCTCTTTTTTTAGGGTCGCCTTGTCTTTCTAAAGCGGGTTGTCTTGCTAAAGACCTCCTTTCTTATTTTTATTCCAACTCTATTGACCGATGCTGGCCAGTGCTTCTTCCCTGGACATAATCTTGTTCGAATACTTCCCGTATAGTTCAATATCCAAACTTCGTTCCAGTCCCCCGTAGAATAGGGGCTCAAATCCAATATCCGAGATAAGCCTTTCTGCCAGTTCCTTGTTGATTTCGAAATCAGTGGTGTAAAACACCACAATGGGATATTCGCGATGTCCCTCTTGCAGTGAAGCTGCGTAATGGGAGGAAAAGGCCTTGATCACTTTGGCTTTGGGTAATCTGGCTTGTAGATTCTCCCCTGCGGATTTACCATTTAGGTTTACCTTGGTCAAGGTTTTGTTTTCTGTCCAATAAACTGGATTGGTGAGGTCAATTATGGTTTTGTCCCTATCTTTTAGCTTATCTATTACCTCTTGAAGGGTTCCATAGTTAATGGCCAAAACAATTACATCTCCAAAGTCAATAGTGTCTTCCACGGTACCCACGCGGGCACTTTTCAAGTCTTCGACCAACGGTCTTAATCCCTCAGGATTGCGGGAGCTGAACATTACCTCGTATCCAGCCTTACTCCATAGACGACCTAATTGTCCGCCCATATTGCCGGATCCAATGATTCCGATTTTTAGTATTTTAGTTTTCATCGCATTGGGATTTTGATCATATCTTTGATTTACTTCTTCAAAGCTAAATGGAAAACTCGTCCTAAGGCTAACCAAAAAAGTTTGAAAAATGACCAAAACGTTAAGATGTTCCGGAACCAAAAAAATAACGTTCTTAGCCAAAAAGTTGCTTTTAGTCTTAATCTATTTTAAGATTTTGCTCCAAAACGGAATAAGGAAGTACACCATTGCAGGCACTAGAATAAGGGTTAAAACCAAGGTCCTGAGCAAAATGGGCAAATGGTTCAAATATTCACCAAAAAATAATAATATGGCTGTTATTGCTGGATAAATGGCTATCCAAACAATGAATGCAGTTTTTAACTTTTTCATCACTTTATGCTTTTCAATTACTAATTAATTTATAGTTCAAAGGTAGTTTTGAAAACAGGGGTGGATGAAACCAGAAAGCAATAAAGAATGACCAATTTTAAGTAGCACGCAGTTGAAGTGGTGTTTTGCCCGTTTTTTTCTTTACAAAGCGCACAAAATGGGTAGGGTTGTCAAAGTGAAGGTCATAGGAAATCTCACTTACAGTTTTGGACGTTTGGAGTAATAAAGATTTTGCCTCCTGCAATTTTCGGTTATGAACGAGCCGTAAAGCAGTGTTTCCCGTAAGGCTTTTTACCACATAGTTCAAGTGTGTGGGATGAATGTATAATTCTTTGGCAAATTCTTTGACAGACTTGAGCACTTTTTCATTGTGAGTGCCATATTGGCTTTCTATAAGTTGATTGAAACTATTGAGTATTCTTTTATCCGAATCTTGCACCACCGAATTGGTGCCCAATTTTTCTTCATACAAGTTCTTGGATTCAAGCAATAATATGTTCAAATAGGAACGAAAGATATCCTCTTTATTCGATAAGGATTGTTTGGATAAGGCAATGATATTTTCGCAAGTCCGCTGCAAATGTTGACTTTCATCCATCGTAATCTTTATGCTCATGGAAGCATTATGGGTGAAAAAAGGAAAATCGGAATGCAATTTGTTCTTTTTGTGGACCACCGAATAGAAGTCCGAGGTAAAATAGATGACGTAACCGCTCATAGGGGCGATACTTTCCCAGGACTGGATATGACCTTCTCCGGAAAAAAATAGGGTATTGGTCGCCAGATGGGCATTGTTTTCATTGTTGCGCATCTCGATCTCACCGCTTAGTATGAGCATGATTTTATAGAACCGTTTGCGGTAGGGCGGCATCCTTTGAGGAATTACCTTGGCAGAATCTTCCAATCTTCCAATCGCAAAACCATCAAACACATCACACTCAAAATTGATGAAGTCAAAATACTCTTGAATGGTTGCCAAAGTGTGTATGCCGTCTATTTTCATGTTAAAAAGATATTACTTTTTATCAAATAAAAACAGCGACTCTCATTCCTGAAAAATTGCCATTTGAAATGCTTTTTGAATTACTACCAATAGCCGCCATTTCCTCCTATGACCCTACCACATCACCTATACTGTTTTCAAACCTATGAATATCAAACATCTCCATATCAGGTTTCCACAGGTGGAAATGGTTATAAACTGTTGTATGGAGTTATGTAGTTCGGTTTTCTTCACCTTAGTAGTCTTCGTCGTGGGTTGATTTTAGGGTAAAGGAAGCCGTTAGCCCAACACTAAAGTTTCGCGGTAAGCTGTTAACTCCAAAAATTGCTCGGGAATGCTTTCCTTTTTCATCAAGTACTTTAATAAATACATCCGATGCTCCGTTGACCACTTGTGGTGATTCATCCCAGTTTTGAACCGATTGAAAGTAGGCATCGATATGGTTAAGTCCCGCTATTTGGTCAAAACCAACTTTTTTTTCTATCTGTGCAATTACGTTTAAAGCACACAATTCCATGGCCTTATAGCCTTGCTCAGAAGAAATTTCGTTTCCTAAACGCCCTTGGTAAAGATATTCTTCATTTAGTATTGGAAACTGTATGGCCACATAAGCAATGTTCCCTCTAATGTTCACGGAAACATAGTTTCCCCCAGGGGTCGAAACTTTTGGTAGTTTAAGCCCTAATTCCTCTAGCTTCCGTTTTAGATCAATACCCATTTGGTTAGTTAGTTTTAAAAAGAACAACGGTATCTTAAACGCTTAGTTTGACCAATTTTTATCAATGATTACCCACAAAATAACAAAATAAAACGACGACCTCCATTACTGAAAGGTCGCCGCCCCATCCAACACTAAAACCGTTGTGTGTTGTTATTTGGATTCCGCTAATTCCATAGCTTCAAATTGTTTATCCAGTTCTTCCCCGGAAATGATTTCCCATCCTCCTCCTAGGGCTTTGTAAATGGCAATTAACGATGTGGCCGAGGCAATTTCGCTGGTAGCCAATCGGTTTTCTGCCAATAATAGCGTGTTGTCCGCACTGAGGTAATCTATAAAACTATCCAAGCCTGCATTAAATCGTCTTTTTGCAATACCAGCCGCTTCAGCACTGGCAATCGAGGATTTTCGTAAGGTTTCCCTACGTTCCAGTTCATGGGTATAATTGGTCATTACGGTGCTGATTTCCTCCAAAGCTTCCAAAATGGTCTTTTCGTAGTATTGCAGGGCTGCTAGCGTTAAGGCATCATTCTGATTAATCTGTTGTTTCACCCGACCTAAGTTAAAGGCGGCCCAACTTATGTTCGGGATAATGCTCCAGGTAAAGGATTCGTTACTTCCGAAGTTGGAGAAATCCACTGCCGAAAATCCTATGGAGCCGCCAAACCGAATATTGGGATAAAGTTCTACCACGGAAAGATTGTAACGCGCTATTTGTTGTTGCAATTGGGCTTCGGCCTGTCTTACATCAGGGCGTCTTCGCAATAAATCGGTCACATTTCCCAGACTAACGGAAAGTGGTAGACTGGGAAGCGGCTTTTTGTTTACGACGGTTTCGTCCAAATTTCCGGGTACCTCCCCGATCAAAACGCTCAGGCTGTTTTTTAGTGCCGCAATTCTAGCCTTTAATGGAGGAATGGTGGCGCGGGTATTTTCCAATTGCGCCAAGGCGCGGGAAACATCCAAACTGTTACTAGTACCGGCATCCCTTAGGCGAACTGTCAAATCGTAGGTGGCTTGCTGTCCGTTCAAATTCCGTTGGGCAATATCAAGTTGGTACTGGGCACCGCGGAATTCCATATAGCTTCGGGCCACTTCCGCAAAGATGCTCACATATACCCCTTGCATATCGGCAAGTGCGGATTGTTGATTGGCATAAGCGCCCTTGATCCGATTGGAGACCCTACCAAACACATCCGTTTCCCAAAAAGCATCAAAGCTTCCATTGTAGGTGGTGAATGTAGGATTGGCCCCCGGAACAAAAATATTTTCACCTAAACGGGTTCGGGTAACATCGCCATTCGCGGTTACGGTTGGCAATCGGTCCAATTTTGTCCCTTTTAATACCGCACGTGAAGCATAGAAATTGGCAATAGCTGCATTGATGTCCAAATTATGCCTTTGTGCTTTTTGGATCAAGGTATCCAAAACGGGATCGTTAAATTCTGACCACCATTCAGTTACTATTTGACCTTGTGCTTCTTCAAAAGCGGTATGGTCAGTTACATTTTCCAGATAATTTTCATCAACTTCAGTTTTTGGGTCGACTTCAAAATCCCTTTTGGTAATTCCACAGGAAACCAGTATAAGGGACAATACTGTTATTAGTGTTGGATTTTTCATGATTTCTATTTTTTTATTCGTTCTCAAAGTTCGGTCTGAATGGGTGTTCTTGGCTAACCAAAAACACCCTTCCTATGACCAAAATCTAATATGTTAGAGTGCTGCTTGAATTTGATGACGGGTTGTGTCTTTCACATCCACCTTTTTGGTTTTGGTGGTCCATTTTCTTCCCAGATAATAGAACACTGGGGTCAAGAAAATTCCGAATAAGGTGACACCAAGCATTCCACTGAAAACAGCGATACCCAATGCATTTCTCAGCTCGGCACCGGCACCAGTGGCAATGGCCAAGGGAACGACTCCCAAAATAAAGGCCATGGCAGTCATTAAAATAGGACGTAGGCGTAGTTTGGAAGCTTCTATTACCGCTGTTCTCAAATCATTTCCTTGATCCTCCAACTGTTTTGCAAACTCAACAATTAAGATGGCATTTTTACTGGCAAGCCCTACAAGGACTACCAGACCAATCTGTACCATGATATTGTTGTCCAATCCTGCTAGGTCAATACCTACCATGGCGGATAAAAGGACCATGGGTACGATAAAGATGACGGCCAATGGAAGAACCAAACTTTCAAACTGGGCGGCCAAAAGCAAGAATACAAAGACTACGGCCAGAAGGAAAGCGATTCCAGCGGTATTTCCCGTTTGTTTTTGCTGATAAGCCATTTCGGTCCATTCAAAAGAAATCCCTTGGGGCAAAATCTCGTCGGCCAATTCCTCCATTCTATCCAAAGCCTGTCCCGTACTGTATCCTGGCGCAATATCCCCGACCAATGATGCGGATGGATATAGATTGAATCTTGGAATCCTATTGGGTCCAGCAATGTCTTTTTGGGTGCTGATGGTTCCCAAGGGCACCATGTCCCCATTTTGGTTTCGTACTTTAATCCTAGAAATGTCATCCGGTGTTAATCTGTTGGGAGCATCGGCTTGGGCAGTTACCTGGTAGGTTCTTCCCAAATAGTTGAATTCGTTCACAAAAGCGGATCCCAGATACACTTCCAAGGATTGAAATACTTCGGCGACATCGATACCCAATTGTTCTGCTTTTACGCGGTCAATGTCCAGATACAATTGTGGGGTCTGGTTATTGAAGAATGTGAACACGCTGTTAAGCTTAGGATCTTGATTCGCGGCACCAGCTAGCTGATATGTGGCGTTCAATAAGGCCTCGGTACCTAGATTGGCCCTGTCCTGAACCATCATCCGAAATCCACCTGCGTTACCAATACCACGGACAGATGGGGGAGGAATGACCACTACAAAAGCATCATCAACCTCTGCCATTTTTGCCCGTAGCGTTCCCAACAAATCCTCATAACCAATTCCTTTTTTGGTTCTTACATCAAAGTCCTCCAGTGTTACGAAAATCGCAGCGGCATTGGAAGCATTGGTAAAGGATGCCCCGTCGAAACCGGTGAACGATACTGTGTTGGCCACCCCATCAACTTCCAATAAGGTGTCTATGGCATCTTGCACCACTTTGTCCGTTCTGCTTAATGAGGAGCCTGGAGGTAATTGAATTGCCGTAATAAAATATTGTTGGTCCATGGCAGGTACAAATCCACTGGGAACCTTGTTAAACTCAAAGCCGGTAAGTGCAATAAGTCCTCCATAAATCAACATCACCAAAGACCCGGTTCTGACCAATTTACTCACGGCCTTCCCATATCGAATGGACAGTCCATCCATAAATCGATTGAAGCCGTCACCTACAAATTCGAAAGGTCGTAATAGCCATGGTGTTTTTTTCTGCTCGTCATGAGCTTCATGGCGCATTAATAATGCGGCCAATGCAGGACTTAAGGTAAGCGATACAAAAACTGAGATGGCCGTGGCTACTGCAATGGTCAACCCAAATTGTTTGTAGAACTGTCCGGATATCCCCTCGAGAAATGTTGTAGGGATGAATACGGCAATAAGTACCAACCCAATGGCCACCAAGGCACCGCCGACTTCATCCATGGTCTTGCGCGCTGCCTCTTTTGGGGATAGTCCCTGGGCAAGGTAACGTTCCATGTTTTCTACCACTACAATGGCATCGTCTACTACAATACCTATGGCTAACACCAATCCAAATAAGGTGAGGTTGTTCAAGGAGAATCCCAACCCCTGCATTACGGCAAATGTTCCGATTAAGGAGACTGGGATGGCCAAAATGGGGATTATCGCTGCCCGCCAGGATTGCAAGAAGAGTAGGATTACGAATACCACAAGTAAGACCGCTTCAAAAATGGTATGGTATACCTCGTCAACTGATTTTTGTACAAATTCTGTGGGATTATAGGCAATTTTGTATTCCAGGTCCTCAGGAAAATTCTCTGAAAGCTCCGCTACTTTATCTTGAATTGCCGCTGCGGTTTCAAGCGCATTACCGCCGGGCTGCTGATAGATGGGCATGGCGATGGCCGGGTCTTTTCCCAAGTACCCCTTGGTGGCATAGTTTTGGGCGCCCAGCTCCACACGACCAACGTCTTTAAGCTGAACGATTCGACCATTTTCCTCTGCTTTTATGATGATATTTTCGAACTGCTCTTGGGTAACCAGTTTTCCTTGGGTCTGAATATTAATTTCAAAGGCGGATTGGTTTCCAGATGGTAGAGTGTTTAGGGTACCACTGGCAATTTGAACGTTCTGTGCCCGGAGGGCCGCTACCACTTCGCCTGCAGTCATGTCCAAATTGGCAATTCTATCCGGGTCTAACCAAATGCGCATGGCATATTCGGCGGCACCAAAGATTTGGATGTCGCCAACCCCCTTGATGCGGGCTATTTGATCGATCATCTGCAAAGTAGCATAGTTGCCAATGTAAGTCTGGTCATAGGTTTTATTGGGAGAATACATATTGACCACCAATAAAATATCAGGAGACACTTTGTTGGTGGTAATTCCCAACCTACGGACTGATTCCGGTAATCGGGGTTCAGCTATGGCCACCCGGTTCTGTACCTGGACTTGAGCGCGGTCCAAGTCCGTTCCTAGTTCAAAGGCTACTTGAAGGGTAACCACACCATCGGCTGAAGATTGGGAGGTCATGTAGATCATTCCTTCGACACCGTTTATTTCCTGTTCCAAAGGAGTAGCAACGGTTTCTGAAAGGGTTTGGGCGTTGGCCCCGGGATATGCGGCTACTACCTGAACGGTTGGTGGCGCAACATCCGGAAACTGTGATACTGGCAAGGAAACGTATGCCAATCCGCCCACGATTACAATTAAAATGCTGAGCACCGCTGCGAATATGGGTCTTTTGATAAAAATGTGACTGAATTTCATGATTTCTATTTTTTAGTGTTGGACAAGGGTATCCCAGTCTCTCTCATTTTTGCTATTAATTCAAAGCAATAGAGAGAGAAAAAGGATGTAATATGTTAGGGTTGATTATTCTGCTTCGCTAAAGGCTAGAACATCGTTATTATTCGTTAAAGATGTTTCAACAGGACTTACTGCTACACCAGGTCGGATTTTCTGGATGTTGTTGGTAATGAGTAGGTCTTCAGGGGATAATCCGTTTCTAACGATTCGTAATCCATTGGTATGCAAAGGACCGAGTTCTATGTTTTTTGTATTCACGGTATTGTCCTCAGCTACCACATATACGAAACGTACCGATTGATTTGTCCCTATAATCTCATTAGGGATGAGGATGGCCTCGTGCTCTGAACTACCTAGTAATCTGGCTTTACCAAACATACCGGGTTCTATTAAGCCATCCTTGTTTTCCAGTGTAGCCCTACCCTCAATGGTTCCGGTACTTCTGTCAATTTCGTTATCGACAAAGTCCATTACCGCTTCATGTACATATTCATCTTCATCCTGAAGTTTTAAAAAGACCGGATTGGCGGTTGAACGTGAGGAACCTCTTTCGCCATTTTGTGCCAAACGGGAATACTTCAAGTAATCCGATTCACTTCCCCTGAAATAAAAATGAATGGGACTTGTGGCGACTATGGTTGTCAACAATGTTGAATTGGAAGACCCTCCATCGATTAAATTCCCCTCGTTGACCATATCACGGCTAACGCGTCCTGAAATGGGCGCCTTTACTTTGGTGAATTCGAGGTTTAATCTAGCATTGTCTACTGAGGCCTGTGCCAATTGTAATGAGGCTTTGGCGCCTGCTAGAGCTTGTTTACGGCTATCATATTCCTCCGCTGAAACTGCACCGGATTCCCGTAATGATTGTACACGGTCGTAATTGTCCTGAGCAATGGTCAATCTTGCCTGGGCTTGCCCGTAACCGGCCCTTGCTTGGTTCAAGGCAATTTTAAAGGGTCTTTGGTCAATGGTAAATAGGACATCTCCTTTATTTACCGATTGGCCATCCTTAAAGCTTACATTATCAATGTAACCGCTTACCCTGGCACGAACCTCAACGCGGTTACTGGCCTCAAAACGACCGGTGTACTCATCCCATTCGGTTATTTTTTCGAATACGGGATGGGCTACCTCGACAGGAAGTCCGGGTGTTTCATTTTGTGCAATTTCTTTTTCTTCTTTCTTTTCGAATGCTGAAAAGATAATTATGGCCATTACGCCGAGCATCATGGCGAAGATCATATAGACCTTGGCATGGAATTTTGCTGTTTTTAAACTGATTGTTTTCATCGTACTGTATTTAAATTTTGTAATTGTTTTAATTTTACAGTACAAATGTATCTCGAGTATACCCCTATGGGTTAACCAAAATCAAAGTGTAAATGACCAAAATGTAAGAAAAGGGATTTTTTACATCGAAATGTCATTGGTTTTTCCATTGAGGTAGTTCTTAATATTCTCATTAAAAAAACCATTATGAAAAATGTGAGATTTGGGGATAACCTCAAATGAGGTGTATTCAAAAAGGGAAAAATCAAACAGTAGTTTGAGAATATTGAGAATATCTTAGGCTTGGTGACCGATGCATTCCGTATCTAATTACAGATTGCGCAATCCGGTTCTCCGATCAATTGGCCTTTTTCGTTACTGACATATTTGCAACAATTCGTGAATCGTTCCTTTAAAGTGTTCTTGGCCCTTCGTATCCTAGCTTTGACGTTGGGGAGGGAAATTCCCAAGTCCTTGGCAACTTCAGCCTGTTTCTTGCCCTGAAAATACACAGGCAGAATAACTACTTTATAGATTTCAGGTAATTCAGCAACAAATCTATCGAAACAACATAGAAAATCTGCACTTGTTCCGTTTACATCGAGAGGGCTATCAGGCATTTTGTTGCCTTTGTGGAAATTTGCAATTTCATTACGGGTAATTTGAAAGACCCATTGCCTAACCTTGTTCGGTTGTTGTAGCCTATTTAAATTACGGTGAATCTTTATAAAGCTATTTTGAAGGATATCATTCGCTACATCCTTGTTTTTTACCCTTCTTAAGGTAAAAAAATAGAGGTCTGTGTAAAACTTCTCCCAAATTTTTGAAGTGGATAAATCCATATGTGCAAACCTTAGGCAATGGGTTGATCACAATTTAATTACAGCATGTACATTTTGGGCAATCGCAAATTTTGCAGGTACAGCTTTTGGGCGAACAACTTAAACATTCACACTGTGTACACTTACAATCGGGGCACGAACAATTTCCTTTCATTATGATATTTTTAAAGTTTATAAAGTAGACTAAAAAAATTAAAGAAAGATACTTTAAAAACTCATTTATTGTAACTGGGACGTATCTGAAGAACTTGACAATCCTTTGCTATTTAGTAATTCAGGGGTGTAATCCTCACCGAAAAATGATAGGCTTCTCCCACTAAATGAACCTTCTAAATTCCCAATTTTCCCCGTATTCCATCTTCGTTGAGATTTGAAATCAATTCCAAAAGGTTGGGATACCATCGCTCATGATAACCGAACTCTTTCCGTTTAAACTCGCGTATAGCCCTTTCCTTTTCCCAATTCTCAACTACAACCCGATAGGCCGCAATGATGACACCGGTCCGATCTGACCCGTGCCAGCAATGGATCAAGGCCGGTTTTTCCGAAACTTGGATTATATGGAGCACATTGTTTATATCGGCCTCCACCATCTTGGCAGCCCTTAATGGTATTTTTTTTAATTGTAAATCGGTACCTTTTGCTTTTTTGTTATCCTCTTTTAGCCTTCGCAAATTAATGATCGTCTTTATCCCCAGGGCTTCCAATTCGCGAAATCCTTTTTTGCTCGGTTGTTCCGAGCGGTAGATGGAATCGTTAATGCGGTAGAGGTTTTTAAAATATCTGGATTCTACTTTATGGACGTCGTCCTGCTGTGCAACCGTAGACCCTATACTGAGGGCAAAAACAGCCAATATTGAAAAAAGTCCTCTCATTTTTTCATTCCAAACAATCCATAAAAAATTACAATAACGGAAATTACAAAAGAAATCGTCATCAATCCCCCGGAAATCATAACCACATATTTCATCCATAAAACACCTTTCCATAAAAAATAAATTCCTCCAAAGGTCGCAAGTACGGAAAGCAAGGGCTCTAATAAAAGGAACCGTCTAAAGAATCCCTTTATAGGGGTAGTCGTTACCAAAAGGGCCAAAACAAAGAAGATAAGACCCATGGATAAAATATGGCTATGGATAATATTGAGCAGCTGTTTTTCATTTTTTTTGAATTTCATCTCCTCTGCTTCCAGGTCTTCCTCATTGCCCAGATAGTTTTCCTGAATACCTTGGGGGCTTGCTTCGGTTGTTACAGATACAAATTGCAAAGCCGATAAGAACCCAATACTAAGAACCACCAAAAAAATGCCAATAACAAGCTTTACCTCTTTGGGAAAATGTTGAATGGAACAATAGAATTGCATTGGGCCTGCTCTACTTTTTAGCGGAATGGAAGAATGGGAGCTTACTCGGAATCCTTTGAGCCGTACAAAAGATGGTCCAGTTGTAACTGGAACAGTGTTCCTGCTACCAGATCGTGAACGGCATTTAACTCTTTTTTACTTAAGGCCAATGTAACCTGTGGCGCAGGGGTATCCAATAAAAGAGCCCTACACGACTCGTTTTGCGGACAGTCCTGGCAAAGGGTGCTAGTTTCCATAGTGCATTTAATGCTTTTTTGAAAATCCTTCAATTCCTTTTTGGAAAGCAGCAGGCCCGTGTCACGAAAGACCAATTGAACCTTATTGATGTCCTTTACACTGTTTCTTTTCCATTGAAAGGCCACCCCAAATGGATTGTGGTAAATTGGATTAATATCTTGCATATGGCTCATGGCAATAGTTGTTTTTCTTCTAAAATGGCTATACTTTTTAAGACATTGGCCACCGCCTTTGTCATATTGGATGCGGAAATGGTAGCTCCGGAGATGGCATCGATGTTTTCGGCGTATAGGGGAACATCGGTAGCGGATAATCCTATAAACTGTTTCAACCATCGTTGGCTTCCGATCTGTTGGCCATAATCCTCCCTGTAAATCAACACCTTTGATTTTTTTATGACCAAATCAAGATCGAACATAACGATATAATCGAACTTTTGTTTCATACTAGGGGCCTCGCCCAAATATAGGTATCCAACTAAATCCGTATCCTGGACTATTTCAAAAAGGGAATCATCGTTCATTAGTAAGGGAACGGTATCCTGTAAATCCGGCGCGATGGCGATTCTCTTTAACTCGAAGGTTTCGATTCCGTACGTTGAATGGATGGCAGCATCTATTTTCTTTTGCAACCTGGGGGAAATTTGCAATTCGGAAAACGAAAAACATAGTAGAACGGCCCAGAAGGCGATTAGCAAGGAAAAAGGTTTATTTACCTTGTACATCCATTACCGATTTATCGGTCGTGAACTTTTGAATGACCTCATTAATATCCTTTGTTTTGGCCTTCCCTTTTTCCAAGGGATAAAAATGCATGAACAGTGGTTGCCCATCTACCGCTTTGTTGAGGGTCAACTCTCCCTCCCTGTCATACACCTTGTCCCAAGATTTGCGGACTTTTCCCCAAAACTTGTGGTTCGATTTCCACCAATCCTGGGCGAGTTTACATTTTTCATCGGCTACTTTGGTATAGATGTTATAGCCTTTCTCCTGAGCCAATAGCACATCTTCCTTGCCATCTTCCCGGACTACCTTATCGTTGTCCTGTTCGTGTACCCAGCCATAATCGGTAATTTCCTGTCGGTTGCCACGGAGCATTACGTTGTAATCCTTTCTTTTGCTGTATTCCCTTCTGGGTAGGGGGGCATCCGTCTTGTTTTCCCAATAATGCTTGCCATCCACATGGATCCAAGTGGCCGAACCTGAATATCTGGGACTATCATCCACTTGAAAGACCTTTTGGGTCCATTGTCCCTTTACCTTTTCTACGGGGAGCTTTTTGAACTTCCAGGTATTGTCCTTATCGTAATAAAAAACATTTTGGTTTTCGTACTCCCAATCTTGTCGCCAATGTTTTACCACCATGGTATCATTGACCACCAAAATATGTTGTATCGATAATTTGTTGTTTTTGTCCTCTATAAGTTGGGCCCATTCCAGAGCGGCGGCAGTATAATCGTGGTGCTTTTCATAATCGATTTCGGGGGCAAATGTCTCCGTGTACTTGAACTTGATTTCATAGCAGCCACACATATCCTTGATAGACTTGATGTCCTGCAGTTTTTTGTTTTCCTGGGCAAGGACTGGGAGGGTGAACATAGCGGACAACAGCCCAAAAAGAGCTAAATTTTTCATGATTATAGGTTTTAATTGATATTCAAAATTTCTTCTCCAAAAATAGTATTTTTATTTAGATTGATTAAAAATAACTTATATATTTGTCCAAATAATTATGTAGAATGGATCTAAATAAGGTGTTAATCCTTATTTTTATTGGGTTTCTGGGAGCCTCAATTTTTGGTCAGGAAATAGCTGTGGGAAATGATTCTGTACCCGTTGAGGATTTGGACGAGGTAATCATTACCGCTACTCGGACATTGAGGCAGCTCTCTTCCCTACCATTACCGGTTACCTTAATCTCCAAAACACAGTTGCAAAAAACGGGGGTCATTCGATTGGATGAAATCCTCAACGAGCAGACCGGGATCATTACGGTAGCCGATGAAAGTGGATTTGAAGGTGTACAGATACAGGGTATCGGCTCTGATTATGTACTTGTTCTCATTAATGGAGTACCTCTGGTAGGAAGGTCTGCAGGCAATTTGGATTTGAGTAGGCTTACCATCGGTAACATAAAACAAATAGAAGTGGTAAAGGGGCCTTCCTCCAGTCTATATGGGTCCGAAGCGTTGGGCGGGGTCATCAATATCATCACGGAAACTCCAAAGGACGGAGACTTGCATGGTGACGTTTCCTATCGGTTCGCTTCGTTCAATACCCATGATGCCAATATTAACTTGGGCCAAAAATTGAACAAACTGGGCTATTCTTTTTTTGCCAATACCTTGCATAGCGATGGTTATGACCTGCAACCGGAAACCCAAGGACAAACGGTACCCCCTTTCAATAATTATACGTTCAACGGTCAGGTGTTCTATGATTTTTCCGATCGATTAAAACTATTCGCTTCCGGCAGATATTACCAACAGCATCAGCAAGCAGACCTCTTTGTAAACGATGAGTTGTTTGAAGGAGATAGTGATATTGACGAGACCAATGCACATCTAAGGTTTAATCATAAGGCCAACGAAAAATGGGCCCTGGAATACGAGTTTTACTACACCAATTACAAGGCATCCGAAGTCTTGCAAAGCCCGATTACGGATGATGTTTTCAGCCAAAGCAACTTTGACCAAAATCTGCTCAGGCCGGAAATCAGGGCCACGTATACCTTTAAACCCAAACATGCACTGACCACTGGGGTGGGTTATAATCATGAAAATCTGGACCGCACGTTCTTTGACGAAAAAGTGGTCTTTGATTCACAATACATTTTTACCCAATATGATTTTTTTCCATGGGAAAAATTGAATCTGATTCTTGGAGCACGTTTCGACAACCATAGCGAATACCAGTCCCAATTTAGCCCAAAGGCATCCGCGAATTTTCAATTGAGCAACGCTATTTCGGTGAAGGGTTCCGTGGGTTACGGATTTAAGGCCCCGGATTTTAGGCAATTGTATTTTGATTTTACCAATTCCGCAGTCGGTTATACGGTACTGGGCTATAACGTTGCCGTAGAAAAAGTCCAGGAACTGCAGTCGCAGGGACAATTGACCGAAATCCTCTTTGACCTATCCGAATTGGAAGAACCCTTGGAAGCGGAAAGTTCCATCGGGTACAATTTGGGCGCAGGATATGTCCGTGGAAACGTGAAACTGAATCTCAACTTTTTTCGAAACGACTTTAAAAACCTGATCGACACTAGGGCCATTGCCAGACGGACCAACGGGCAAAATGTATTCAGCTATGCCAATTTTGACCGGATCTATACAACCGGTCTTGAAATGGATGCCAGTTATAGTTTCAACAAGCAATTGACCTTTACCGCAGGCTATCAGTTGCTATATGCCAAGGATAAGGAAAAAAAGGTGGTCTTGGAACGGGGCGAGGTTTTTGCGCGCGATCCCCGAACACTACAGACCGTAGCTTTGGACAACTCCGATTATTTTGGGCTCGTCAACCGTTCCAGGCACACCGCCAACTTCAAAATATTCTATGATATTCCCCGATGGGATTTCAATATTAATATCCGAATAAACTACAGAAGCAAGTATGGACTTTTCGATGGTAACGGTAACGGAATCCTAGACGATTTTGATACCACTTTTGTCGATGGCTATGCCCTTACCAATCTGGCATTGAACAAAACCTTTTCGAAAAAGTACACCTTACAATTGGGGGCCAACAACCTCTTTGATTATAAGGACGAGGAGAATATACCCGGCCTTGCCGGAATACTGCTATTTACTAAAATCAATTTTCAATTCTAAAAACAATCCCAATGAAAACCATGATTAAATTCTTTACTATACTTTTTGTCGCTTTTGCGTTCGTTTCATGTAGCGACGACGATAACGGTCCGGAGCCCTTGGCCATAGAAAGTGAAACCGCGGGCAACATTCCTGCACCGCAGACCGGAGGACAACCCACCCCCGACCCCATAGGTGGCCCGTTTACAAAGTTCAGTTTTGCCACCGGTGCGGTCACGACCAGTGAAACCGAATGGGACATTGCCTTTAGGGGTACTACGATAGCCGTTAACGGTGGCGCTGCTACGGGCACTAACGATGAACCGGAAAGAAATGGGAATGCCGGGGCTTTCGTAGCCACGGGCACCTTTACCAATATTACGGATGCTGCAAGTTACACCTTTGCACAAGATTCCGATAGTGGTTTTGCCATCCCCACCGGAAGCGATAATGGATGGTATAACTATACTCCTTTTCCCGTGAATCTAATTTCGCCCATTCCAGGACGGGTCTTGGTTATCCGGACCTACGATGGAAAATATGCCAAGGTAGAGATATTGAGCTACTATAGGGATGCACCTGCGGAACCCGACGGCATGGCCGACGAGCCCCGTTTTTATACTTTCAATTACGTCTACAATCCCAACGAAGGGCAAACCACCTTGGAATAATGGAAATGCCGGTAAAAATACTGTTCGTCGTTCTTCGGTTGGTCTTGGGTGGCATGATGCTCTATGGAGGTATGCAAAAATTCCAAAGACCCTTGCCCTCTCCAGTTGAAGTGGTGGAAAAAGCGGAAAAGTTTACGGTGCCCGAAAAGGAAAATACGTTACAAAAGATATTATATATCAGCGGAGCAAAACAAACGGGATATTTCTGGCAGGTTTTGGGTATTTGTGAATTGCTGTTCGGTCTGTTGCTGCTGCTTCAGGGAACCGGTTTGGTAGGTGCTTTCTTTCTGCTGCCTATTACGTTACACATCTTTTTGTTCCATGTTTTCTTGGAATCCGATGAGGTCGGGGAACTTCTGCAAACAGGTGGATTGTTTCTGATCAATATCCTTTTGGTACTCAAGGAAAAGGACAAGTGGAAACACCTGTTATGGATAAAACCGATTTGAATTTGAGTTAGTTTGGGGCCGGAGATTGATAAGGTTTGGTTTCCGGCCTTTTTTAATGATTTTTACCGGAACTAGAAATCCATGGCAAGACCAATGCTTTATAAAAGACTAGGATAGTGCCTTATGGCTATTTTGACTCGGCCGCTTTGCGATTTCAATAAGGGATAACAGTTTACCAGGTGTAAAACCGGACCACTTCTTGACTTCCTTGATAAAGTGGTTTTGGTCGTAGAAACCGAAAAGGAAAAAATCAGAGATCATTCCGCTTTTTTGGATTTGCTTCAAGGCCAGCCTGCACCGAAGCATCGACTGAACCTGTTTTGGCGTAAGGCCGGAATAGCGCATTGTAATTCTTTGGAGGTGTCTCTGGGTCACATGCAGTAGTTTGGCTATTTGAAACATCGAAGTGGAATAGTGCTTTCCTGTGGTTATGGCTTCAATAAACCTGTACCATACGGAATAACCACTTCTATCGATATCAAAATTGAATTCACCGATTTGTTTGCCCAGTTCATGTATAAATGCGTTCAAATGGGTCTCCTTAAACAATGGTGTGAGCCAATTTGCAGTTGGGAATATTTCCTCCTGCAGCAAAGTTTTATTGGTCAGGTATTTGGTTTCCTCCTTAAAAATGGGGAATGAACTTCCAAATTGAAAAGTCACCCCAAAGGTCAGATTGCCCATAGGATGTACATATTCGGCAAAGTTGGTACGCGGACCAAGAATACAGGTGTCCTCAATGGATACAGGGCCAAATAGATCATCTTTAACGGTATAAGGTGTCCCAAGTGTAAAAACCCAATTCACATAGGGATAGGAGAACATATATTCCTTTAAGGTCTTTTCTTCCGAATCAACATCCAGTAACCAGAAATGCCTAATGATTCTTTTTAAATGGGCTGGAGGACTGTATATCCGATACATCTTTCAAAACGATAATTTCCGGAAATCCATCGGTTTTGGTTCGGCATTATCCCCACCTTTTTATGCGTTGATACAAATGATTCCCGTAGTTAACCAGAGGTAAAATTACTGATTTCCATAGGTGTTTGTATAGTATAAGATGGACATGTCCCTAATCTACTTTCGCAAAACCGTATCAAATAGTTTCCCAGGTCCATCTTGTACTATCGTAGGTCATCCGCTTTGATCACATTTGTTCAAAAAAATGGACAACAAAGAAGTGAAACCGACAGAAGACATCAATACGATAATGGGAACACCTTTTCCAGGTTCCACAAAGCATTATGTTATTACGGATAAGGGATGGAAAATTCCTTTTAGAAAAGTACGACAGCAAAGTACAAGAACGGCCGATGGTTCCAAAACCATATCGAATCCCGATGTTCTGATGTATGATACCAGCGGCCCCTTTACCGACCCGGATATAGAAATTGAATTGTCTTCCGGAATACCTGAGATCCGAAGCTGGATTCGGGAATACGATACCCTGAAGCATTTAAAAAGGTTGACTTCAGCGTACGGAAACAGCAGGTTAGACGATAAAGAACTCGATGATATCCGTTTTCCCAACCTTCGACTGCCCTTAAAAGCCAATAACGGTTGTCATACCCAAATGTACTATGCGAAAAAGGGTGTTGTAACCCCGGAAATGGAATATATCGCCCTAAGGGAAAACGGTCTTGTCCATAATTATTCCCAACATGAGGGTAATTCCTGGGGGGCTTCCATTCCTCAAAAAATCACTCCAGAGTTCGTTCGGGATGAGGTCGCCAGAGGACGGGCCGTGATACCGGCAAATATCAATCACCCGGAGTTGGAGCCTATGATAATCGGTCGAAACTTTAGAACAAAGGTCAATGCTAATATTGGGAATTCAGCGGTAACCTCCTCAATTGAAGCAGAAGTGGAGAAATCTGCCTGGGCCTGCCGTTGGGGTGCGGATACTATTATGGATTTATCCACTGGGGCCCATATCCATGAAACAAGGGAATGGATTATTCGAAACAGTCCGGTACCGATCGGGACAGTACCCATTTATCAGGCTTTGGAAAAAGTAGGAGGAAAGCCCGAAGACCTAACGTGGGATTTATTTCGGGACACGCTAATTGAACAAGCGGAACAGGGAGTCGATTATTTTACCATGCATGCAGGAGTCTTGTTACAGTATATCCCCCTTACTGCCCCTAGGGTTACAGGAATTGTTTCCCGTGGGGGTAGTATTATGGCCAAATGGTGTCTGGCGCATCATAAGGAGAATTTTATATATACCCATTTTGCCGAAATCTGCGAAATACTCAATCAATATGATGTTACCATTTCCTTAGGGGACGGATTAAGACCGGGTAGTATTGCCGATGCCAATGACGCGGCTCAATTCGCAGAACTCGAGACGTTGGGAGAGCTTACCAAAATAGCATGGGAACACCATGTGCAAGTTATTATTGAAGGCCCTGGGCATATTCCCATGCAGTTGATCAAAGATAATGTTGACAAACAATTGGAGCTTACCCATGAAGCTCCATTTTATACCTTGGGTCCGCTTACGACGGATATTGCACCAGGGTATGACCATATAACCAGTGCTATAGGAGCCGCAATGATAGGTTGGTTCGGAACTTCCATGCTCTGTTACGTAACCCCGAAAGAACATTTGGGATTGCCCAACAAAGAAGATGTAAAAGAGGGGCTGCTTGCCTATAAGATAGCAGCGCATGCCGCAGATTTGGCCAAAGGTTTCCCTGCAGCACAGTACCGGGACGATGCCTTGAGTAAAGCCCGTTTCGAGTTTCGTTGGGAGGATCAATTTAATCTGGGCCTGGATCCGTCCCGTGCACGGGAATATCATGATGAAACCTTACCGGCGGAAGGGGCCAAGATTGCCCATTTTTGTAGTATGTGCGGTCCTAAATTCTGCTCCATGAGGATTACCGAGGAAATTAGACAGATGGCCCAAAATAAGGATATAACGGAGAATGAAGTATTGAAAAGGGGAATGAAGGATAAGGCAAATGAATTTTCGGATAAAGGTTCGTCCATCTACTTATGAAGTTGCCCAAAGTACTTTCGGTTTCAGGGTTCGATCCATCGGCGGGAGCTGGTATTTTGGCCGACATAAAAGCCTTTCAAAAGCACCAGGTATATGGATTTGGGGTAATCACCGGGGTAACCTTTCAAAACGAATCGCATATTAAGGATGTAAGATGGACATCCCAACAAGACCTTGAAAATCAACTTGATTTACTTTTCAAAAAGCATACTATCGCTGCCGTAAAGATCGGGGTGACCAAAGATGCAGAAATGCTTCAATGGGCAATAGCCTATCTAAGAGGTCGTAACCCAAACGTAATAATAGTCTGGGACCCTGTTTTTAGTAGCTCAAGCGGATTTTCTTTCTGGGGGAACTCCCAGATGAACATCCCAAATACAATATTGGATCAATTGGATCTTATTACGCCCAATTTGGATGAATACCATGTGATATGGGGTAAGGATGGTGTAGGTCATACGGACTGTAAGGCTGCAGTACTTTTAAAAACGGCTAATGGGGATGACACCACGGTTCTGGATAAGCTTTTTTATGAGGGAAAATTAGATGCCCTAAGGACAAGGAAACACAAGGGTTATGACAAGCACGGAACAGGGTGCATACTTTCATCCGGTATCACGGCAGGTTTGGCCAAAGGACTTAAATTGGTACAGGCCTACCATAAAGCAAAAAACGTTCTTAACCGGTATATGTTGAGCAGTAGGTCACTACTTGGGCATATGGATCAGTAGCTTAGGAATGAAAATCCGTAAACATATCCCAAGAGTTCATTTTATTACCCAGGATCATCCTGGGAAATCACATCAACAATTGGCCTTGGAGGCCTGTAGGGCAGGGGTCGACCTGGTGCAACTGCGACCAAAAAATAGACCCTATTCCGAAATTTTGGATATTGCGGTGGAGACTCAGCAAATTTGTAAGGAATATGGCGCTACCTTTATTGTCAATGACCATCTTGAAATAGCCAAGGAAATTAATGCGGATGGCGTTCATCTGGGAAAGAGTGATACTGATCATAGCATTGCCCGAGAATTACTAGGTAATGAAAAGATTATTGGAGGTACTGCTTACAATGAAAAGGAAGCCCTATTACTTAGATCGATGGGTATAGTGGATTATATTGGATTGGGAACATTTCGAAAAACTCGGACCAAACCAGAAATAACGGAGTTTTTGTCATTGGAACGGATTGGTGCGTTAGTTGAATCCTTGGATCAATTTAATGGGTCTTCCATGCCAATTTTAGTAATCGGCGGAGTTCGGTTGAATGATATAAAACCTTTATTGTCCAAAGGAGTATATGGAATTGCCATAGCATCCTTGATTAACCATAGCGAAGATAAGTTCCATACCGTGAAGGAAGTATATAAAAACTTTAAGCAGTAAGGTTCCAATGAACAATCAAACATTTACCACCGACAGGCTGCTTATGAGACCTACAGCAATTGATGATGCGGAATTCATTTGTACCTTAATGAATATACCTAAATGGATTCAATACATCGGGGATAGAAATGTAAGGACAAGCGGAGATGCCAAAAACTACATCTTGAACCGCATGACTCCACAACTGGAAAGATTGGGATATTCAAATTACACGGTCATCAGAAAAACGGATAGAGCAAAAATCGGGACATGTGGTCTACATGACAGGGAAGGGTTAAACGGAATAGACCTAGGTTTTGCATTTCTCCCGGAGTATGAAGGGAAGGGCTACGGTTTTGAGTCCGCCCAAAGGATGGTTAGGGCGGCAAAAGAACAATTCAACCTTAATTATCTCAGTGCGATAACGGTACGGGAGAATTTGGCATCGCAAAAATTATTAGAAAAGTTGGGATTTGAGTTTTCCAAGACCATAAGGCTAGGGGAAACAGAATTACTTTTGTTTAAAATCATATTGAATGGAAGACCCTAAGATTTACATCATTGGTGCAGGTGCCATAGGTAAGGCTTTGGCCGTTTTTTTAAAACAAGAAAAAAAGAATGCCGTTCTGGTTCGGGGAAGTGTGGATAATCTACCGGAATCGGAAGATATTGTTTCCGTTCGTAATCATAATGATCAGGTGTTTACACAGCGCGTTGCTACCACAACATTCAGTAATCTAAAAGAGATGAACGGTATTGTTTTGGTTACCACCAAAACATTCGCCAATACCAAGATTGCCAAAAAATTGCAGGATTTTGATGGAGACCTTTCAATTGTTCTGTTACAAAACGGCCTTAACATAGAAAAGCCTTTTGAGGCTTTAAAGAACGTTTTTCGTTGCGTGCTTTTTACGACCAGTCAAATAATGGACAATGGTGAAGTCCGTTTTAAGGCGGTATCCGCATCTCCCGTGGGGAGCCTCAATGTTAAAAAAGAAAAATTGGGGAAAATCGTAAGTCATATCAATACGCGGCATTTCACTTTTCGGGAAGAATCGAATATTGAGCATTATATATGGACCAAGGCTATTCTCAATTGTGCATTTAATTCCATCTGTCCTTTGTTGGAGGTAGACAATGGTATTTTTTATCGAGATCAAGGAATTGCGGCTATAGCCAAAACGGTAATCAAAGAGTGTGTTGGTTTGGCAGAGAAAATAGGTGTACGTATTGATGAGGATGACGTGGTAAAAAATCTATTGCTGATAAGTGAGCGATCGGATGGGCAATTGATATCCACCTATGATGATATCCGAAAAAAAAGACGTACGGAGATCGAAAGTTTAAATTTGGAAATGGCAAGGCTCGCCGAATCCATCGGAGAACCTGGACTTGTTCCGTATACCAAAGCATTTGGATCGATGATATACGCCAAGTCACAACTCTATCTAAACTGAGAAGCGGAATGGTAAACTACCCTATTGTTCGATTAAGATTATTGCCTTCTAACCAAGTACAACCTTGATGTTATCAAGTGCGATACCTCCCTGCAAAGATTAATCTATCTATTATGGTATGCCTTGGTAATCCTTAAAAGTATAAAGCTGACCATGGTCATTTTTTGGGATTGTTTTCCAATATATTTTGGCGGTTTAACAACTTAAATAAAAACACAAACCATCGTGAAGAGAATAGTATTACCCACGGATTTTTCCGAAAATTCCTATAATGCCATCGATTACGCCTTGAATCTTTTTAAGGAGGAGGAATGCTCCTTTTATCTACTACATGTGTTCTCCCCATCTATTTACTACGAGGAAAGGGAGTTTTATGATGATAGGAAAATGCCTTTGGACGATACAAATCAAATAGATTCATTAAGACAGTTGAACGGACTACATGAACGTATTTTGAAGAAATTCGAAAACCCCAAACATATATTTGTTCCGCATTCTACATTGGGCTTCCTTGTGGATGAAATCAGGGCATTGATCAAAAAAGAGAAAATAGATCTTGTTGTCATGGGAACAAAGGGAGCTACCGGGGCAAAGGAAGTGCTTCTTGGGACCAACACAGTGGATGTCATAAAGAAAGTGGAACGTCCCGTAATTGCGGTTCCATCCACTTATCCTTTTAGTGCTCCCAAGAATATTTTGTTTCCGACCGACTATGAAATCGATTACCAAAAAACGCAGCTATCGGAACTGCTAAACATTGCCCAACGGTACACCTCAGCTGTCCATATATTGCATATTGGGGCAAGCTCCGGCCTCAATGGGCAACAGCTAACCAATAAAGCGAAGCTGCAACAAATAGCAAACGGAAATTCCTTGTTCTATGAACTCCCCAATGATGATACCATTGAGGGAATCTATACGTTTCAAGCAAAGAACCCTATGGATTTTTTGATTATGATACAGAACAAACATACTTTTTTGGAGCGTCTTTTTGTAAAATCCATTGTAAGGAAAATCGGGTTTGCTATTACCATTCCCTTCATGGTAATACCCCATTGGAGCAGAAAAGGGGATGCATAGTAACCTTTTTCGAATTTATTGGAATACCTTTTAGGAAATTATGGCGGAAAATGGTTGTATAGAAAGGAATTTAGTCAACTGATTTAGTATTAGTAAGTTCATTCCTCAATAAATTCTCCCTTATCCTTGGCCACGATCATGCCCCAGTTGGCAATGGAGTTCAAAATCGGGATCAAACTTTCACCGAAGGGCGTAAGGGCATATTCCACTTTTAACGGCGGTTTTTTTGCATAGACTTTCCGGGAGATCAAACCGTCTTTTTCCAGTTGTTTAAGCTGTAGACTTAACGTACGTTCCGTAATGGTGGAAATTAATTTTCGCAATTCGTTATACCGTTTCTTTCCATCGATCAGATAAACCAATATTACGCTTTTCCATTTCCCCCCTATGAATTCCATGGCAATGCTTGTGGTACAGGAAAACAATTTGTCGTTGTATTTTATCAGCCGTCTTTCATGTGCTTCTGCCATAAGAATCCAAATTAGAAAGATTAAAATTAGAATACTATATCCAATTATGCAACTATACTTTTTATAGTGATTTTTTATTTTTTATGTATCTCAATATCAGATATGTAAATAAAAATTATTTCTTTTTTCGGTACTATCATTTTTGACCGTTATTGTAAGATTCGAAAACCCGAATTAATTTTGGCACTATACTTTTTATAGTTGAACTATTATAGTCAAAAAATATGAAGGCAATACTATTGGAAAGAGTAGGAGGGGTTGAAAATCTAGCAATCAGGAATGTCGAAAGGCCCATGGCGAAGGAAAACGAGGTATTGATCGAAGTAAAAGCTATCAGCATTAATCCGGTCGATTATAAAGTACGCGCCAACAAAGATGTACTTCAAAAGATAAGTGGAGGGCAAGCCCCCATCATCTTAGGCTGGGATGTAGCAGGAAATGTAGTGGCCACAGGTATCCATGTTTCCCAATACCAAGTGGGCGATCAAGTTTTCGGGATGCTGAACTTTCCCGGAAGAGGAAATGCCTATGCCCAGATGGTAACTGCCGCGGAAGATCATATCGCAAAAATACCCGAAGACCTGTCTTTTGAGGATGCGGCGGCAACCACATTGGCGGCTTTGACCGCTTTACAGGTTTTGCAGGACAAGGTTCAAAAAGATGACAGGGTACTTATACATGGAGGTTCGGGAGGTGTTGGACATTTCGCTATCCAAATTGCCAAATGGTTGGGCGCTTATGTGATTACGACCAGCTCGGCCAAGAATAGGGATTTTGTTATGGCCTTGGGCGCTGATGAACATATAGACTATAGAACACAAGCTTTTGAGGATGTGGTCACGGACATGGATTTTATTTTTGATATGTTCAGTGGGGACATCTTGTTAAACTCGGTCAAAGTGGTAAGGGCAGGAGGCTCCATCGTTTCCATACCGACTCCTGAATTTTCCGATGAAGTCATGAATTTGGCCAAGGAGCGGAATGTCCATGTTTCAAATTTGTTGGTACAGTCTAATGGGGATGATATGAAAACGCTTAAGAACTTATTGGAAAGCGGGACGATTAAACCTCATGTTTCCAAAACTTTTCCTTTTGACCGTATGGCCGAGGCACATCAACAACTTGAAAGTGGTAGGACCGTAGGAAAAGTGGTCGTTACCTTATAAATACAAATGCACACTGAATCAATTTAAAAGCCAAGATTCTATAAATCTTCAAATTTTACCATCCTTTGCATTTGCCGTCCTATGGGCGGATTGCGTTCTTTCTTCTATTCGGGGCTTTGTACCTCCCCCAAAATCGATATTTCGTCCGTGAAGAAAACACAAAAATTCGTTCAAACAGTCCAAAACGCATTAACCAATGCATGGCTCTATATCCCATGAAGAAAATCGGGAAAAATAGAATTGTGATCAATATGGATTTCGCGTACTCCATCCCTAAAATTTGGAAATCGACAAAAGGGGCGAGGGTCAAAATTTGATCGATCAAATATGTAACAATTGATGATATAATCAGCGACCCTATGAACATAAATCCATGTGCGGTCTCAATGGCTCTTTTGGGACAATCGTTCATACATTTCATACAGCTCTCACATTTGATGGTCCAGAACATTCTGTGGTCAACTTGTTTTATCGCTTGGACCGGGCAGGATTTTTCACATAACCCACACATATCGCAATCCGATGATGCAATAAATGATTTGGCCAAAAAATACCTTCCAAAAAGGATATAAAGAACCGCTACTGGGGCAATTAAAGCATCTTGAACAATGTCATACAAAGCCCTATAGCTTGTTTTGCCATTTATGATTTTTACGGCAAAACGTCTTACTTTGGGTTCAACATTCCGGTAAATTAATCCTATCCCTCTTTTTCGAACCGCTGGATGAAACGATAACCAATTTGATGGTAAGTCCACAGGAAACAATCCCACAATTTTAAACCCTTTTCTTTTAAGTACCATTGACGACCAGTAATGTGAAACACCACTCAGCCCCGGTAAGAATAAGTTACCTATCCTTAACCCTGCCCGAGTGTTCATTAGGAAAGCATCACAATTCTTTACTTCTGGGAACCCTATCAAGAACCGCCTCACAATTTCTGGAAAATGAAAACCATGGGTCGGTGAAATGAATCCAATTAATGTGTTTTCAGATGGAGGAGCTATTTCTTTGTTTTGAATCTTGGCAATATTTATAATTTTGGTTTCGGCCCCTTGCCTTTTTGCTTCATCACCTACCCAGAATGCCGTATTTTTCGCATTTCCGGTACCCGAAAAATAGTAGATTACAACCTTGTGATATTTAGGTTCCATCGCTTTGTTTTATAGTCTTAAGATACAGTAAATGAGAAACATAGAAAATGCATCCTTTGGTTGCAAAATAAGAATATAACCGGGAGTTACATATGACTTTGATCAGGTGGTAATACAACTACTTGGAATAATAGAATCCGGAATGCCAGGGTGTGTCAAGGCAATTCTTTCCCTGTATGGTGAGGAGAAAACCTTGGCTATAAGATAAGAGGCATGGGCCAAAAGAAAAAAATATGAATAAAACTGTCACGAAATCGAAAAAACGAAGTCTTTACTTATAGGAACCGCAGTTCAATCACATCAATCAATCAAAAAATGATACAGATCCAAAATCTAAGAAAGAGCTTTAGGACCGAGGAAGTGGAGACCTTGGCCTTGAACAATGTAAACATGAAAATTGAGGATGGCGAGTTTGCCGCCATTATGGGACCTTCCGGTTGTGGAAAATCTACGCTGCTCAATATTATCGGTATGTTGGACAACCCTACCGAAGGCAGCTATCAATTCGCCGGTCATGAGGTAAGTGGGTTGAGGGAACGCCAGCGTACGGAATTGCGCAAGGGCAACCTAGGCTTTGTTTTTCAAAGTTTCAATCTTATCGATGAACTTACGGTTTTCGAGAACGTAGAGCTTCCGCTCATTTACTTGAAAATGAAGAAGGCGGAACGCCGGGAAAAAGTGATGAATGTTTTGGAGCGGATGAAAATCGGCCATCGAGAAAAACATTTTCCGCATCAGTTATCCGGGGGTCAACAACAGCGGGTGGCTATTTCCAGGGCCGTGGTGACCAATCCAAAACTGATACTGGCGGATGAGCCCACCGGTAATCTGGATTCCAAAAATGGTATAGAAGTCATGAATCTGCTCACTGAATTAAACCAGGAGGATACGACCATAGTTATGGTAACCCACTCTGATCGCGACTCTCATTACGCGCATCGGGTCATCAATTTGTTCGATGGTCAAATTGTGGCCGAAAACCACAATAGAGCCATAGGCGCATTGGTCTAAACGGATTGAAACAACTGTTGGAATCTAAAAGAAAAAGCCCTTCAAATCTGAAGGGCCTTTTAGCTTTTGTCAAAATCAATACATAAACAATTCATAGGGAAGTCTTAGGTTTGGGGAGATTGAACTTCTTGGTCTAAAAGAATCCAAGGGCCGCCAGAATAAGGCAGACAACGACAGCTAAGAGGATGGCGACTAAAACCACCACCATTACACTGAGGAAGCCGTTCAAGACCCTAGCGCCAAAAGTGATTTCCTCTTCCATGATTAGTTTATTTAGAACAATATACATAATAATCGCCTAAAGGCCAAGGTTTTAGGAGGGTATTTCGACTAATGGCCCAAATCAGGGGCTATTCGTCCGGTGTACGGTTTGTTTATTCGGTAAAGGGAGCCAATCCTAGTTTTTAATCGTCTTTTTTCCGTCCGCTCAACTTTGCACTCAATTCTTCCAGGGAAACACCTTTGGTCTCAGGCATCATAAAAAGTACAAAGGCCAATTGAAGCACCATCATGCCCGAGAAGAAAATGAATATAGGCCATGGATTGTCCTTAAAAATACCTTTTTCGGCATCCAGAAAAATAGGGGTTACCAAGGTAATCAGCGCTGCGAATACCCAGTGGGTTCCTGTTCCCCAGGATTGACCAAAAGCCCTAACCTTGTTGGGAAAGATTTCGGAAATAAAAACCCATATCACAGCCCCTTGCCCTACGGCATGGGAGGCAATAAAAATAAGTACAAAGGTTAAGAGCAATCCCGAGCTGGCTCCACTATAAAAACACCATCCCACCATGGCAAGGCTTACAATATAGCCTACCGATCCTATTTTCATCAGCTGCTTCCTGCCCAATCTATCGATCAACCAAACCCCAACAAAAGTGAATATCAGGTTTACAATCCCGATGGAAATAGAACTGAAAAGGGATTCCTGTGCCGCGAGTCCGGCCCTTTCCAAGATTTCCGGGGCATAATACAACACAAAGTTGATACCCGATAATTGATTGAAAAAAGCAATAAGAAAGGCAAGTATCAAAGGGGTTTTGTACTGTCTTGAAAAAAGATTTTCCCCTGTCCGGGTCTCCGGGATACTTTCCTTGATTTCCTGGAGCTTTGCCGGGGCTTGATTCTCAGTGAACAATAGCTTCAAGGTTCTTAGCGCACCTTCATCATCCTGTTTTGTAATGGCCAACCATCTTGGACTATTAGGAATTTTAATGACCATAATCGTATAAAGAATGGCCGGAATGGCCTCTACACCCAACATCCAACGCCAATCATTGGAGCCGCCAAAACCTTGCAAGAGGTAATTGGAAACAAAGGCGATGAGTATCCCCAATACCAGATTGAATTGATAGAGTGCCCCGAGTTTTCCTCGATTTTCCGGAGATGAAATTTCCGAAATATAAATAGGGGCCGCTACGGATGAAGCACCTACCCCTAAGCCTCCGATAAACCGGAAAAAAGAGAAGGTATACGGATCTGGGGCTATGGCCGATCCCAAGGCTGAAGCAGCGTAAAGAACACCTATCCAGAATAGGGTCTTTTTTCTGCCAAAACGGTCACAGGGAATACCTCCAAAAAGTGATCCAATAACCGTACCCCAAAGGGCCATGGACATAATAAAAGTGCCGTGAAACCATGGTGAAGTATTCCAAAGCTCTTTGATGGGAAGGTTTGCCCCACTGATTACCACGGTATCAAAACCAAACAAAAACCCGGACAGTGCCGCGGTCAGTGAAATTCGAAAAAGTTTGGAATTCATAGGTTCGGTTTGTCGATTTCGGTAAAGCTAACAAAAAAAAACAAACCGCAAATAAACGTCAATCCAATGTGGCGACACTTGGTTTTAGCGTGTCCAATGCATTGGATTTTTTCTTTTTTTGAGGGATACTGTCGGGACTCTGTTTAGGTACGGGTTTTTGGAAATCCCGTTTTTCGATGGTCGGTTTCGTTTGTTCATCGGGATGTATTTTCCTTCTTTCCCCGAGGTTCTCCCCGCAAGAAAATAGGCCCATACAGGATATGGCCAAGAGCATAAAAATTGGGGAAAACTTCATGTGTCAATGTAATGGGATTCAAAGTAATTTACGGATATAACCCATTATTTGGATGCCCGCACCTCTTTTTTCAGCAACGTACGCAGCATTGATTCGCCCAATCTGATTGAGATATTCCCTATCTGTTATAAGCCGGTCCAGTGTGTTGGAAAACTCCATAGGGGTGTTAACGACCAAAATTCCACCACGGTCCACCAATTCCTCGGCTTCATTGAAGCCTTCATATTCGGGGCCTATGACCACGGGTATACCGAATACTGCCGGTTCCAATGTATTGTGAAGGCCCGTGGCAAAGCCACCACCTACATAGGCCACATCCGCATAGCTATATATTTTGGTCAATAGGCCTATAGTATCCACTAGGAGCACCTCAAAACCAGAAAGATCCTTTCCTTCCATTTCCGAATACAAAACGACCTTCCTTTGAATCGATTTTTTTAAGGTAGCAATGTGGTTTTCCTTTATATTATGGGGAGCCAGTACATACTTCAATGGCCTTTGCGAGGTATTGATGAATTCCGTTATGATTTCCTCATCCTCGGGCCATGTACTCCCTCCGATAAAACAAAGATCGGTTCCCTTAAAATCTTCCATAAAGGATAGCTGATTGTCCCGTTCCAAAATTTCGGATACCCTATCGAAGCGGGTGTCCCCACTTACCGTGACATTATCAAAACCCAGAGACCCTAAAAGACTTTTTGAATGTGTATCCTGGACGAAGAAATGGGTGAACGACTTTAGTGCTTTTCGCATAAATCCTCCGTAAGCCTTAAAATAGATCTTTTCCTTTTTAAATAGTGCAGAGATCAAAAGGGTAGGAACTTCTCCTTCCGCCAGCAATTTCAAATAATTAGGCCAGATTTCATACTTTACGAACAGTGCCAATTGCGGATTAACGGTTTCCAGGAAACGTTTTGCATTTTTTCGGGTGTCCATAGGAAGATAGGTAACGATATCCGAAGCCGTGGTATTCTTCTTTACTTCGTAACCTGAGGGAGAGAAAAAGGTGACCAGGATTTTGAAATCGGGATATGCCGTTTTCAGTTTTTCCAGTACAGGCAGTCCCTGCTCAAACTCGCCCAAAGAGGCGACGTGCATCCAGATTGTTCTGTCCTGCTTGGAGATCGATTTTTCTAGGGTATCAAAAGTCCGATCCCTTCCCTTTACAAAAAGTTTGATCTTGGGATGAAAGATTGCCGTCAACCTTAAAAAAAAACAGGTAATATGGACAACAAGATTATAGAGAAGATACACCAGGCAATCGTTTGCGGCTAAAATACGGTTCTTTCCATAAATGCATAAGCTACCTTAGCTATTTTTGTACCTTTGCAATTTCAATCCGTTTCCATGCGAAAGATTCAAATGGTAGACCTGGGCGGTCAGTACCAGTCCATCAAGGAGCAGATTACCAGTTCCATTACCCAAATTTTAGAGAGTTCGGCTTTCATCAACGGCCCCGAAGTACACACTTTCCAAAAAGAATTGGAAGACTATCTCGGTGTAAAACACGTTATTCCATGTGCCAATGGAACCGATTCCCTCCAGATTGCAATGATGGGCCTTGGATTACGGCCGGGCGATGAGGTTATTACTGCGGACTTCACTTTTGCGGCAACAGTGGAAGTAATTGCTTTGTTGCAATTGACCCCGATTTTGGTGGATGTGGAGCCAGATTCCTTTAATATAGACATTGCCGCCATAGAAAGGGCCATTACTCCAAAGACCAAGGCCATTGTACCGGTACACCTATTTGGACAGTGTGCCGATATGGATGCCCTATTAAAATTGGCCGAAAAGCATAATCTTTATATTATAGAGGATAATGCCCAGGCCATTGGGGCGAATTATGTTTTCCCCGATGGTACAAAGCAAAAAGCTGGTACCATAGGGCATGTGGGTTGTACCTCTTTTTTCCCTTCCAAAAATTTAGGGGCCTATGGGGATGGAGGTGCCATATTTACCAATAACGATGATTTGGCACATACGATTCGCGGAATGGTCAACCATGGGATGTACAAACGGTATCATCATGATGTGGTGGGCGTCAATTCCCGTCTGGATTCCATCCAGGCCGCCGTACTAAGGGCCAAATTGCCCAAACTGGATGGGTATTGCGATGCCCGAAGAGTAGCCGCTCGAAAATATACCAAGGCTTTTGAAAATCAAGAGCATATCATCGTTCCCAAAACGGTTAACCGGTGTGAAGGTATTTGCGACACCTGTGACTGCCATGTATTCCATCAATATACGCTACGGATTACCAACGGGAAAAGAGATGCCCTGGCGCAACATTTGGGCGAAAAAGGGATACCATACGGCATCTATTATCCAATTCCGCTTCACAAACAAAAAGCCTATGCCGACGAACGCTATAGGGAGGCGGATTTTCCCGTAACCAATCAATTGGTACAAGAGGTAATTTCCCTGCCTATGCACACGGAATTGGACGATGAACAGATAACCTATATTACAAATACTGTCTTACAATTTGTAAAACACTGATTTTTGCACATCCTAAAAACGAGTGACAATTCTTAACCCTAAATAATTTAGTCCATGAAAATACTTGTAACCGGAGGCCTTGGATTTATAGGTTCCCATACCGTTGTGGAGCTTCAAAATGAAGGCTTTGAAGTGGTCATAATCGATGACTGTTCCAATGCCGATGAAAAAGTGTTGCAAGGGATTATTTCAATTACGGGAAAGGTGCCGATTTTTGAAAAACTGGATTTACGGGAAAAAGAAAAGGTACAGGATTTTTTCAAGCGCCATCAAGATATAGAGGGGGTCATCCATTTTGCAGCCTCCAAAGCGGTGGGCGAAAGTGTGGAGAACCCTTTACTCTACTATGAGAATAACCTGGGCACCTTGGTTTACTTGTTGCAGGAACTCTCCAAAAAGGGAAAATCGAGCTTTATTTTCAGTTCATCCTGTACGGTATATGGGCAGGCCGACAAAATGCCCATTACCGAAAATGCCCCGGTAAGACCGGCCGAATCACCCTATGGAAACACCAAACAGATCGGGGAGGAAATTATTCGGGATACCTGTAAGGTGACCCCTAATTTAAAGGCCGTTTCACTACGTTATTTTAATCCTATGGGCGCCCATCCCAGTACGGAAATCGGGGAACTGCCCATTGGCGTGCCGCAAAACTTAGTACCTTTCATAACCCAGACGGCAATGGGGCTTCGTGAACAACTTTCCGTGTTCGGGGATGACTACCCTACCGAAGATGGTACTTGTGTTAGGGATTATATCTATGTGGTAGATTTGGCCAAGGCCCATGTGGTTGCCCTACAACGGTTACTGGAAGGAAAAAATAAGGATAACTATGAGGTTTTTAACGTGGGTACGGGCAAGGGAAGTTCTGTACTACAGGTCATCCAAAGCTTTGAACGGGTATCCGGCAAAAAATTGAACTACCAAATTGTAGGTAGGCGTGCCGGGGATATAACCTCCGCCTATGCGGATACTACCAAGGCCAATGAAGTTCTGGGCTGGAAGGCAAAGTATACCTTGGACGAGGCCATGAAATCCGCTTGGGACTGGGAGCAAAAGGTTAGATCAGGAGGGGTAAGGTGATTAAGCAGGATTCTCTATTATGGAAATCCGCTCGAAATAATCCATAGGAGGTGTTGTTGTTCCTTGCAATATAATAGTGTTTATTGCCAATTTCCCCATGTCCAGTTGATTAGATGTAAAATCAATGATTTAGTTTTCATATTTGCCATTGAACATTTGTTATGTGGAAATACCTCATCGCTTGGGTACCCATGATTTTCGTTGCCATCGCCAACGGAATCTTCCGAGAAGAAGTCCTTGCAAGTCGGCTAAATGAATTGGGTGCTCATCAAGCTTCCACTGTCACATTAGTAATATTATTTGGAATTTATATTTGGATATTGATTCTGAATTGGAAACCTGAGTCAACTGAACAAGCAATTGCCATTGGTTTACTATGGCTAGGTCTTACGGTCTCATTTGAATTTCTATTTGGACATTACGTCGCCGGTCATTCCTGGAGTAAGCTTCTCCAAGACTATAATGTGCTGAAAGGCCGAATCTGGATAATTGTACTCATTTGGATCACCATAGCACCTTACATCTTTTATCGATTACAGCGGTAAATTATTTTGGTTGGTCTTAGGGGGAATGGTTTCCACTATAAGTAATTGGGTCGGTTGGTACCGAACCCCGCCCGTACCGAACGGCACGTTCGGGCGGGTTTGCCGGCTTGCCCAAGTGTTTACCCGCCAAAGGCATGCCAGGTAGGTAATCAATAAACTACTGAGGCAAACTTTTGCCATAGGAAGATAGGATGCCTATGATGAAGATTATGCGTTGAGATTAGTTTAAAAGAGCTTTTTCTTTAATTATCCACATAGCCTTGATCCCAGGTTCTTTTTGGATCGTGGTTTCTCAGATCACATTGGAAATCGGCCACTGCCTTAAGGTTCATCAATACGGATATCCATCCGGCATGTACTTCGGAAAAATCACTTTCAGACACATTTTCATTGATTAAAGTAAGGTTGGTTCCACCGTCTTCGGCTCGCTCCAGTTGAAATTTTACCAGGCTATTGAAATAGTCCAAATGGAATTCTTTGTTACCGATATTCTTTAGTATTTGACCATCATAGGTGTGCCCATTTGGAAACAGGAAGTGTATTACACCGTCCTTTTCGGTTGCCTTTTCGGACCAGAATTTTGTTCTTCCCCCAGAAGTTGCGAGTAATTGAAAAACTTCATCAGGACCGGATTTTAAATGGATTTTCCAAGTAATCGTTTTCATCATCCCATTAAGATTTTATCCTTTATGGCTAGAACTAAGATAGGAGATTTTTGATGTTCTTGTATGAAATCACCCGACTCCCATTAGGTGCTCTTTCCTTTCATGTGCTTAAATTGAATTTAATCATGAACTTGAATTTGAGTTTTCCCTTGAGTATATTTCGGAAGGGTAAACCAAAGCTTCCAAAAACTCGTAGATAGGATATGGTCATGAATTTCCCCAATAGTACCGAGCTCTTACAAAGTGCCGAAGACCAGGGCTTATATGGCAAATTGGTAATCCAATTGGAAAAGGATTTTGGGTTGGCCAATATCCCTATCGATTTTTCATTGGATGTTGAACCCGCCGATTTACAGGCCACACTCCATGAAAAGGTCTATTTTCTCATCCTTGAAAAATTCGTGGACTATCTCAATCTCCTATATATAGTTGATGTACCGGAAAAGGTTTTTAAGGAAATCCAGGTGACCGATGCGGTGGAAGTAGCGGAACAGGTCTCGTTTCTCATCCTAAAGAGGGAGCTACAAAAGGTGTGGCTAAAGGCAAAGTATAGTAAGTAAATCAGATTTTCTTTAGGAAATCTTCTAGGACGGTATTATTGAAACTCGCAAAGGACCCCGTTCAAAACTACTTGTTCAACAGTTTTCAGGGCTTTTAGGTCATCCAATGGGTTTTCACGTAACAATATCAGATCTGCAATTTTTCCTTTTTCGATGCTGCCAAGACGGGAATCTATCCTAAAAAATTTGGCATTCTCCAGGGTGGCGGCCTCAATGGTCTGCATTTTGCTTAGTCCGGCTTTGTGCAATAGCTCCATTTCGCGGTAGTAGGCATCACCGGTATCCGCATAGGGCACCCAAGTATGGGAACCCACCACTACTTTTGCACCAGCCTTTTTGGCCTTGCCGACAAATTTGAGCATGTTCGCAAAACCGTTGACGGCAACACTGTCCCCTCTGTCGGGCTGCCGTTCAAAAACAGCCAAGGTGGGACTAACAAAGGTCTTGCGATCTACCAATAACTGAATCAAGGTGTCCATCAAAACACTATTGTCCATATCCAATTCGTTCCATACCTCGTAACGTCCCGATCTACGGGCCTCATTGTCCGCCATAACCTTGTTTTTGTAGATTTCGGCCTCTTCCAATGGGAGCAAGGCCGTGCCAAATGAGGTTACATGTTCCACCCCGTCAAGCCCTGCCTTAATGGCATCCATAGCATGGGTAATTTCCAGATGGGCCGTAACCGGAATTCCCCTTTTATGGGCTTCGTCACAAATAGCGGCTATCATTTCCGTAGAAAGCCGAAAGTAGGCCTTGATGGCGGTAGCACCCTCATCGGCAAAACGATTTACAGCGATCCGGCCTTCCTCGGCATCCTGTATCAGATACGAATTTTCAGGATAGGCCGGAGGATAAACATCGATATGCGGGCCTGTCAAAAACAAGCGGGGAATGGGCCTTCCGGAATTCCGGGCGGAATCATAAGAAGCGTTCCAAGCACCGGGATCCCGGACGGAGGTCACCCCTTTTTTAAGGAAAAGGGTAGACATTTCGGCATGTTTTCCCCCATGAAAGTGGGCATCGATAAGGCCGGGAAGCAGAGTCATTCCTTGGGCATCAATAACTGTGGCATCCTCTTCGATTTCTCGTTCGCCCATCTTACCAACAAAATCGATGATATCATTTTGTAGAATCACCAGTGAATTCTCCACCGGGGCCGAACCCGTACCATTGATCAAGGTGGCGCCGATAATGGCGATGATTCCCTCTCCCTTGGGAATTTCATCCGCATTCAAGGCATAGATTGTATGGGTGCCAACCTTTTTTTGAACAGCGATTCGTTCAGTTCCCTCTTTGTTTTTACAGGAAAAAAGAAGGACTACTAAAAGTGTAGCGATTATGTCGATTTTCATGGGAGATTGGTTTTACCTTTTCAAGGGAAAAGTACTAAGAATACCCAAACAAATGGATCCTAAAAAACTTTTCGGTTTGGCCTTTAGTAACTCAGAGGTTTTTTAGATCTATCAGTTTAATCGTATTGGCTTCTTCGGTATGTCGAAAAATACCGATAACATCGACCAATTCCTCTTCGTTTTGTGCGTCGATCAATAGGTTACAATTCTGATTACAATCGATAATAATTTGATCTAAAATCTTAAATCCAGAGTCGATGCTACCGGTCACATAGGATTCAGATTCTTCCGTGTATGACTGTCTTAGTTTTACTTCAAACTCTATTTGCCTACTCGTCTTTTCCTTTGAAATAACTTCTTTTAAGGTGTACCGTATAGGAATAATGTCCTGTGGAGGGTCTTCGATTTCAGATCTGTTAACCAAAATTTCGTATACATATCCAAGTTCATACTCAAAATTTTCTACGGGAGCATAAAAAATCTCCCAATCATTTGTACCAATTGCATCTCCTTTTTGAACCAAATTGTACATCCTTAAAAAAGGCCCATGCCCAGCTATTGTGTAATGGTTAATTCTTAAAATTTCCTCTACACCTTGATTTGGTTCATCGTTATCGCAAGATAGTACTACCAAGAAGCTCATGGCCAAAACTATGTAAAAGGCTACTTTCTTCACTTTTAGGGTTTAGTAATAAGATGCCTTTAATGCATAAAAGGTTGCTTACGGCTCTTGATAAAACTTCGTCTTTGGCAACAGCCGGTAAAAATGGTCATCACAATGCCTTTATATTTGATAGTACTTTTATTGTTTTATGATTTCGATTGGCCTATTTCACTTCTTTTTTCATAAAACTTCTGGTTTTTTCGGTGATTTTGTCACCATCTTCCTCTAGGGCAAAATGTCTTGTGTCATAAATGTTGTAATCAATGTTTTGGACATCTTTTTTAAATGCCATTGCACCACTTTCGGGAAAGAATTCGTCATTTTTGCCCCAAACGATTAATAAAGGAGGTTGATACTCCCTTAAATAGCTTTGCCATTTCGGATACAATTTCAAATTGTTCTGATAATCATAAAATAAATCAAGATTTACGGCATGTGCATTGGGTCTGGACATTTTCATATAGTCTAGGTTCCAGGTATCCGGGTTTACATTTTCAGGACTTCGGGTACCATGGGTGTATTGCCATTTGAGCCCTTCCAATGAAAATACACCAAGCAAAGCCTTTTCTGTTTCCGGGCTTCTGTTTGCCCAAAATTCGCGTACACTTTTCCACGCTGCCCCCAAACCTTCTTCATAAGCATTCCCATTTTGGTTGATGATCGCGCGTATTCTTTCCGGGTGGGCCGTAGCCAGTCTAAAACCGATGGGCGCACCATAGTCCTGTATCATCATGGCATAAGAATTAACATTCTTTGACTCCAGAAATACGTTGATTGTGGCAGCAATATTGTCAAACGTATATTCATACTTATCCGCTGAAGGAAAATCGCTGTTTCCAAATCCTGGATAATCGGGAGCAATGAGGTGAAAATCATCCGAAAGCTGATTTAGGACTTTGCGATATTGATGGGATGAGGAGGGAAAACCGTGTAATAAAACAATGGTTGGATTTTTACGATCTCCGGATTCACGGTAAGCAATATGTATTCCATTAACTTCCAGTGTTTTATATTGAATTTGAGTCGCATGGTATTTCGTTTTGACCGTTACCGTATTTTGTGATGCTTCGGTGTTCGTTTTTTCCTTACACCCTAATAGTAAGAGGACGAATGCTAAAAAGACAAGTTTTAAATTCTTCATTTGATGCAATTTTTATCTATAATTTTCTATCAGATTCCCTTATTTCCAAGTCATTGATGCTGGCATAGCGTTTTTGCATCAATCCGTTTGGATCGAATTCCCAATTCTCATTTCCATAGGCCCGGAACCATTGACCTTCCGCATTTCTATATTCGTATTCGAATCTTACGGCGATTCGGTTGTCTTTGAATGCCCATAACTCTTTTTTAAGTTTGTAATCCAGTTCTTTCTTCCATTTATTGGCAAGAAATGCCTGAACTTCAGATCGCCCGTTAATGAACTGATCGCGATTTCGCCATTCGGTATCCAGCGTATAGGCTTTGGATACTTTTATAGGATCTTTTTGATTCCAAGCGTCTTCTGCCATCTGAACTTTTTGTTTTGCCGTCTCCTTATTAAAAGGAGGTAAGGGGTGTTTTGTTTCCATTATTCCATTTTTATTTAACGAATGTTCGGTAATTAATTGATTCAAAAATTTTTTAACCGTTTATATACTTTATTTCAATGTTTTGTAAGGTCTTTTCAAACACGCTGATATCGCCCAATCCTTTGGAAACAATTAAACTTCCCTGAATTTCAATCAACACTTGCACGGCCTTTTTCTGAGAGTCGGCTGTGGAAAATCCAAGGGCCAGTCCAACTTCATTGAAAACATTTATCCATTGGTTCATGCCACTATTAACCTGTTTTTCAAATAGTTCTAATCCGGTTTGCATGGATAAGGCCCTAAAAATGCATACCTCATTTCCATGGTCATATAGTGTTCTTATTTCATTAAGACCATTTTTTATACGCTCTTTGGGCGTAAACCGTTCGTCCAATAGTGCTTCAAATACATTATGATCCACCCATTTGCCGACGTGGGCAAATACAGCTTCCGCCATTTCTTTTTTCCCATTGGGAAACCTATGGTATAAGCTAGCTTTTTTAAGACCCGTCGCCTCTGCCAGTTCTTTTAAACTGGCTCCCTCATAGCCTTTGGAGCGGAATACTTTGGTTAAACCGATCAAGATATCCTTATCCAATACTTTCTGTGGTCTCATAGGGCAAATGTATAACAAAATTATTTATTACCAAACGTTTGGTAATAAATAATGGCTCTATATCGCGAACATGTTCGTCCACTACCAAGGGGTTTTGACTCAGGAGGCTAAATCGAGGTAGCAAAATTGAGCGGACTAGGGGTTGGAAAATTCAGGTTCTCCGAAAATGAAGGTGCGAATTGCTTATAATATTGACTATTGACGATAGTCATTTTATTCTAAGGTCTTCATTAGTTCGAAACCCAATCCGTCTATATTGTTCTGGTTTTTATTGTAACCTGATACATTTGATAATATCACTATGCCGTTTTGAGTTTTTGTATTCATCACAAGAAAAGATTTATAACCCGGTGTGGCCCCATTATGGAAATACCAAGGTTGCGAATTGGTATTCCTCAAAATTCGCCAGCTGAGACCCCTGTCGGAGGATTCATCTATCGAAAAAGTCTTTTGTAAAGCCAATTGTAATTCTTTATTGGAATGGTCAAAGTGTGCAATCACGAATTTTGATAAATCTTCAACAGTAGAAAACATCCCACCTGCACCGACCAGTGCCGATAAATCTAAATTAGGTACTTCGTCCCCATCGGTATCCAAACCCTTTACAAGTAATGGAACTATCTTGTCTATATTACTGGTCGAGTTTTTCATCTGATACCTTCCAAAGGTTTTATCCTGAATAAGACTTTCATAGTCTGTTTTGTAAACTTCACATAATGTGTAACCGAGGATCCCCGCACCTAAATTTGAATACTTGGTTCTTTCGCCTGGCTTGTATGTTAACCGTAAACCTTCGGTCAAATACTTTTTTAGTTTTTCCTCATCATAATACCGATACTTAGAATCTGGATTTCCCGGGCCGAATCCCAAATTGGATGGCTTTTTTGGAAGTCCAGAGGTATGATTTGCCAAACTCTGAAAAGTTATTTTAGTATCATCCCTTAGTGGAAAATTAAGATAATCGTTAATAGAATCTCCAAGTTTCAGTTTGTTCTCTACTACCGCATTTGCCAAAAGAGTCGATGTAAATACCTTTGTTATTGAGCCAACCTCAAAAACACTATCCTGGTTGCTGAGAGAATAGATAGTATCATTTTTTCGTACTATCCCATAAAATTTCGCTAATCCGTTTTCTACTATTGAAATCGAAATCTGACTGTTATTTGGGAAGACTTTGGTTTTATCAAAAATCAGGTTTGCCTGAATATCTGAAATTTGTTTAACAGAATAAATTTGACCGTTTTTGGCTTGTCGGATTTCGCAAGAAATGAATAAAATCGAGACTATTATCAGAATTCTTTTCATTAATGGTATCTGATTGTCGATTAAGGCAAAATGGTATTCGACAGGAATGTTTGGGCAATTTTATTGCACATAACCAAAAATCGGAAAACCTAAAAAAACACCCGTACAAAAGGCATCCAGGCATTCACGTAAATGCTTTTTTCATCATCGTAGAGTATGTCATAACGGATACCCATGGTAAAATTACGATCCGTATAACCGATGCCCAGGAAAAGGGCAGGGGACCAATAATTATCCTCCAATCGAAGGGTGCCGTCATCGAATTCCCTATTGATCCGCAACTGTTCCAATTCGGCGGATAGCTGAAGAAAAGGGATAGGGTTATACAACGAAAGTACGCTGCCCCCATAGGCCAAAAGCTTGTCGTCATTGAATTTGGCATAGTTGAAGCTAAGGCTCAGTCCGCTGGCAAATTGATCGTTGAACTGATAAATGGCACTTGGGGAAATGGAGCCGTTAAACCCACCATTGGTAAAGCCCAGGCCTAAACCGCCGCCAAAACGGACCCGGTTCCAGAAATCATTGCCTCCCAAGGGATTTTGTGCAAAAAGGGTATGGGAGGTCAACATACAAAAAACAACAACAAAAGACTTTAGGAACATTTTGGTCATAATCCCTTAATTTTCTACGATTACCTAATCTAAGATACGCCTGTATATCGTAAATATTGTATTTTTGAACATATTTTATTCCGATTTCAGAGAAACGTTTTATGGATAAATATTCCTTCTTAAATACGGCGCACACCACTTTTTTTGCCGAACTCTACGATAAATACCTACAGCACCCGGATAGTGTGGAACCGAGTTGGCGAGCCTTTTTCCAAGGCTTTGATTTTGGGATGGAAAGCGCCCTGGACGAGCTGGACATTTCCGCCCAGAACGGGACGGTAGCCCTTTCCAATGGGCAGGAGGTGACCATGCCGGAATCGCTTCAAAAGGAATTTCAGGTGGTCCGCCTTATCAACGGGTACCGTAGTCGGGGCCATTTGTTTACAAAGACCAATCCGGTTCGGGAGCGGAGAAAATATGAGCCTACGCTGGATATCGAGAATTTCGGGCTTTCCCAAAGCGATATGGATACGGAGTTCAATGCGGGCGAAATCATCGGTATCCAAAGAAAGACACTACGGGAAATTTTAGGCCACCTCCAACGTATTTATTGTGATGCCATTGGGGTGGAATACATGTACATCCGAAAGCCGGATCGGGTCGACTGGATACAGGATTGGATCAATGTTAATGATAATCATCCGCAATTCAATGCGGAACAGAAGAAGCATATCCTCAAAAAATTAAATCAAGCGGTAGCTTTTGAGTCCTTCTTGCATACCAAATATGTAGGGCAAAAACGTTTTTCATTGGAAGGCAATGAGACCTTGATTCCTGCACTGGACGCCATTGTGGAAAGAGCAGCGGGATTGGGCGTGGAGCAATTCGTCATGGGAATGGCGCATCGGGGCCGACTGAATGTTTTGACCAATATCTTTGGAAAGTCGGCCAAGGATATTTTTAGCGAATTCGACGGGAAGGATTATGAACAGGAAATCTTCGATGGCGATGTGAAGTACCATTTGGGTTGGACTTCGGTACGCAAAACGGATAATGGCAACCGCATCAACATGAACATTGCGCCCAACCCTTCACATCTGGAGACTGTAGGTGCCGTTGTGGAAGGTATTTCTCGGGCCAAACAGGACACCCATTTTCCGGAGGACTTTTCAAAAGTACTGCCCATCGTGGTACATGGGGATGCCGCAATCTCAGGGCAGGGCATAGCCTATGAGGTGGTACAGATGGCACAATTGGATGGTTATAAGACCGGTGGTACCATTCATATGGTGGTCAACAACCAAATCGGATTTACGACCAATTACTTGGACGGAAGGTCTTCCACCTATTGTACCGATGTGGGCAAGGTGACCCTAAGTCCTATCCTTCATGTAAATGCCGATGATGCAGAGGCCGTGGTACATGCCGCCCTGTTTGCGCTGGAATATCGCATGCGGTTTAAGCGCGATGTATTCCTGGATCTTTTGGGGTATCGAAAATACGGCCATAATGAGGGCGATGAACCCCGCTTTACCCAACCCAAACTCTACAAGATCATTGCAAAGCACAAAAACCCTAGGGATATCTATGCAGAGCGATTGCTTTCGGAAGGGGTTATACAGGAGGGCCATGTAAAAGAATTGGAGAAGGAGTACAAGAGCTCGCTGGAAGAGGAATTGGAGGATTCCCGAAAGGAAGATAAGACGGAAATCACACCTTTTATGGCCGACGAATGGAGAGGCTTTGAAAGTGTTCGGGAATGGGAAATGATGGATTCGGTGGATACTACCTATGACCTTAAAAATTTAACCAAGATCGCCAAAGTCATCACTGAATTGCCGGAGGGCAAAAAATTCCTTCGGAAAGTAGAGCGCTTGGTAGGTGATCGTAAAAAAATGTTCTTTGAGACGAATACCTTGGATTGGGCCATGGGCGAATTATTGGCCTATGGTACCCTGTTGGAGGAAGGCTATGGCGTACGGATGTCCGGTCAGGATGTGGAACGGGGCACCTTCTCCCACCGCCATGCCGTGATGAAGGTAGAGGAAAGTGAGGAAGAAGTGCTATTGCTCAACCATATTTCCGATAAGCAGGGTAGGTTCCAAATCTACAATTCCCTCCTATCCGAATACGGTGTGGTCGGATTTGATTACGGCTATGCCATGGCCAGCCCCAACACCCTCACCATTTGGGAAGCACAGTTCGGGGATTTCAGCAACGGGGCGCAGATTATGATCGACCAATATATCTCCGCTGCTGAGGATAAGTGGAAGTTGCAGAATGGACTGGTTATGTTATTGCCCCATGGATATGAAGGTCAAGGAGCGGAACACTCCTCCGCTCGCATGGAAAGATATCTACAGTTGTGTGCCCGGGACAATATGTACGTTGCGGATGTAACCACTCCGGCGCAAATGTTCCATATTTTACGACGGCAAATGAAGGTCAAATTTAGGAAGCCCCTAATCATCTTTACGCCCAAGAGTCTTTTGCGTCATCCAAAAGCCGTATCCACAGTAGAGGAATTGGCTTCAGGGAATTTTCAGGAGGTAATTGACGATTCCTCGGCCGATGTCGGGAAAGTAACAAGTGTGGTGTTTTGCACGGGAAAATTCTATTACGACCTGTTGGCCGAAAAAGAAAAGCTTGGCCGCAATGATGTGGCCTTGGTGCGGGTAGAACAACTGTTCCCATTACCGGTGGAACAGATGAAGGCTATCCTCAAAAAATACAAGAAGGCTAACGATTTGGTTTGGGCACAGGAAGAGCCAAGGAATATGGGAGCCTGGAGCCATATGATGATGCATTTTCCGGAAGCGGGCAAACTTCGGGTAGCTTCCCGACGTTTCTATGCCTCCCCTTCTGCGGGTAGTGCCGTTCGTTCAAGGATGCGGCACCAGCAAGTAATCGATTACGTTTTTGATAAAACAAAGGACAATATGACCCGTCCCAAGAGCAAAACCGAAGCACAATAATGAAAGGAATCCTAGGTGCCTTGGTCTTTGTATTGGGGTTGACTTCTTCGTATTCACAAGAGGAACTGGGCAATTATGCCGTTGCCTCATCGGAGTTCATGGCTTTATATAACAACGCGGATTATGAGGGCATTTTTAATCTCTTTGATGCCGATATGAAAAAAGCCTTGCCCCGTGAACGGACCCTTCGATTTTTTACACAGAATGTCAACAACCTTATGGGCAACATCCAGTCCATGCAATTTTTTGGATTTAAAAGAGGGGCACATCTCTATCGCACTGTGTTTGACCGTGCCGTGGCCGATATTTTAATCTCCCTTAACACCAAAAACGAAATTAGCGGGCTGTACATTTCCCCGTCCAAACCCTTGGATTTCCCTTTGTTGGAACGAAATACTACCCCCATGATACTGCCTTTTAGGGAAGAGTGGTTCGTGTACTGGGGCGGTACCACTTTGGAACAGAATTATCATGTTAACGAAATAAGCCAGCAATATGCCTATGACCTTATGATGGTGGCGGATGGAAGTTCCTATCAAGGCGATTCAAAAATTAATGAAAACTATTTGGTATATGGCAAGGATATTATCGCACCCTGCGATGCACGGGTGGCTAGGGTGATTACAGGGGTGCCCGATAATATTCCGGGCGAGACCAATCCCGATCAACTTACCGGAAATACAGTGGTATTGGAAACACCGATTGGGGAATATCTGCTGTTCGCACATCTAAAAAATGGCTCTATTTTGGTTGAGGAAGGAGCCGATGTCCTGCAAGGAGAACCCATAGGACAGTGCGGCAACTCAGGGAATTCCACGGAACCCCACTTGCATTTGAGCCTTCAGAACGATGTGGAAATGTCAAATTCCACGGGTGCTCGATTGTATTTTGACCGGATTCTGGTAAATGGCGAAATCAGGGAGGATTACCTGCCGGTGAAAGAGGATTTTATACAAAATATGAACTAAATTAGCAGCTTAAAAAAATAGGAGAATGATTCTAGAAATGAAAGTTCCCTCCCCGGGGGAATCGATTACCGAAGTGGAAATAGCCGAATGGTTGGTAGAGGATGGTGATTATGTGGAAAAGGACCAGGCCATAGCCGAAGTTGATTCGGACAAGGCCACTTTGGAACTTCCGGCGGAAGAAAGCGGTACAATTACCCTTAAGGCCGAGGTTGGTGATGCCGTCGCGGTGGGAGAGGTAGTCTGCTTGATCGATACCGCTGCCCCCAAGCCTGAAGGAACGGCAGCCGTTGAGGAATCCAAAAAAGAAACGCCTAAAGAAGAAGCTCCAGAAAAACAAGTCCCTGCGGAGGTTTCAGAAGCTGTCAAGACCTATGCCACGGGTACTCCTAGTCCGGCCGCCAAAAAGATTTTAGACGAAAAAGATATCCCGGCCGCCAGTGTAAAAGGTACAGGTAGGGATGGCCGTATTACGAAGGAAGATGCCGTTAATGCGGTACCCGCTATGGGAACCCCAACCGGAGGCAACCGGGGCGAGACCCGATCCAAACTCTCCATGTTACGCCGTAAAGTGGCCGAAAGATTGGTTTCTGCCAAGAATGAAACGGCCATGTTGACCACCTTTAATGAGGTGGATATGACCCCTATTTTTGAATTGAGGAAAAAATATAAAGAAGATTTCAAGGAAAAGCATGGTGTAAGTCTGGGCTTTATGTCCTTTTTTACCAAGGCCTGTGTACGGGCCCTAGAAATGTTCCCGGCGGTAAACTCTATGATAGACGGTAAGGAAATGATATCGTATGACTTTTGCGACATCAGTATAGCGGTTTCCGGCCCAAAAGGGTTGATGGTGCCTGTAATCCGGAATGCCGAGAATTTGACCTTTAGGGGAGTGGAATCAGAAGTAAAACGATTGGCCATACGTGCCCGGGAAGGGGAGATTACCGTTGATGAAATGACGGGAGGTACCTTTACCATCACCAATGGAGGCGTTTTCGGCTCCATGTTGTCCACCCCGATAATTAATCCACCGCAAAGTGCCATTTTGGGAATGCACAATATTGTGGAGCGACCCATTGTTAGGGATGGTGCTATTGCCATTGCCCCGATTATGTACGTCGCACTTTCCTATGATCATCGTATTATTGACGGCAAGGAATCGGTAAGCTTTCTTGTGGCCGTTAAGGAAGCCCTGGAAAACCCTGAAGAATTGCTGATGGAAAATAATGTAGAGCGGGCGTTGGAGATGTAATGGAACGTCTCAGAAAACGTACAGGCGAAGTGACAACAGGATTGTTATTTGCATTTTAGATACACGCAGCTCTTGCCATAATCTATAATTGCCTTTGCCTTTTTCAGGATATCGGCACCAATGATCCCATCTACAGGTAGCGCTTTGTGCGTAATCAAGGCTTCGTTGACATGAACCAGATCGAACAGCACAATCTTTAGTTTCTTTTTCTTCCAATCACCGATTTCAATTTTGTTTTTGGTAGAGATCAAGGTTTCCATATTGGTAGCCCCTGCCCCCGCCGCCTTTACCTTGGATTCCTTGGAGGTCAATTTAAAAAACTCGATCTTATCAAACCCGACACAGGTATTGGAGGCCCCGGTATCCAGAATAAATCGCCCCATGACCCCATTGATTTTGGCCGAAATCTCAAAATGATTCGTATCGGTCAAAACTAGGGGAACTTTGATATAGCTCTTTTTCTTCAGGAATTTTTTGAGGGGTATCATTACTGCTTTTTGACAAAGATAAGCCTATTTTTGCCATATGATTTTGACCGATACACATACCCATTTGTACAGCGAGGCTTTTGATAAGGATAGGGACGAAGTTATCCGTAGGGCCGTGGACAATGGAATTGAACGATTCTTTATTCCGGCCATCGATTCTACCTATACCCAGGCCATGATGGATTTGGAAAGCGATTATCCCGAAAATATCTTCTTGATGGCCGGGCTGCATCCCACCCATGTAAAGGAAGACTATAAAAGGGAATTGAAGCATGTGGAGCAACAATTGAAGGAACGTAAATTTCATGCCGTGGGTGAAATCGGTATAGATCTATACTGGGACAAAACTTTTTTAAGGCAACAACAGGAAGCTTTTCGCCTTCAGATCCAATGGGCAAAAGAATACCGATTACCTATTGTCATTCACTGCCGGGAATCCTTCGATGAAATCATTGAAATCCTTGAGAGCGAAAAAGGGGACGATCTGTTCGGGATCTTTCATTGCTTTACGGGGAATTTGGAGCAGGCGAAGACGGCCATATCCTATAATATGAAATTGGGTATTGGGGGAGTGGTCACCTTTAAAAATGGAAAAATAGATGGGTTCCTGGATCAAATCGATTTAAGGCACATCGTCCTGGAGACGGATTCACCATATCTGGCCCCGGTTCCCTATCGCGGCAAACGGAACGAAAGTGCATATCTCATCAATGTATTGGAGAAATTATCCGATGTTTACGGTAGGTCAAAAGAAGATATAGCCAAAATCACTACCGAAAATTCAAAGGAAGTTTTCGGAGTTTGATGTTTGGATTACCGGATGCTTTAATTTTTAAATCTGTTGAAGTCGAAAGTGAAGAACAAGACGCACATATTGCTCATCTATACCGGTGGAACGATAGGAATGGTAAAGGACTATGAATCCGGCGCATTAAAGGCCTTTGATTTTGATAAATTGTCCAAGCATATCCCGGAACTGGAACAGTTGGATTGCAACATAGAAACCGTCTCTTTTGAAAGGCCTATTGACTCGTCCAACATGAATCCGGACCATTGGGTAAAAATCGCCACCCTGATCGAGGAGAACTATGAAGCATACGATGGCTTTGTAGTGTTGCACGGGAGTGATACTATGAGTTATACGGCATCGGCCTTGAGCTTTATGTTGGAAAATCTGGCCAAGCCGGTCATTTTTACAGGATCTCAATTGCCCATTGGTGATTTGCGAACCGATGCCAAGGAGAACCTGATTACCTCCATACAAATAGCGGCTTTACAAAAGAAAGGGAAACCGGTTATTCAAGAAGTGGGACTTTACTTTGAATACAAACTGTACCGTGGCAATAGGACCACCAAAATAAACGCGGAGCACTTTCAGGCCTTTGCCTCATTGAACCATCCACCTTTGGCCGAGTCCGGGGTGCATCTAAAGGTTTTTGATGAATATCTAATGCAAAGAAAAAATGTAAAGCGATTCTTGGCCCATAAAGCGTTGGATGCCAATGTGGTGATTTTGAAGCTTTTCCCAGGACTTAATCGGGAAGTGGTCCAAAGTGTATTGGGAACCCCCAATCTTAAGGCACTGGTGTTGGAAACCTACGGTGCCGGCAATGCACCTACGGAACCGTGGTTATTGGAAGATCTGGGAAAGGCCATGGCAAACGGGCTGCACATTGTCAATGTTACGCAATGCTCGGGAGGAAGTGTAATTTTAGGGCAGTACAAGACAAGCGAGCAACTACAGAAGTTGCAAATCATCAATGGGAAGGATATCACCACCGAGGCCGCCATTACCAAGTTGATGTACCTTCTGGGAAGCGGTGTTTCCCATAAATTGTTCAAGACTGTCTTTGAAACTTCACTTCGGGGAGAAATGCGATAAAAATAGTCTACTAAATTTTATTAAATAAGTTTTTTTTCGTTATTTGCCCACCCCTGAAAAAGGATTACTAGAGAGGTGGCCGAGTGGTCGAAGGCGCACGCCTGGAAAGTGTGTATACACCAAAAGTGTATCGAGGGTTCGAATCCCTTCCTCTCTGCGAAGACAGAAAGGTTTGTTTGGAATATTTTGAACCGAGGTTATTCGAAAATCGGATTTCAATCTTTATTGAAATTTCAGATGGATTGCCTTTGATCATGACCCTTTTTGAATTCCCCTGATAATTGTAGAGGCACATGGGCTAATCTGTGATAAACCCTATCCCCACTGCGATTAAGTTTTGCTTTTTTTATTGCGATTTTTTTTTATCTTTAACCCTATTAACTAACTAATTTAAGTTTGAAAAAATGAAAAGATTATTCTCTATCCTAGCTCTAGCTGGGTTGTTTGTTCTAAGTACAAATACAGTAAGTGCAAAAGCGACTGCGGCTACGATGGTGTCCAATGTATCCAGCACTGTGGCTGCAACAGCGGTCATGCTTCAAGATGATGCCCCAGCTGAAGCACAGGGTTTTACCCAAGTATTAAAGACTCAATTTATACAAGGAGGTGCCGGCTTTATGGGGATCGTTCTTTTGTGTTTAATATTGGGATTGGCGGTAGCTATCGAAAGGATAATTTATCTTAATATGGCCAGCACCAATACTACTAAGCTCAAGCAACAAGTCGAGGATGCCTTGGCATCCGGAGGGGTAGAGGCTGCAAAGGAAGTTTGCAGAAATACCAAAGGGCCCGTAGCGTCCATATACTATCAAGGATTGGATCGGGCCGGTGAGAGTATCGAGTCTGCTGAAAAAGCAGTGGTAGCCTATGGTGGTGTTCAAATGGGGCAATTGGAGAAGAACGTTTCCTGGTTATCCCTCTTCATAGCCATTGCGCCCATGCTTGGATTCATGGGTACGGTAATCGGTATGATTCAGGCCTTCCAGAAAATTAGTGCAGTAGGTAACTTGAGCGCCTCACTTATCGCCGGTGATATCCAGGTGGCACTTTTGACTACGGTATTTGGTCTTATTACGGCTATCATACTTCAAATTTTCTATAACTATATTATTGCAAAAATCGACAGTATCGTTAATGACATGGAAGACTCCTCAATCTCTTTGATTGATATGTTGGTGGACCACAAAAAATAAGTCGGATAATTTAAAATAGTGTCATGCATAAAATATTAAAAATAATTCTAATAGTTCTGGGCGTTGTTTCTGCAATATTATGGTACTACCTTCCATCGAAGGATATGCCGGCAGACCAAGCCGCGCAGAGCGGTGCCATGAACGGTATGTTCTGGATTACTTATCTGCTTTTGGCGATAGCCGTACTATTTGCTTTGTTGTTTACCCTTAAGAACCTATTTTCCAATCCTAAGGGCCTAAAGAAGACCTTGTTTGTTATTGGAGGATTTTTATTGGTAGTGGTAATTTCATACGTTCTGTCCAGCGGAACGGATGTAAGTATTGAGGAAATGGCCAACAGGGGGGTAGCTACAACTGAGAGTACCATTAAGAAAATTGGAATGGGATTGAACGTATTTTTTATACTTACCGCAATTGCCATTGTATTGATGGTTCTGCCAGGTTTGAAGAAGTTGTTTAGTAAATCATAAAATTTTATAATTATGGCTAGAAGAGCAGGAGCACCCGAAGTAAATGCCGGATCCATGGCCGATATAGCTTTCTTGTTGCTTATCTTTTTCTTGGTAACCACAACCATAGAAACGGATGCAGGTTTGGATCGTATGTTACCGCCTATTGAACCACCCGATACCGATGTTATCATTAAGCAGAAGAATATATTTCAAGTGAATATCAATAGAAGTGGGCAGCTTTTGGCTGACGAAGAGTTGATCGACTTGAAGGATTTGAGATCCAAAGCTATAGCATTCTTGGACAATGGAGGTGACGGTACTTGTAATTATTGCAAGGGTAGAAGGAATGCCGAATCTTCGGATAACCCTTCAAAGGCTATCATTTCATTGAAGAACGATAGGGAAACCAAGTACGGTACTTATATCACCGTTCAAAATGAGTTGGTCGGTGCTTATAACGAATTACGAAATCGAGAAGCACAGCGCTTGTTCGGTAGGGATTTTACGGATATGGAGGCCGAGTATTTGAATCCTGAGACATCATCTAGCCTTAAGGATGAACTTAAGGAAAAAGTGAAAAGGATTCAGGATTTGTTTCCTCAGAAATTGTCCGAAGCGGAGACCACTAGCAACTAATAAAAGCTTTTAAAAATAATCTGATATGTCAAAATTTGCTAAAAAGAAGGACGGGGATGTTCCGGCGGTGTCCACGGCATCGTTACCAGATATTGTTTTCATGCTTTTGTTCTTTTTTATGACGGTTACGGTGATGAAGGATAGTACGTTAAAGGTTGAGAACACCTTGCCGAACGCCAGCGAGACCAAGAAGCTGGAAAAGAAGGATAGGGTTATCTATATTTACGTAGGTAAACCGACTTCACAGTATGAAAAGGTTTTTGGTACGGAACCTAAAATTCAATTGAACGATAAGTTTGCCGGTCCATCCGAAGTAGGAGACTATATATTGCAGGAAAGGGCCAAAAAGGCACAGGAACTCCAGAATGTTTTGACAACGGCTTTAAAGGTAGATAAGAATGCCAATATGGGACTTATCTCGGACATAAAGCAAGAGTTGAGAAAGGTTAATGCCCTTAAGGTAAATTATACTACCTATGAGGGGGATGCCTTTATGAACCTGAACAGATAGGGAATACTGAAAATTTTATCTTTGAAACGCCTTTGCTCTTGAGTAAGGCGTTTTTTATTTACGTAATTTGCGTATAGCTTTCTTTACCAATTTGATCAATCGGCAGTGATACCACCGTAATATGCGTTTAGTCCTGTTACTCTGCTATTGCCGACCGTTTTTACCTATCCAAAATAGGCCCCGAAGTTTATGAAAAGCTCTGTTCTTTTATTTCTTTTTTTTGGATTTTTGATTTCCACATATGCCCAGGAGAATGAAGACACGTTTAATGGGGACACCAAGTATTTGGAAGATCAATTTTATATGGGCATTACCTATAATTTTCTATTGGATAAGCCTGTTGACGTTAGTCAACGTAATCTATCCTATGGACTACAGGCAGGTTTTATCAGGGATATTCCCATGAATTCCGACAGGACCGTTGCCTTAGGTATTGGCATTGGTTATAACGTAAATTCCTATTACTCCAATTTGAGGGCGATGGAATCAGGAAATGATGTGGTCTATGACGTTCTGGATGGGGATGCCGATTTTAAAAGAAGTAAGGTAGAGACCCATTTGGTGGAAGTGCCCCTGGAGTTTCGATGGCGCAATTCTACGGCCACCAGTTATAAATTTTGGAGAGTATACACCGGGCTAAGGTTCGGATACGTGTTAGGGGGTAGGTCTAAGTTTGTGTCCGATTCGGGAGATTTTTCCTTTTATAATGATGATATCAGGAAGTTTCAGTATGGTCTAACTTTCAATTTTGGGTATAATACCTTTAATGTTCACCTCTATTATGCCCTTAACAATCTTTTCAATGATGATGTTTTTGTCAACGGAACCGGGATTTCAATGAGACCTTTACGGATCGGTCTCATCTTTTACATTTTATAGACTTTCCTTTCTTGCTATTTTTCCATTACTTTCAATAGGATACAAAAGTGTGTGGCATGAATGTTGTGTGCTATATTTTAGTATTTGGGAGTTCTTATTTTTAGAAAGACCGACTAGTTTTCCCCAATAATTCTTACTGCTTACCGTATACCGTGGTCTAGTTTTTAATAAACCAACAATACCCTATTATGTCCAAAAGAGAGGAAGTACCTAAAGTAAATGCAGGATCCATGGCCGATATCGCCTTTCTGCTACTGATTTTTTTCCTGGTTACCACCAGTATTGAAACCGACAAGGGAATAGATAGGATTATGCCCCCGTTAATTGAATCACCCGAAGCCAAAATAAAGGAAAGGAACATATTGCGGATTGAGGTGAACGATAGGGACGAATTACTCGTTGAAGAAAATTTGGTCGAAATTAAGGATCTAAAGAAAATAGCCATAGATTTCTTGGACAATGGGGGAGCGACAAGGGAAACCGAAGGTTTTTGTGATTATTGTAGGGGGGATAGGGATTTAACTTCTTCCGACAACCCGTCAAAAGCCATTGTTTCACTTACCTTTAAGAGAGAGACGGGCTATGGCACGTACATTACCGTTCAAAATGAATTGGTTGCGGCCTATAACCAATTGCGGAACAGGGAATCCCAACGTCTTTTCAAGGAGAATTATTCGACTATGGTGGAGCAATATGAATACCCTGGAACCCCTTTGGAGGTAAAGGAAAAACTTAAGGAAAGGATTAAGCATATCCAAAACCTCTTTCCCCAAAAAATAGCGGAAGTAAAAATAGAATAAGAAACCACACGTTTCTTCAGCATCCATAACCGCATACTGCTTATAACCAGAACCTGACCAGCAACAACTGCGAAATAAAACCGATACAAAAACCAATAAAAAGCTCGGCTTTGGAATGTGCCTTTAAATAAAGACGGGAACTAGCCACTAGGCCTATGAATACGGTAAGGAGACTTAGGGCTAGGGTGATGTTAATTTCAAAATGAATGCTCAAAGCGGTAAGGAACATAAATAGACTTCCCAGGCCCATAAGGTGCAAACTACATTTTACCTTAAAAAGTAACGTAAAAAGAGCGGCAATGGCCGCAATCGTTAATCCCAGAAAATAACAGTGGATTTCCATCACGAAGTTATTGGGAATAACTTCATAAATGATCATCAACAATAAACCGATATGAATAAGAAGGGGATACCTACGTTCTTTAATGGAGGGCATAAAAATGGAACGGACCACGCCTATATTTCTAAGTATAAGGTAAGAAACTATAGGAATGATTATGGTCAATATAAAAATGGGCAGTATATTACCACTCTGTACCTCTAGCGGGCTATATTTTGGCGTGATTATGAAGTAGGCAATAGTTCCTGCCAGGGGTATGAACAAAGGATGGGAAATATAGGAGATAGCCCGTAAAAATAACCCCATTATATTTGTTTTCGTAAGCGGGCCACCGATATTCCCAACTGTTCCCTATACTTGGCGACCGTTCTACGGGCAATAGGGTAGCCTTTTTCCTTCAGGATTTTGGCCAATTTGTCGTCTGTAAGAGGCTTCCTTTTTTCTTCACCGTGTATTACGGTCTCCAAAATCTTTTTTATTTCCTTGGTGGAAACATCTTCCCCCTGTACATTTTTCATGGATTCGGAAAAATAATCCTTTATCAATTTGGTGCCGTAGGGCGTGTCCACATATTTGCTGTTGGCCACCCTGGAAACCGTGGATACATCCATATCTATTTCATCCGCAATATCCTTTAGTATCATAGGGCGCAAGTTTCGTTCATCACCGGTTAAAAAGTATTCCTTTTGATACTGCATTATGGCATTCATGGTAATATATAAGGTCTGTTGCCTTTGGCGTATGGCATCGATAAACCATTTGGCCGCATCCAATTTTTGTTTGATGAAGAGAACCGTATCCTTTTGGGACTTGGACTTGTTCTTGGAATCCTTATAGCCTTTGAGCATGTTACTGTATTCCCTGGATACATGAAGCTCTGGGGCATTTCTGCCATTTAGGGTAAGCTCCAATTCCCCGTCCACGATTCGTATGGAAAAATCGGGAACTACGTGCTCTACGATTCTATTGTTTCCGGAATAGGATCCTCCCGGTTTGGGATTCAATCTTTCAATTTCCGAAATGGCCTCCTTAAGCTCCTCTTCGGAAATACCATGTCTTTGCACCAATTTCTTATAGTGCTTTTTGGTAAACTGTTCAAACGATTTTTCCAATATGGCAATGGCCAGTTCAATACTGGGAGAGGCCTCCCTTCGCTTTAATTGTATGATGAGACATTCTTCCAGTGACCTTGCCGCGACACCTGGCGGATCCAATTCCTGTACGATACCCAATACCCTTTCGATAGTCTTTTCATCTGTATATATATTCTGGGTAAAGGCCAGGTCGTCCATAATATCGGAAAGCGGTCTTCGGATATATCCGCTTTCATCTACACTGCCGACCAAAAATTCGGCAATGGCCCATTCCTCGTCACTTAAATAGACGGTATTAAGTTGGTTCAATAAGTATTGATTAAAAGAGATCCCGGCCGCATATGGAACACTTTTCTCATCATCGTCAACGCTATAGTTGCTGGTCTTGGTCCGGTAATCCGGAATTTCATCATCACTTAGGTAATCATCTATGTTGATATCTTCCGTATTAATGCTCTCATTGTCCGAATCACCTTCGTAAATGTCCCCATAATCATCCTCGGGGGTACTGCTTTCCTCTTTGCCACCTTCCAAAGCAGGATTCTCCTCCAACTCCTGTTTCAAACGCTGCTCAAATGCCTGGGTAGGCAATTGTATAAGCTTCATCAGCTGAATTTGCTGCGGAGAGAGCTTTTGCGATAATTTAAACTGTAGGTGCTGTTTGAGCATTCCGGTTAAATTCTACGTACTTTATAAAGTTAAAAAATGAATTCTAAAATTCGGCATTTTGCGGTGTTCTTGGAAAAGGTATAACATCCCTAATATTGCCCATCCCGGTGGCGAAGAGCACCAATCTTTCAAAGCCAAGACCAAATCCGCTATGTACGGCGGTTCCGAATTTTCGTAGATCTAGATACCACCAAAGTTCTTTTTCGTCTATTTCAAGTGCGGCAATCTTTTCCTTTAAAACATCCAGACGTTCCTCTCGTTGTGAACCCCCAACGATTTCACCTATTCCCGGGAATAGAATATCCATGGCACGTACGGTCTTGCCATCTTCGTTGAGGCGCATATAAAAGGCCTTGATGTTGGCAGGATAATCAAATAGGATTACAGGGCATTTAAAATGCTTTTCCACTAAATAACGCTCATGTTCACTTTGCAGATCCGCACCCCATTCATTGATGAGGTATTGAAATTTTTTCTTTTTGTTCGGTTTACTATTGCGCAAAATATCAATAGCCTCAGTATAGGTAACCCGTTTAAAACTATTGTCCGCTACAAATCCAAGTTTTTCGATAAGGGCCATCTCACTTCGCTCGGCCTGTGGTTTGGCCTTTTCCTCGTCCAATAAACGTTTCTCCAAAAATTGCAGGTCCTCCGTACAATTTTCCAGTATGTAGCGAATGACGGACTTAATGAAGTCCTCGGCCAAATCCATATTGGCATCCAGGTCATAAAAGGCCATTTCCGGTTCTATCATCCAAAATTCGGCCAAATGCCTAGAGGTGTTGGAGTTCTCCGCCCGAAATGTCGGACCGAACGTATACACTTTTCCGAGCCCCATGGCATAGGCCTCTGCTTCCAATTGACCGGAAACGGTCAGGTTGGTTTCCTTACCGAAAAAATCCGCTTTAAAGTCCACTTGCCCGTTTTCATCCAAAGGAGGGTTTTTGGCATCCAAGGTGGTTACACGGAACATTTCTCCAGCCCCCTCGGCATCAGATCCCGTTACAATAGGCGCATGGAAGTAGTAGAAGCCGTTCTCATTAAAGTATTTATGTATGGCAAAAGCCAAGGCCGAACGAACCCGCATAACTGCCGAAAATGTATTGGTCCGTATGCGCAAATGGGCTTTTTCACGTAAAAATTCCAAAGAATGCTTTTTGGGTTGAATGGGGTAAGTCTCCGGATCTGCACCTCCATGGACAAAAATGTCCTTTACCTGTATTTCCACGTTCTGACCCCTCCCTTGGCTTTCTACCAAGGTACCTGTTATCCGAAGGGCCGCTCCCGTAGCGATTTGCTTCAACACGTTTTCATTGAACTGTTCAAAGTCCACGACACATTGAATATTGCTAAGCGTGGATCCGTCGTTAAGGGCTATAAAGCGATTACTTCGAAATGTTTTGACCCATCCGTCCACTTGGACTTCCTGTAATGTGGGTGACTTTAAAAGCAGCTCTTTTACACTATATGATTTCATCATATGTTACATGAAAATTAAAAGGGCAAAGATAGTTTTTTTGATTAAAAGGAATCGCTGGATATACGGTATAAAAAAGGTTTGGCAGGGTAGTATCCCTAGGGGTTTTCCATGTTCACCTCTTCTTTCGGGAGGATATCTATTTGTGGTTTTTTCAATACTTCCTTGTTGGCGATGCTTCTTTCCAAAGAAAGTAGGAGGGAAGGCAATAAAATAAGATTGGCCAACATGGCAAAAAGCAACGTGGCCGAGACCAAAGAGCCTAGGGCCACCGTTCCCCCAAAGTTGGAGATAACAAAGACGGAAAAACCGAAAAACAGAACAATGGATGTATAGAACATACTTACTCCCGTTTCCCTAAGGGCCGCATATACCGACTTTTGGATACGCCATTTATTCGCAGTAAGCTCTTGACGATATTTGGCCAGAAAGTGAATGGTATCATCAACGGAAATACCAAAGGCAATACTAAATACCAGAATAGTGGATGGTTTTATGGGAACTCCTACAAAGCCCATGACTCCTGCCGTAATCACCAATGGAAGCAAATTGGGGATCAGGGAGATAATGATCATACGGAATGAACGGAATAAATAGGCCATGAACAAGGCGATCAAGAAAATGGCAAATGCCAATGAAAGTACCAGGTTCTTCACCAAAAATTTAGTGCCTTTTAGGAATAACAGGGCACTACCGGTCATATAAACATTGTAACGCTCCGAAGGAAATATCTTTTCGATATGTTCCAATAGCCTATCCTCTATTTCCTCCATCCGATCCGTCTTTACATCTTTCATAAAGGTCGTGATTCGGGCGGTCTGTCCCGTACTATCCACAAAATTTTTAAGCAGATCACTATCGCCCGAGGATTTCCGGGCCACGTCCATGATAAAATTGTTTTCCTGTGCGGTAGGAAGCTGATAGTATTTGGGAATACCATTGTAAAAGGCCTGTTTGGAATATTTGACCAAATTGACCACGGAAATCGGCCTGGAAAGCTCTGGAATTTCTTCGATGACTCCCCCCAATCGATCTATGCGCTTCAATGTGGCGGGTTTCAATACACCTTTAGGGCGTTCGGTATCGACTACGATTTCCACCGGCATAATTCCATCGAACTCCCGTTCAAAAAACCGGATGTCCTGAAAAAACTCCGCCTTTTTTGGCATATCCTCTATGGGGCTTCCCGAAATCTCGATTTGGTAGATTCCGATGATACTCACCACCAAAAGGGCAATGGAAACAATATATACGGCTATCCTATGGTCCCTGACGATACGCTCCATCCAATTCACAAAAGCATCGATCCATCTTTTGTTCAGGTGTTTTAGGTGCTTGGTCTTCGGTAAGGACATAAAACTATAAACAATAGGGATGATCAATAGGGAGAGGATAAAGATGCCGATGATGTTTATGGAAGCAACGACGCCGAATTCCTTCAACAATTTGCTTTCCGTAATAATAAAGGTCGCAAAACCCGATGCCGTGGTCATATTGGTCATTAAGGTGGCATTACCAATTTTAGAGATGACCCGTTGCAATGAAAGTGCCTGATTGCCATGTTTTTTTACCTCTTGCTGATACTTGTTGATAAGGAAAATACAATTGGGCACCCCGATAACGATGATCAATGGAGGAATTAGTGCGGTGAGTACGGTTATTTCATATTGTAGCAAGCCGAGTACCCCAAAGGCCCACATTACCCCGATAATCACAACGCACATTGAGATAAACGTTGCCCGAACACTCCTAAAGAAAAAGAAAAAAATCAAGGAAGTGACCGCAAGAGCCGCAAAGATAAACTTCCCGATTTCATCAATAATATTCTGTGAATTCAAGGTACGGATGTAGGGCATACCGGATACATGTACGTTAAGGTCGGTTTCTTCCTCAAAATCGTCGATAAGATTGGTAAGGTCCTTTAGAATAAAATCCTTCCGTACGGAAGTGTTTACAATATCCTTGTCCAAATTTACTATGGTTCGTATAGTGTTGCTCTCCTTATTATATATGAGCTTGTCGTAAAAGGGGAGGTTGTTGAAAAGATATCCGGTAAGGCTATCTATTTTACTTTTGGTATCCAAGGAATCCTTGATAAAGGGCTCCAAAACAAATTCCTGCTTTTCGGAATTGCGCTTAAGCTCCAGGAGATTGTCAGTGGAAAGGACAAAGTCCACTTCTGGAAATGCCTGCAACTGCTTACTGAGTCGGTTCCAGCGGTTAAAATTTTGTGGGGAATATAAGGCGCTGTCCTTGACCGCGAATACTACGGCGTTGCCTTCTTCTCCAAACTGATTCAAAAACGATTGATATTCCTGGTTGATGGGGTGGTCGTCCGGCAATAAATTTGCCTGGGAACTGCTAAAGCGCATATGTTCCCACTGTAGTCCCAAAAAGACGGTAAAAGCGGCGATCAATACCAATATCAATATCCGGTTACGGAGGATGATACGGGCCGTTCTCGCCCAGAAGCCTTGTGTGAGTTTTGCTACCACAGTAGATTTTTCCAGAGCGCAAAGATAGGGAATGGTACCGAAGGTTCCTATAAGGTTTTAGGGTATGCCAATACTTAATCTTCAAGTGAAAAAAATCATCCAAACATATAGTATATTTACTACATAATTGGTATATTGAGAAAATAATTTTATTAAAAATATTTAGTGCTGATTGTTTTTTTAAAATGAAAGATAAGAACCAATCCAATCTTGCTAGACGTTTTTAAAAGCTTTGATATTAACCTGTAGTAAGAAAAGAGAAATTAATCTAAACAACCTTAATTATTAACCACTTTAAACTTGAGCGCATGAAAAGGTTCCCTCCACAATTACTTTTGGTATTCATTTCTTTGTTTTCACTAGGATGTGACAATGATAACGATTTGGAAGTTTCAAACGATATGCCCCCTGAAACACGAATGTATGATAAAGAATATATAAGGGATGCTACGTTAAATGAGCAACTAAATTACCGTATATTCCATTTATCACAATTAGTTAATGAATTGTATACATCTGAAATTGAATTTGACGAAATGTTTTCTAAAAATACCGGAAAGGATAAGAGGTTTAACAAATTGTTTTTTAGCGATTTATTGTATTCAAATGCTCTAGACAATAAAGGGAAGAGCGTAAACGAGGATACGGAATTTTCACTTGATGCCTTTACGGGTTTATCCGAACAGGACTTATTACCAATATATGGAAAAGATTAAGAATGGAGATACCTCTGACCCTTTATTCCTCGTTTCTTCATACGATACAAAAAGTGATAAGGAAATTGTCATTGGATTTAAACTGGACTTCGAAGGTAAGCTGAAGATGGTTAGTTCAGATATAACGGAAGAAAATGTATTTGGGGATAAAACGGGAAAAGTTGCAGGTCGTAACGCCGTTTATAAGGTCGATTCCGATGGCTGCGGAAACCATCATAAAAATGCTAGCTGTGGTAGTAGAGGCAGTATAGGTGACGTTGCAACAAGTGGATTTGTTGCAATTAGAACAATACAAATAAGGGATAAAAAAGATTCATGGCTCTCAAATGCTCAGATTAGGTTTCAGAAAGTTACAGCAGGTGATTTCGATTCATCAAATTTTTACACGCATTGCGGTATAAATAAAGCATCGTGTAATTTGGATGGAGACTGGATCGCCCAGTATAGCAATAGAGAGGTTAAAAAGGGAAGGGTAGTAAATGTAAACAAATATCTTGGCCGAAAATCTGGTGATTTTGTACTATATGCACTATATGAGTATGATAATTGGCCGGCACCAAAAAATACTTTTAAGAGGAATATCAATGGTGCAGATGTTTATGTGGAATACAGGTCTTATCAGAGCCCTTATGATCATAATGTTTTTACTACATACAAAGGGAATAGATATGGTGTTAGGTCTAGAACCTCATATACTTTGGACAATAGGGCAATTAAATACAATTTTAATTAGAATTAATGCGAGTAGCGTTCCTTTTGTCAATGGTACCATTTTTTGTATGCTCTCAGATAAAGGATGAGGTGGACTATGGTGGTAAATTCCGTCTTCATTTAGGAACAGAATATAGAGTTACTCCAATATACAATGAGAATGTAGTTGGTTTAAGCGACGAAGCTTTTTTTACAAATTTGGATAGGCAAAATTCCGGTTTTAGCTTTGAAATAGGACTTGAATCCTTTGTAGTCAAGAATTTCTCAATCGGTTTCATAGGTTCGCTTAGACATGATATACTTATAAATGAATCTCCAGACAGTATTGATGATTTTTCCCAAAATGCAAGTGAAAGGAGATTAATGCTGGGATATCATTTAAATTTGAATTACTATTTTAAACTTTTCCAAAAGGGAGAGGTCTTTATAGGAGCGGGTATTAGCCTCCTCAATAGAAATAGTGATTATAGAACTCAGGAAGTATTTTTTGATGAAGAAGGTAATATTACTAGAACCGAAACGCGAATGGGAAATTATAGGTTTTCCGCCAATAAGCTTTTTATAGGTTATAACATAAAGAGAAGTAAAATTTCCCTGGGCATTTATCTAACAAGAAAATCTCCTTATTTCAAAGAGTCCACAACATTTGTTATTCCTCATATAGGATATAAATACAACCTTGCCAAATTATAAAAGACTGAATCAACTTACTAATTTAGAGTGGGGTTTCAATAATAAGATAAGAATCCGGGGAGAACGTTGGATAAATGGTAAATCAAGGGATAGCAATTATGATTAACTCGTGTAACCTTACCCTTTTTAGAACACCTCTAAATTCAACAATTTTTGATTAATGGACTCTGTTTCTACGTTTAGACCCTCTGTTGATCTTGATAATCATTCTTTAGGGAATCGATTACCTAAAGATTGATTGATGAGGTCAATAAAACTAGTTTGGTTTTCCCTTTTACTATAGTCTCCTTAAACCCAGATGGTAAAAAGTAGGTTGCCTATGGAAATTGAAAGTAGTTTCGTTGAATCTTAATTGAGGATAAATAATATACTTTCCAAATTCTCGGATTCCCAAGGATTAGCTACTAACCTAGGCAAAATGCCTTGATTCAGAGAAAATGGTAACCCTATACTTTCATAATCTCGGCTTCCTTGGCATGTAGAAAGTCATCTATTTTTTTGGTATAGGTATCCGTAAGTTCCTGTATATCCAATTCGGCGTTCTTTTGCAGATCCTCGGAAACATCGAGGCCCTTAACTTCCTTGTTGGCTTCCTGTCTGGCACTACGTACCCCGACCTTGGCGTGCTCGGCTTCCGATTTGGCCTGCTTTACCAATTGCTTTCTACGTTCCTCCGTCAAAGGGGGTACATTGATGATAATCATTTCACCATTGTTCATAGGATTAAAGCCGAGGTTGGCATTCATAATGGACGTTTCAATTTCTTGAAGCATACTCTTTTCCCAAGGCTGTACGGAAATGGTCCGTCCGTCCGGGGTGTTGATGTTGGATACCTGGGACAAAGGGGTCTGAGAGCCATAATACTCTACCATTACCGAAGAAAGCATAGCCGGACTGGCCTTTCCTGCACGGATTTTGATAAACTCTTTCTCCAGATGTGCAATTGCCGCACCCATACCCTCTTCAGCTGCCTCTAGTATAAACTGTACTTCTTCGTTCATTTTGTAACATTTTTAGTGGTGGAACAAAAAATAGGCCAAGTTATAGATTCACGACGGTTCCAATATTTTCCCCTGAAATAATTCGCATCAGGTTGCCTTTTTTGTTCATATCAAACACTACGATAGGCAGCTCGTTCTCCTGACTTAGCGTAAAGGCCGTGGTGTCCATAACCTTTAGCCCTTTTCGAAGTACATCATTGAACGAAATGGTATCGAATTTGGTGGCATTTTTATCCTTTTCGGGATCGGAAGTATAAATCCCGTCCACTCGGGTTCCTTTCAAGATTACATCGGCCTCAACTTCAATAGCACGTAACACCGCGGCGGAATCCGTTGTAAAATAAGGATTTCCCGTTCCCCCTCCAAATATGACCACCCTACCCTTTTCCAAATGGCGCATGGCGCGTCTGCGGATAAAAGGTTCGGCAACCTCATTAATCTTAATTGCGGATTGCAACCGGGTCTGTACCCCTTTTTGTTCCAGGGCACTTTGCAGGGCAAGTCCGTTTATGACCGTTGCCAACATGCCCATATGGTCGCCCTGTACACGATCCATTCCCGTTGCCGCCCCGGAAAGCCCCCGGAATATGTTTCCTCCTCCAATGACCACGGCTACCTCTATGCCCCTGTCCACGACTTCCTTTATCTCATCAGCATATTCGGCAAGTCTTTTAGGATCTATTCCATATTGTCTTTCACCCATAAGGGCCTCACCGCTCAATTTTAAGAGTATTCTTTTATACTGCATGCCGAGAAATTGTTTCAAACAAAAATAATCAAAAAAAGTTAGGCGAAAAGTTCACTTTTTCTCGGTTTAATGGCATAATTATTTCATAATAATGATGTATTGCTACAGTATATTTTATATTCTTGCAACACATTAATAATTATGACGTTAAGTATTGAATAGATGGTAAAATCGATGATAATGAAAAAACTGATTGTAGTATTCTTTCTAACAATAATAGTTTATGGTTGTGGTTCCTCAAAAGCATTATTGTCCGTGGAAAAAGCGCCCATGGCGGTATCGATAGATCTTGTAAATGTCAATGATGACAAGGTGCTGGTATCTATTGACCCCGGAGCTTTCCAAGAGGATATGGTCTCGTTTTATATTCCCAAAACGGTTCCCGGAACCTATAGCGAGGACAATTATGGCAAATATCTGGAGGGTTTTAAGGCATTGGACTATAAGGGAAACGAGCTTACCGTTAACAAAACAGATGATAATACCTGGAATATATCGAATGCAAGAAGTTTAGACAGGATATCCTACTATGTCAATGATACCTACGATACGGAAAACGAAGTCAAGGATGCCGTCTTTTCACCGGCCGGCACCAATATTTTGGCCAATGAGAACTTTGTATTGAACCTACATGGGTTTGTAGGCTATTTCAAGGGATTAAAAGAAGTTCCTTATGTACTTACTGTTACAAGACCTTCTGGTCTTACGGCTACCACCTCCCTTAAGGAAAAAGAAGTTGAGGGTCTAGCTGCCAACACGGACTTGTTTACGGCCAATCGCTATTTTGAGGTCATTGATAACCCCATACAATACACGGAACCAAATACTGAAACTTTTCAAATCAAGGATATTGCGGTCACACTCAGTGTATATTCCCCCAATGGAACCTATACCGCTTCAACCCTAAAGGATCGTATGCAAGAAATGATGACCGCCCAAAAGGCTTTTTTGGGCGATATTGATGGTACAAAGGAATATAACATTTTGTTGTACCTATCCACCATGGAACCTTCCGATGCCTCTGGTTTTGGAGCTTTGGAACACCATACCTCCACGGTTGTGGTTTTGCCGGAGGCTATGCCCCAGGATCGTTTGGAACAGGCCATGGTAGATGTAGTTTCGCATGAGTTTTTTCATATCGTTACACCGCTGAACATACATTCAGAAGAAATTCAATATTTCGATTTTAACGATCCAAAAATGTCCGAGCATTTATGGATGTACGAAGGTACTACCGAGTACTTTGCCAATATCTTTCAAATTCAACAGGGACTGATAAATGAGGAGGAGTTTTATAAACGTATGATGGACAAGACCAACAATGCCAAGGCCTATGATGATGCAATGTCCTTTACGGAAATGAGCAAGAACATTCTTGAGGAACCTTATGAAAAGAACTATGCCAACGTTTATGAGAAGGGGGCATTGATCAATATGGCATTGGATATTTTGTTAAGGGAACAAAGCAATGGGGAAAAAGGGGTGTTGTGGTTAATGAAGGAGCTGTCCAAAAAATACGGGAAAATGACACCGTTTAAAGATGATGAATTGATCGATGAGATCGTAGCGATGACTTATCCGGAAGTACGTACTTTTTTCGATACCCATGTTATCGGAAACACCCCTATAGATTATGGGAAGTTTTTGGCCAAGGTTGGCCTTACGGTAAAGACCATCGAAAAAGAGTCGGGTTATTTTCTAAATGGTGAGATACCTTTTATAGATGTCAATCAATCCGAGGGCAACTCCATTTTTGTCCGAAAGGGCATAGAGCTAAATTCATTCTTTAACGATTTAGGTGCCAAGGGCGGGGATGTTATAAAAAGTATCAATGATACCTCTATTAACCTTGAGGCCATCCGGCCAATAATCGGACAAAGTTTTCAGTGGAACCCGGAAACGGAAATTAAGATGATCGTGCAGCGCGGAGAGGAGGAGATTACCTTGGAAGGGAAAGTAGGAACCCCCGTATTGCAGGTAGAGACCATCGTGCCCATGGAAAATGTGAGTCCCAAACAGGAAGAATTGAGGAAAGCTTGGCTAAAGGGTTAACCGATAAATGGACTTGGATACATAAAAAGCCACCTATTGAGGTGGCTTTCTTGTTTTACAAGGATACATATGGGCCATCCCAATTTCGGAAGGGCGCCATTTTGCCGCTTTCCCCTGCTTCCTCTATTGGATCGTTGTCTAAGTAAGGTCTTTATTCCAGTTGTTTTCTTTTGGACAAAAGAAGTACCTTAAAAGAAATTTGAACTTTTTTGTAACCTTTTCAAAAAACATCGGTTTACCCTTTTGAAGACCTAAAACAAAGCATGCAGCAACTGACGGATAATGCACTGATGCTAAAAGTGAAATCAGGAGACCTGGATAAATTGGGGCTACTATACGAACGGCATAAAAAAAGGTTGTTCGGCTTCTTTTATAATATGAACGGAAATCCATCTGTTAGCGAGGATTTGGTGCAGAATGTGTTTATAAGGATGCTGAAGTACAGGCATACATTTACCGGGGAAGGTTCTTTTGCGGCCTGGATGTTTCGAACTGCCAGAAATGTAAACTACGACCATTATAGAAAACATAAAAAAGAAACCGACCAAACGGAATTGACCTCAGTGGAATACAGGTTGGAGGATGACCTGGGGCCAGAATCCAAAATGGATAAAAGGGATGAGATTTTACAATTGAACCGCGCAATGCAGCAATTGACCCCTGAAAAAAGGGAAGTTCTAATTCTAAGTAAATACAAGGAAATTAAGTTTAGCGAAATAGGTGAAATTTTAGGATGTAGCGAGGGTGCCGCAAAGGTAAAGGCCCACAGGGCCTTAAAGGATTTAAGGGCAATTTTTCTACAGCTGGAAACGCAATAAGTCATGGAACAGGAAAGATTTGACATGTGGATGATGGAATACCTCTCCGATACTTTGGATGCGGGCGGGAAAAAGGAATTTGAAAGTTTCTTGAAGAATCATCCTGAATACCAAGAACAGTTTGGCCAGATGCAACGGACTTGGGGTCAAGTGGATGTTACGACCGTCCCGGAACCGTCCGAGGCTATGGACGAACGTTTTTTTGAGATGCTTCATAGCGAAATCGAGAAATCGGAAAAATCAAGGGACAGTGTATCATCCTTGTTCTCAAGAATGGTTACGGTTCTTTGGAGGCCACAAATGGCCTACGGCCTATTGTTATTGGTTTTAGGATTAAATCTGGGATATTTTCTGAACTCCGATAATTCCTCTGAAAATGTAAAAACCACAGTTGTGGGGAATACGGACTCAGAAGAGGTAAGGGAGCAATTGGTATTGACCCTGTTGGAACAGCCTTCGGCCAACAAGCGCTTGCAGGGCATAAACGAAGTCACCAAGATCAAAGAGGTGGACGAAACGGTAATCAAGGCCCTATTGCAAACGTTGAACGGTGATCCAAACGTGAATGTACGCTTGGCCGCGATAGAATCCCTGACTAATTATTTGGATAATCCAACAGTACGGGAAGGTTTGGTGCAGTCCATAGTAAAACAAGATTCCCCAATAGTTCAAGTGACCTTGGCAAGTCTTATGGTGGCCCTTCAAGAGAAGAAATCCATAGAACCTTTTAAGACGTTAATGCGTACACAGGAACTGGATAAGTCCGTAAAACAGAAATTGGAAACATCGATCAATTCGATCATTTAAAGTTAGTATCAAATACATAGAACAGAAAGTTTATTCATCAACACGTGCTGAACTTTTGTTTCGGCATCAAATCACGAACAGTTAAAATGTAAACCAATGAAAAGAGTAGTAATATGTGCCATGATAGTAGGTTCTTTTGTGGTACAATGTGCAAAGGCACAAAAAAAGGAATTTAGTGAAGTCATTAAGAAAGAGCTCTCCTATGCGAATACGGATGTGGATAGGATGCTTGAGGTACAAAATCTCAATGGCTCCATATCGGTTGAAGGATATGATGGTGATCTGGTTCTTTTGGAAGTGGAAAAGATCATAACCGCTAGCTCAACAACGGATCTGGAATTGGGAAAAAAGGAAATTGGGATAAAGGCCCTCCAAGAGGGAAGTAAGCTTATTGTCTATCCGGATTCGCCCCATATGCATTACAAAGATGGCAGGTTTACTTCCAGAAACTGCCAACGTTGGGAGGAATCTCCCTATGACCATACCTTGAACTTCAAGGTAAAAATGCCCAAAAGCAGCAAGCTAAAGGTCGGTGCAATCAATAATGGGGAGGTCCTGGTAAAAAACACCAAAGGCGATTATATCGAAGCCCATAATATAAATGGGGGAATTGAACTCGTCAATATTACCGGTCAGACCAAGGTACATTGCATAAACGGCGAAGTGGATATTTCCTATGCGGATAATCCAACGGTGGCATCCACGTACTATTCACTTAACGGGGATATCAATATTACCTATCAAAGGGACTTATCCGCTGATATTGCCTTTAAAAGCATGAATGGGGAACTGTTTACTGATTTTAATATCGCCAAGCAATTTGCCAGAACCATTAAAAACAAGACCGGGGAAAGGAATGTTAAGTACAAATACGAATCAAGACCCGTAGTCCAGATAGGACAGGGAGGTTTGTCCTTTGATTTTGAGACCTTGAACGGTGATGTTATTATTACAAAAATATAAAAGCAACATTTTGAAATGGGCCAAGACGGATCCAAGCGAATGGCGATTTCTATCGGGGATTACCGTACTAGACCATATCAGTAAAACATATTCTTTAAAAACAATTAAAAAAATAGACAAATGAAAAATATCGGATTAGTATTCGTATCAATGCTCCTGTTGCCCTTCTTGATCAATGCCCAAGAGGAGAGTGTAGAATTGTTTTCGGTTCCATTAAGTAACGGCAACGGTCCTGGAAAATTGATCGTAGAACAATTGGCGGGCTCAATTGATGTTTTGGCCTATGAAGGGAATGAAGTGGTCGTTAAAGCTTCCTTTGGGAATAAAAAGGCACATTATAAGGAGAAAAAGGAAAAAAATGGCCTAAGACGGATTCAAAATAGCTCCTTAAAAATAAGTGCCGAAGAAAAGAACAATGTGGTGAGGATTATCAATGAACAATGGGATAGGACCACCAACCTTGAAATTAAGGTTCCCGAAAACTTCTCATTAAAATTAGGTACCGTTAATGAGGGAAACATTAACGTAAAAGGGGTTAATGGTGAAATGGAAATTAGCAATGTTAATGGCGAAATAAACTTGGACAATGTCAGCGGATCTGCCTTGGCCGATACGGTCAATGGGGATATAAAGGTGAGCTTCGTGTCCGTTACACCAAATGTGAATATGGCCTTTAGTAGTCTTAATGGAGATTTGGACGTTACCTTTCCCAATTCAGTAAAGAGCGATCTTAAACTAAAATCGGAACAAGGCGATATCTATACGGATTTTGAAATGGTAACGGACAAACAAAAAACGGTAGCCAAGACCGACAAATCGTCCAGTACCTATAGAGTGAAAATTGAGCAATGGGTACGAGGACAGCTAAATGGCGGTGGCCCGGAAATGCTTTTTAAGACCTTTAATGGGGATATTATCATAAGGTCCAACTAGTTTCAGTACATTTTTTTGCACTATACGTTTTGATAAAAAGACGCCCCGACAAAACTGTCGGGGCGTTTATCATTTGAGTCGGTTTTGCCTTAAACTACCCCAAGGCAACACGCTGGAATCCGGTAACTTCCAAATTGGCATCAACGGATTTTACATATTGGGCAACACTTTGTTTGCTATCCTTGATAAAAGCTTGATTTACCAAAGTATTATCCTTAAAGAAACGTTTTAGTTTTCCTTTGGCAATATTATCTAGCATGGCCTCTGGCTTGCCTTCCTGACGTAGTTGATCTTTGGCAATCTCAATTTCCTTGTCTATTATGGATTGATCCACACCTTCTTCGTTCAACGCCACAGGACTCATTGCCGCGGCCTGCATGGCGACATCCTTGGCGGCAACGGCCGCACCTTCAACGGCAGCGGAAAGTCCTGCCAAAGTAGCAATTTTATTCCCGGCATGGATATATGACCCGACGAATGGGGCGTTCAATTTTTCAAAACCACCGATTTCTATTTTTTCCCCGATAACGCCGGTCTGTTCAGTTAATTTGTCCTGAACGGTATTCCCATTGAAGTCAGCGGAAAGAAAGTCCTCTTTTGTATCGAACCCAAGTGCCAATTCGGCCAATTCATTGGCCAAGGTAACAAAGCTGTCGTTCTTCGCCACAAAATCGGTTTCACAATTCAATGAGATAATGACGCCAGAAGTATTATCGGAATTTACCTTTGCAATGGCCGCGCCCTCGGAGGATTCCCTATCGGCTCTTTTGGCCGCTACTTTCTGTCCTTTCTTACGGAGGATTTCTATGGCTTTTTCAAAATCGCCCTCGGCTTCGACAAGGGCATTTTTACAATCCATCATGCCGGAACCGGTCATTTTTCTTAGTTTGTTTACGTCAGCTGCGGTAACTTTTACCATCATCGTTTCTTATGTTTTATAGGATATCAAAGATACGATTGCATATCCTGGATTTATTTTACTAAAAGTTTATTTTTTATTCTACTCCGGCTTTTACCTTGTCCTGCCATTCCTTTAGCTCGTCCCATTTGCCATCGGCGGCCATTTTGGCTTGCTTGGGCCATGATGTGGGATCCAAGTGCGCCATACGCGAACTGGCTTCGGTCAAGATTTCCTTTATTTTATCGGATTTGGCTTTTGCCAAATCGGCAAAAGATACTATTCCTGAATTTACGATCGCTTCTGCCGCCTTCGGCCCTATACCCTCTATTTTAGTCAGGTCATCACCCTTTTCTGGTTTCTCCTCGCTTGGAGCTTCAGCGGTCTCCTTTTTGGGCTCTTCTTTTTTTTCTTCGGTTTTTGGAGCTTCTTCAATAACGGCAACTTCTTCAACTTCTTCCGTTTCAGCTACTTTTTCAGGCTCAACGGTCTCCAATTTTGTGGTTTCCGGAGTTTCCTGAGTGGCCTCTTCCACTATTTCGGCCTTAGGTGATTCTGGAGATTCTGGCTCTTCACTGCCCTCCCTATCGGACTGTTTTTCGGCTTTTCGCTCCGCCAAACCTTCGGCAACCGCATTGGTCACATGGGTCATGATGATGTCAATGGATTTGGAGGCGTCATCATTGGAAGGGATAACAAAATCAATATCCCTGGGATCGGAGTTGGTATCGATCATGGCGAAAATAGGGATATTCAATTTCTGTGCCTCCTTAACGGCTATGTGCTCGCGCATGGTGTCCACAACAAAAAGGGCTCCGGGTAATCGTGTCATTTCCGAAATGGAACCCAGGTTTTTCTCCAGCTTCGCACGAAGACGATCTACCTGTAGACGTTCTTTCTTTGACAAGGTGTTGAACGTACCGTCTTTTTTCATTCGATCTATGGAAGCCATTTTCTTTACCGCCTTACGGATGGTAACAAAGTTTGTCAACATTCCTCCGGGCCACCTTTCCGTGATATAGGGCATATTTACATTGGAAACCTTTTCGGCTACAATGTCCTTGGCTTGTTTTTTGGTAGCTACGAAGAGAATTTTACGACCAGAGGCCGCAATTTTTTTGAGTGCCGCATTGGCCTCATCCAACTTTGCTACGGTTTTGTAAAGATTGATGACGTGGATCCCATTGCGCTCCATGTAGATGTAAGGAGCCATGTTCGGATTCCACTTTCTCGTGAGGTGGCCAAAATGCACACCTGCTTCCAATAATTGTTTTACTTCGACTTTCTTAGCCATTTTTACTATTAGTTTACGTTCCTTTGAATTAGCAATACGGGAGTGGTATCCGAAATTTGAACGGAAGCCTCCAGCATTTAGATGCTAAACTAACTTACCTTGGTGCTTTGGAAAGCACATTAAGGATTTTAATTGTCCCCGCCCGGAAGCGAAGACTTTCAATGAACTTGGTTATCTATCCCTGAACTTGTTTCAGGGTTTGTTTATTCAATCAATTTTTCAAATAAAGAGTCCAAATACGTTCAGTGGGTACTGAGATGAATTTAGCACCAATTAACGCTTGGAGAACTGGAATTTCTTCCGGGCTTTCTTTTGACCAAATTTCTTGCGCTCCACCATTCTGGGATCACGGGTTAATAGCCCTTCGGGTTTAAGGATAGTTCTATTTTCCTCGTCAATTTCACACATGGCCCTGGAAAGCGCCAAACGAATTGCTTCCGCCTGTCCGGTAACCCCTCCACCATAAACATTTACGTTTACATCATAATTGTCTTCGGTACCGGTAAGTGCAAAAGGTTGTTTAATCTTATATTGTAAAGTAGCGGTAGGAAAATAATCGTTTAAATCACGTTGATTCACGGTAATGCTTCCTTTTCCTTCGGAAACATATACCCGGGCAACGGATTTTTTTCTTCTACCAATTTTATGAATAGTCTCCATTATTTGATTTCATTAAGATTTACTACAGTAGGTTTTTGCGCTTCTTGGCCATGCTCCGTTCCAACGTAAACCCTTAAGTTTCTGAAAAGATCGGCCCCCAATTTGTTTTTGGGAAGCATACCTTTTACGGATTTCTCGATAATACGTTCCGGATGTTTTTCCAATAAATCCTTGGCCGTAGTAGATCGCTGCCCTCCAGGATAACCCGTATACCGCAAATACGTTTTATCTTCCCATTTGTTTCCGGAAAGTTGTATTTTTTCGGCGTTGATGACGATAACGTTGTCACCACAGTCCACATGGGGCGTAAAATTGGTCTTATGTTTCCCTCTAAGGAATTTGGCCACTTCAGAAGCCAATCGTCCCAAAGTTTGTCCTTCTGCATCGATCAATAGCCATTGCTTGTCAACTGTAGCCTTATTTGCAGAAACTGTCTTGTAGCTTAATGTATCCACTACGTCTTTTTTTATTGATTAAACCCTTTGATTCTGTAAAACGGGCTGCAAATGTACAATTATTAACTTGAAATCCAAACGGTTCTTTCTTGTATTTTTTGTGATTTTTAATCCTCAATGGGATTGTTTTAGGGTTTGTTTGGCGATGTATTTGGAGGACGATGCCTCATGAATATCCTTCTTTTAAAGGCAACGTACAGGTTTGTTTTTTGAAAGGGGGCGATTCCCCGCTAAAATATTACCGTTTTTTTTGCGTTACTATCACTCAACGGATAATAAAAATGCAATGAAAACAAGAGTAGCATTACTTTTTCTTTCGGCAACCTTATTGTTTGCCTGTTCCTCTGATGATGAAGGCGAGAATAAAGGAGGCGATAACTCCTTGATAGGAACATGGAGTTTTACCGAACTTAATGTTGATGATGCCGATGGAGAGATAAAATTGGCCAACGAAGTCATCCAGGTCCTTATTTCCCAAGGCTGTGACATCTTCACTTTGGAATTTAAAAGCGACCAGACTTTGGAAGCGGCATTTAAGGATTTTACCGAAACCGGTACGGATGTAAACTCGGAAGGTACGGGACTTTTAATCGAATGCCCCGAAAATGCCGAGATTACCTCCTCCACTTGGAGTTTGGAAGGCGATCAATTGACCATAGTGGATGGCAATGGTATGAGCGATACGGTAACCATACAATTGAATGGCGATACACTTACCGTTTCAGCGGAAATTATAGATGAGGACAACCTAGAGGGGGCCGAGGCCGTTTTCAAAAGGGGTTAGTTTTTCCAATACATCTTATCAACTAAAAAAGGGCCTTACGAATTATCGTAAGGCCCTTTTTTATATTCCTTCTCTTTGGTCGATTATAGGATTTCGTTTCAATACTTTTTACCCAAGGACTGTTTTACTTGATTAAACCTACTATATTTATGTCTTGACGGAAAAAGGAAATGCACCATCCAAAAAACACATTTTTAGGGAAAGTGGTCCTATTGGTAATGCTTTCTCTTCTAGGGGGATGTGTGGATCCCGTGGATCCCGAGTTCAGATATCAGGAAGGTTTGGTATATATAGACGCCTTGGTAGGTACGATTGAGGGAGCTTCCTATGTTTCAATTTTGGAATCCACTGAAGAGTTCGGTATAAATGATAATGTCTTTTTAAGTGGCGCCAAGGTTTCTTTTATCAAAACCGATGATCAGACCCAAATAGATTTATTGGAGGAGGGAGAGTTGTATCTACCCCCAGCAAATTTTAAGGCTCAAATTGGGGATACTTGGGAACTGAAAGTTGAACTGGCGGATGGCCGGGAGTATAGTTCACTTCCCGAAAAGGTCTCTGCGCCGGTTCCCATCCAGGAATTGGTTGCTGCCTATGAGCCCGAACTCCTGTTCAATGAAGGTTTGGATGAATTTACCCCGGGACACTCCCTTTCGCTTACCTTGGAAGACCCCGGAGAAGAGGAAAACTATTATTATTGGCGTTTTCGGTCGTATGAGAAATTGGTAAATTGTGTAGTTTGTGTCAATTCAATATATAGGGACGGTGAGTGCCGAACCAATCCGTCCACCATCTCCCAGATTCGAAAACCCTACTATACCTATGCCTGTGAATCCGATTGTTGGCAAATCCGGTATGAGGACAACATCAATATTTTTTCGGATGAATTCACGAACGGTACCAAAATCTCAAATTTACCGGTGGCGGATATTCCCCTCTTTACCAAGAGAAGCATTTTGGTAGAACTGCAACAGTTTTCCATATCCGCTTCGGCCTATAGGTATTACAAGACCCTTAAGGATATCGTGGATAATAATTCCGGATTCAATGCTCCACTACCTGCCGCCCTTGTGGGCAATATGTCCAATCCTAACAATATAAATGAGTTTGTATTAGGTCGATTCACTGCTGCCTCGACCAATGTAAAAACTGTTTTCATCGACCGTACTTTTGTGGAAGGGAGACCTTTGGAAACCATATTGCCCGGACAGTATGAAGGAGAAGAAGAACCGGTCCCGAGACCGATTGTTATCTTTGCCCCTTGCAATGAAGGCAGATTTAGTACAGGGCTACGTCCTACAGGTTGGATAGACTAGTGGGCAAATCTGAAGTGTAACGTTAACCCATATAATTTCTATATTTACTTTAAAACTTCTAGAAGTGCTTAAGGTTCCCCGATTACTTTTGAAGATTTTTTTGGTATGGATGATTTGTGCATCCCATAGTGGATGTGTCGACCCTGTTGAACCTGAGTTTCAGTTCATCGAAGATTTCGTTTTTATTGAGGGTTTTGCTTCTACCGTGCCAGGGGCCTCTTTTGTTACTATAAGCAGATCCGTAAGGGAATCAGGAAAGAACACGGTGAATTTTGAGGAAGGGGCCAAAGTTAGTTTTTTAAATATCGCAACAGGTGATGAAGAGCCCTTGGTTGAAATTGAAGGGCAATATTTGCCTTCTGCAGGTTTTGCGGTCAGGGAAGGGGAAGCGTGGAAGTTGGATATCGTTCTTGCAGATGGTACACATTACGTTTCAACCGAGGAAAAAGTGTTGCCAACGGTTCCTATTTCAAACTTGGAAATAGAGTATGACCCGGAACTTGAGTTTCGGGAAATCAGAGGGGGGCAATTTATCCCGGGACACCGGGCCCTTGTAAGCTTTGAAGATCCGTCCGATTTGGAGAACTATTATTACTGGACCTATCGAACTTTTGAAAATTTGGATTTCTGTGAAAAGTGTTTTGAAGGATATTTTAGAAATGGGCAATGTGTTGTACCCGAAAGTAGGGGTGGCCTACCTCCCTTTTATCTATACATCTGTGAGACCGATTGTTGGCGCATACGATATACTGAGGGCATTTCCGTCTTTAGCGATGAATTTTCCAATGGGAGATCCGTATCAAAACTTGCTATAGGTAATCTACCCTTGTATACTTATGAGGATATGGTAGTGGAAGTACAGCAATTTTCCATAAATGCCGCAGCATACGATTATTATAAAGTACTGAAGGATATTGTAGATGACAATGCCGGGCTGAATGCCCCACCACCTGCACCCTTGGTCGGCAATATCACAAACCCGGACGATTCCGAGGATTTTGTTTTTGGCCGTTTCACGGCAGCCTCGACTTCCATAGCCTCGGCATTCATAGAACGTAGCCGTATTGCGGAGGAAGCTTTGGAACCAAGAGATCCAATTATATTGGAAGATATGTTTGATCCCGTACCATTGCCACTGATTAATTTCGCCCCATGTTCGGAAACCAGGTTTAGAACTGCAATACCTCCAAACGGATGGATGGAACAGTAAATCCTTCAAACTTATTTTTAAGTCTAAAGCATTTTTTTCCCTCAACTTTTTTTAAGGTAAAACTGACTTTTGCTATTGAACGTTAGCTTTTTTTGGCGTATATTCCGAAACATGAAATTCATGAAGGAGACAATGCGAAAAGGATTTAGGATACATTTTTTTACCGCTTTGGCTCTTGTAACTACCATGGGTTGTATTGACCCTGTAGAACCTGATTTTGAATTTCGCGAAGGACTTATTTTTGTTGAGGGTTTTGCTTCTACGGAACCCGGTGTCTCCTTCGTTTCCATAACCATATCGGCTATCGAATTTGGGGTATATGTCGTTAACTTTGTGGAAGGGGCTTCGGCCAATCTGGAGAATGTGGATAATGGTGACATTGTTCCACTTGTTGAAATCGAGGAAGCCTATGTGCCTCCGGAAGATTTTGCCGTAACTCCCGGAGAGCGCTGGAAACTGAATATACGTATGCCCGACGGTAAGCTATTTACCTCGGAAATAGAAACGGTATTAGATCCCGTACCGCTATCCGAGTTAAGGGTACAATATGATCCCGAACTGGAGTTCAGGGAGATTTTCGGTGGAAGATTCGTTCCGGGCCATGAAATTTTAGTGTCTTTTACCGATCCTCCGGAAGTCGGCGATTATTATTACTGGAGCTATCGCAGTTATGAAAATCTGGAGATTTGTGAAAAATGTAGGGAATCTTTTTTGCGTGAAGGTGATTGCCAACCACTTCCCAGGGGAATAGGCGGTCTTCAACCTTATTATGACTACCCTTGTGAAAGCCAATGTTGGCGCATCCGTTTTCCGGAGAGTATTCCGATTTTTGAGGATGAGTTTTCCAATGGTAAGACCATTACCGATTTTTCCATTGGCAATGCCCTCCTGTACACGAAGGAAGATATGGTCATTGAGGTACAGCAGTTTGCCATTTCACCCTCGGCACATGAGTATTATAAGGTACTCAAGGATTTGGTCGATAATAACAGTGGGCTTAATGCTCCGCCACCGGCCGGTTTGGTCGGAAATATGTTCAATCCAGAGGATAGCGAAGAATTTGTCTTTGGCAGATTTACGGCAGCGGCAACCTCGGTGGCGTCTATTTTTGTGGACAGGACTTTCATAAGCGAAGAAGCCCTGGAAGGAAGGGAACCCTTAATATTGGAGCCCACCTTTGGCTCTCCCTTGCCTCCGCCGGCAACCGTTTCGACACCCTGTAGCGAAACCAGATTTAGAACAGCCATACGTCCAGAAGCTTGGATTGACCAATAATACCAAACCAAATCCAATTATGTCCACAAAACTACGGTTCTTATTGACATTCTTTTTTTCCATAGGCCTGGCCTCATTTGTAAGATCACAGGAATATGCTATGTCTTTTGAAGTATTGGCCCAGGCGACGGGACTGCCTATGGACAATGCCCAAATCTCGATAAGGCCTTGTAACTGCGGGGGGGTAACCAATAGCTCGGGAAGGTTTTCCATAACTCTTCCGGGAAACACCTATGAAGTTACGATTTCCTTTATCGGCTTTAAGGATGATGTTCAAACCGTTATACTTGATCAAAGTCAGATCATCCAAGTACAACTGTACGAAGAGGAGGAGCAACTTTCGGAAGTAGTGGTAAGGGCCAAGCGGGTCTTGGAGAATATCGAAACCCCTCAAATGGGGGCTTTGAAATTGACTTCCCAAGAACTGAAAAAAATTCCGGCCGCTGTCGGTGAGTTCGATGTTTTGCGGGGCATGACACTTTTGGCCGGAGTCAACAATGCCGGGGAGATAAGTAATGGCATATCCGTTCGGGGAGGATCTTTGGATCAGAATCTGGTACTGTATGATTATGCCCCGGTTTTTAACCCGACCCATTTATTCGGGCTTTTTTCCGTTTTTACTCCGGATGCCATTTCTTCCGTGGATTTGTACAGGGCTAATATTCCGGCCCGCTACGGGGGCAGGTCTACCTCGGTACTGGATATAAAGGTGAAAAATCCCTATACGGAGAAGTTTAAATTGAATGGTGGTGTAGGCATTGTATCGAGTCGATTATCATTGGAAACCCCCATTATTAAGGATAAGTTGCTGCTCAACATTGGGGGCCGGGCCGGGTTTACCGATTTTTTGTTACCCCTATTTTCGGAACGATTGGAAGATACCAAGGCCAATTTTTATGATGGCACCATGAAGTTGTTGTACTTGCCAACGGAAAACGATCAAATATCCTTTACAGGATTTTATAGCAAGGACTTTTATCAACTGGATTTGATTACGCAAATAGAGAATATTAACGCGAGTAGCAATCAATATGATTTCAAGACGTTGAACGGGACGCTCAATTGGATACACACCTTTGGGGACGAGTCCAATCTCCGGAACATTTTTGTTATAAGCGACTATACACCGAAGACCATTTTTCCGGAAAGGGATAGTGACAACGAAATCGAGTTTGAATCCAAGATCAATTATCTGAGTTTTATTTCGGAATATTCCAAGAGGGTGAACGACAAGCTGGAGTATTACGGAGGTATACAAGCCAATAGATATAACATTGAACCCGGAAATTTGGATCCAGGAACAGGAAATAGTATCAATCCCGTTACCTTGGAATCAGAAACCAGTTATGAGTTTGCCGGATTTGGCAACGTCAATTGGAACGCAACCGAGGATTTGACCATTTCCGCAGGGCTTCGCTTTAACCATTTTGTGTTCGTAGGGCCCTATACCCAAGCCACTTTTGATGAGGACTCGGGTGCTTTGTTGAACACTCAGTTTTTTGAGAAAGGCGCGGGTGTAAAGACCTATAATGGCTTGGATCCCAGACTGGGAATTAATTATAGACTTGGTGAAACAATGTCGCTCAAGGCCAGTTATGCCAGGTTGAACCAATATCTTCAAAATATTTACAATACAACCACCCCTTTGCCTACTTCCCGTTGGAAAACCGCTGATCCGAATATTGAACCACAACAAAGCGATAGTTACGGCCTTGGTTTTTATAAGAACCTGGAGGAAAGTGGCATCGAAATAGGGCTCGAAGGTTATTATAGAAAATCAAGGAATAATCTAACCTATAAACCCGGTGCCGATTTTTTCCTGGAAGAGTTTTTGGAAAGGGATGTCGTACAAGCGGAAGGGGAGGCCTATGGGGTTGAACTTAGTTTTAGGAAACCCAAAGGAAAGTTCAATGGCTGGTTCAATTACACCTGGTCCCGTAGCTTTTTACGTTCCTTTAATGAGAGATTGGCGGACCGGGTGAATAATAACCAGCAGTTTCCCTCAGATTTTGACCGTCCTCATGTCTTTAATGGTACGATTAATTTTGAAGGGGACAAGTACAATACATGGAGCTTTAATTTTACGGCCCAAAGCGGAAGACCCTATACCGTGGCCAATAGTGTTTTTGCCTTGGAGGATATTAACGTTCCCATTTTTTTGGAAAGGAACAATGCGCGCTTACGGCCCTATCATCGTTTGGATTTCTCCTGGAAGGTGAAATATGGGAGAAACCCCAATAGAAGATGGGTAGGGGACTGGACGTTTACCATTTACAACGTATACAGTAGGAGGAATCCTTTGAACCTGTATTATGCGCAACGGCAGGACGGCGTGGATGCGGACATATTCTTAGGAAGCCCTTTGGGTACCTATGAGCTTGCCGTACTTAATAGTCCTTTGTTCGCCGTTACCTATAACTTTGTTTTCGATTAGATCCTTCAGGTGGTGTGCGTTACTGTTTGTAGAACTTCGTACGGACTTTTTGTTCCAACGAATTTATAATAATCAGATAAACCCCTTTTTCAAGATGTGCAACGGGTATGCTCAATGCATTGTTCTTAATTCTCCACTGGTGCCGCAGAGCCGGATTTCCGTAAACATCCGAAATCAAAATGTCCGCTCGAGCACTATTTTCAAGACCCAAAACATTAATAACATTCGTTGCCGGATTGGGAAACAATTTTATTTTGTTTTGCGCGGCAGTTTGTTCGGGGCTCCCTTCCTGGGAACGACCCGACACCGTAAGGAAAAACAGACCAAGTATAAGGACGAGTTTTTTCATAGCCGAGGTATCCTTAACATACGGGAGCAAAACTATCCCAACCTATTTTGCTGAACAAAACATTGTTGTAAAACCCTGTTTTTAATGGTCAAAAAAGAATAATTAACTCATGTTAACATTTTGACCAGATCGCTAATGTGCCTCCAGCCAATTGGTTCCTTCCCCGAGCTCAACATCCAAGGGAACGGCAAGTTCATAAGCATTTTCCATTTCGGATTGGATAATCGGTCTCAATGTTTCCAATTCCGGTTTGTACGCATCAAACACCAGTTCGTCATGTACCTGTAGCAGCATTTTGGTCTTGTAATTGCCCTCGGTAAGTTTTTGGTGGATGTTGATCATGGCAATTTTAATGATGTCCGCGGCACTACCCTGGATAGGGGCATTTACGGCATTCCGTTCTGCGGCCCCACGTACTACTTGATTGCTGCCATTAATATCCTTTAGATAACGTCTTCTGCCCAAAACGGTCTGTACATACCCGTGTTCCCGGGCGAAATCAATTTGGTCGCTTATGTAGTTTCGTAGTTTTGGGTAGGTCTTGTAATAGGTGTCGATGAGTTCCTTGGCCTCGGTACGATTAAGATCTGTTTGGTTGCTTAATCCGAAGGCCGAAACCCCATAAATAATCCCAAAGTTTACGGTTTTGGCATTGCCGCGCTGTTCCCGCGTTACTTCCTCGATGGGGACATTGAAAACTTTTGATGCCGTGGAGGCATGGATATCCTCCCCATTTTTAAAGGCCTCTATCATGGTAGTTTCCTCACTCAGGGCAGCGATTATGCGAAGTTCTATTTGGGAATAATCAGCGGCCAATAAGGTGTAATTTTCATCCCGTGGCACAAAAGCTTTCCGAACCTCCCGGCCCCTTTCCGTCCGAATGGGAATGTTCTGTAGGTTGGGATTATTACTGCTTAACCTACCGGTGGCGGCAACAGTCTGCATGTAATCGGTATGTACCCTTCCCGTAGAGGGCTCCACCTGTTCCGGAAGTGCATCTACATACGTACTCTTTAATTTGGAAAGTCCACGGTAATCCAATACATCCTGAATGATTTGGTGGTCCTTGGCCAAATAGGAAAGCACGTCCTCCGAGGTGGAATATTGCCCGGTCTTGGTCTTTTTAGGTTTGTCCACCAGCTTCATTTTGTCAAAAAGGATTTCCCCCAATTGTTTTGGGGAAGCAATATTGAATTGTTCCCCTGAAGCCTCGTAGATTTTATTTTCCAAGGTTGCAATGTCGTTGTTGAGTTCCTCGGAAAGGGATTGTAGGAATTCCTCATCCAGATTGATGCCTTCCAATTCCATATCCGCCAATACGCGAAGCAACGGAACCTCAATGGTATTGAACAAGTCTTCGGTCTTGGCTTCCGCCAATTCGGGCCTAAAATGTTGCGCCAATTGAAAAGTGATATCCGCATCCTCTACGGCATATTCGGTCTGTTGCTCCAAGGGAACATCGCGCATGCTCAATTGGTTTTTCCCTTTTTTGCCGATGAGTTCGGTAATGGAAACGGGGGTGTAGTTGAGGTAGGTTTCCGAAAGGACATCCATATTGTGGCGCATATCCGGATTGATAAGGTAATGGGCCAACATGGTATCGAAAAATTTTCCTTTCACCTTTACATTATACTTGTCCAAAACCTTGATGTCATACTTTAGGTTTTGTCCAATCTTTTCTATGGCTTCCGATTCAAAAAAGGGCCGCAATTGTTCTATAATTTCCTGGGCTTTGTCCCTGTCCTCCGGGAAAGGAATATAGAATCCTTTTCCGGGTTCCCACGAGAAGGCTATGCCCACAAGTTCTGCAGTCAATGAATTGATACCAGTGGTTTCAGTATCGAAACATACGGCATCCTGCTTCATCAGGTTCTGTAAAAACAATTTCATGGCTATACCAGGAGCAATGCTTTGGTAGACATGGGGAACGTCCTTTACGGTTTTTCGGCTAGAAACTTCCTTAATGGTCGCGGCCGGGCTGGCCCCATCATTCCCAAAAAGGGAAAATTGGCCACTACCGGCAGGCTGTGCTTGTTTTTTTGCGGTTTCCGTGCTGCTTACCTGAGTCTGCGTTTCCTCTATTTCACCGGAAAAGATTTTTATAAACTGATCTTTTAACCTTCGGAATTCCAATTCCTCAAAAATCTCCTGCACCTTTTCACTGTCAGGGACGGAAAGTTGGTAATCCTTGGCATCAAATTGAACGTCACAAGTAACACATATGGTCGCCAGCTTTTTAGAGAGAATGCCCAGTTCGGCATTCGCTTCAACCTTTTCCTTCATCTTGCCCTTTAATTTATCGGTATTGGCCAGTAGGCCTTCCATGGAATCAAATTCCTCAATAAATCTCTTGGCGGTCTTATCACCAACACCCGGTAGGCCGGGAATATTGTCACTGGCATCGCCCATCATGCCCAGATAGTCGATGACCTGATCGGGCCGTTTTACCCCGAACCGTTTTTGTACCTCTGGGATTCCCCATATTTCAATACCATTTCCCATTCTGGCCGGGCGATACATAAAAATATTTTCCGAGACCAATTGTCCAAAATCCTTATCCGGTGTCACCATAAAGACTTTATAATCCTCTTTCTCGGCCTGTTTGGCCAAGGTGCCTATGATATCATCCGCCTCAAGTCCGGAAAGTTCCACCACGGGAATGTGCATGGCCTTCAAAATATCCTGAATATAGGGTACGGCAATCCTTATGGCATCGGGAGTCTCGTCCCGATTGGCCTTGTAGTCGGCGAACATTTCCGTGCGCTCCGCACTTCCATCCTTATCGAAGCATACGGCCAAATGATCGGGTTTCTCCCTTTTAATGACATCAAAAAGAGAATTCATAAACCCCATAATGGCAGAAGTATCCATGCCTTTGGAGTTGATCCGGGGATTTTTGATCAAAGCGTAATAGCCTCGAAAAATAAGCGCGTAGGCATCCAATAAAAAGAGTCGTTTTTGTTCTGCCATGTCAGGTGTTCTTTAAAGTATTAAGACTATACATATTATTTCCGCTTAAAGGTATTAGGAAGTGATGTATGAATCGGAAGGGTTATTCACATGTCCCGCCTTTGAAAACGTTCTGTAGGTAAAACCGGGTTGAATACAATAGCCGCCGGTTTCCCCTTTTTTGTTGATGGCTATAAATCCGATCTGAAAATCGAGTTCATCCCTGTTTTTTTCAATAATACGTTTTACGCCTTCCTCGCAGGCCTCTTGTGGGGACTTACCTTGCCGCATGAGTTCCACGATTAGAAAACTGCCTACAGTACGTACTACCTCTTCACCCACACCGGTTGCCGTTGCCCCGCCTATTTCATTGTCCACAAAAAGTCCGGCCCCAATGATAGGGGAATCCCCGACACGTCCTGCCAGTTTATAGGCCATACCACTAGTAGTACAGGCACCGGCAATATCTCCATTTTGATCGATGGCCAGCATCCCTATGGTATCATGGTTTTCTATATTGATTATGGGTTGGTATTTGGAGGTTTTTTTCCATTCCATCCACTCCTGTTTTGATTTTTCCGTAAGGAGGTCGGTCTTCTCAAAACCCTGTTCCAACGCGAATTGCTCCGCACCTTTTCCCGCAAGCATAACATGAGGTGTTTCCTCCATAACCTTACGGGCCACGGATATGGGATGGGCTATGTTTTGCATGCACAACACGGCCCCACAGTTACCATCCTTGTCCATGATACAGGCATCCAGGGTTACCTTTCCATCCCTATCGGGGCGTCCACCCACCCCTACGGTCTGGTTTTCAATATCGGCCTCTTCCACCATAACTCCCATTTCCACAGCATCCAAGGAACTGCCTCCGTCTTTTAGGACTTCCCAGGCTTTGGCCGAGGCATTATGGAAATCCCAAGTACAAATAACAATGGGGCGTACGTTTACTATCTCTTGGGGCACTGATTTCGATGATTTGTTCGCCTCACCGCAGGAAGCCAAAACAGAAGAGGAAACGAGTCCGGCCGTACCGGCAGCCGAATTTTTAAGGAAGGTTCTTCGTTGCATGTTTTATTGGTAAATTACGGCCCTAAATATACATAAATATGTTGGTGGAAATTTGTGCAAATTCCTTGCAATCGGCATGGAACGCGGAAAAAGGCGGGGCGGACAGGATAGAGCTTTGCTCGGAATTGGCAGTAGGTGGTGTTACCCCTTCTTATGGGTTATTGAAAAGTGTGAAGGCACATATCTCCATTCCCATACACGTTCTTATTAGGCCCAGAAGTGGCGATTTCACCTATTCTGACCTGGAATTTGAGATTATGAAAAAAGATATAGCCCTTTGCAAGGATTTAGGCTTTGAAGGAATCGTTGCCGGGGTGCTGCATGAGGATCTTACCTTGGATGTGGAACGCACCTGTTCCTTGATCGAAGCTGCAAATGGGCTCCATTTTACTTTCCACCGCGCATTCGACTGGGTCGCAGATCCCCTATCCACCTTGGAAAAATTGGATGCTATGGGCGCAAATACTATACTGACATCAGGACAGCAACGGTCGGCCATAGAGGGGATGGATTTGTTGAAACAATTGCAGGAAAGGGAAACTTCCGCCAGCATAATGCCTGGGGGAGGGATAACACCATCCAATGTACATACATTTAAGGATAACGGGTTTAAGGCGATTCATCTCTCCGGGTCTACTTCCGTAAAGACACTGCCGACATCTCCCCGGATTCCTATGTCCGCTGCTTCAAACCTTAGCGATGATATCCAGACTATAACAGATTTAGAGACCGTTCGTCTAGTTATGGAAAGGGCCAAATAGAGAAAGGTAACCCGTCAAAGATTACGATCAAAGCTTGATCTTCCATCCATTTTTTACAATTAGATTAATAGCTTTACTATTAGAATAGAATGTATAACGGCTTAAAATCAATAGTTTTACAAGAAATGATAATAGTCATAGTTTTATGTGAATCGTAAGCCCTAAATTTGAAAATACATTAAACCTAAGTAATATGACAGAAATGGAAATGACCTTAAAAAAACTCCCTATTGGGAATATTACCGAGCTACAAGAATTGTTGGATACGGCACCAAGTGTCACCGTCGCACGGAATGAACTGGAATTGGTTGATCTTGCCGTGGGTGGTAAAGACAACAACTATCATGAAGTGCGCTATGATTTGCCCGATGGACGCAGTTATCTTGAGGCCGAAGTGGCCCGTACCAAAAATGGTATAGCGGCCAATTATACCGAAGTATATATGCGTCGGCGTGATCCAAATTGTATGGTAATCGCCGATGATTTACCCACCGATAAGCCTACTTTTGAAGGACGGTTCGGTTATGCTTTTGACTCGTTAAGAAAGGAAACTTTCGAATGGTTAAAAACACAACATTTGGGCATGTTCTATTTCCATGCGGGCCAACCGGGAATGGGGTACAATGCCGTGGCCGTTATACCTGCCAATACAGGATTTTTTGGATTAGGATTGGCCTTGTTACAAGGCATTATAGATCCAGTTGATTTGCCGGAGGATTTTGCTCCAGAGGCCGTAATATATACCGCCCCTCCTTTCCGCCATACGCATTTTGAAGGAAAACAGGTAGTAGTACACAACAGAATACCCGGTAAATACGAAATGTTCTCATACAATCTTTATCCCGGACCCAGTGCAAAGAAAGGAGTATATGGTATGTTGATAGGAAAAGGGGAGGACGAAGGCTGGGTTACTGCCCACTGTTCCACCGTACGTGTTATTACCCCTTATGACAATGTGGTAACCGTGATGCACGAAGGAGCCAGTGGTGGTGGTAAAAGTGAAATGCTGCAGATGCCTCACCGACAGCCCGACGGTAGCCTTTTATTAGGTCAAAACATCCTGACCAATGAAAAGCGTACATTGGAACTTCCAAGAACGTGCGAGTTACAGCCTGTTACCGATGATATGGCATTGTGTCATCCCAACCTTCAAAAGGATGCCAAAAAACTTTGGCTTGAGGATGCTGAAGAAGGTTGGTTTGTGCGTGTGGACCACATTGATCACTATGGTACGGATATGATGCTTGAAAAGATTACCGCCCAACCGGATAGACCATTATTGTTTTTGAATGTTGAAGCAGTACCAGGAGGCCGTGCCATGATTTGGGATCATATTCAGGATGAGCCCGGGGTGCCTTGCCCTAATCCCAGGGTAATTTTGCCACGTGAATCGGTTCCCGGGGTATACTCCGATCCAGTAAGGGTCGATATCCGAAGTATTGGTTTGCGAACCCCGCCTTGTACCCGGGAAAATCCCAATTACGGAATTGTGGGTATTATGCACATTTTACCTCCGGCACTGGCATGGCTGTGGCGTCTGGTTGCTCCCAGGGGCCATGCAAATCCTAGCATTATCCAGACCAAAGGTATAAGCAGTGAAGGTGTGGGCAGTTACTGGCCATTCGCCACGGGTAAAAAAGTGAAACAGGCCAATCTTTTGCTCGAACAAATTCAACATACGCCAGGTGTAAAGTACATACTTACACCAAACCAGCACATTGGGGCTTGGAAAACAAGCTTTATGCCGCAATGGATCAGTCGTGAATATCTCGCACGAAGGGGCAATGCCAACTTTTCAGCGGATCGGTTGAGTGCTTCCCGTTGCAGTTTGTTGGGTTATGCCATGAATACCATGAAGGTAGAGGGACGGCAAATACCAAAGTGGCTCTTGAAAGTGGAATATCAGGAAGAAGTTGGAAAGAAGGCCTATGATCGTGGTGCCAAAATCCTGTATGAGTTTTTTATTAAGACGTTGGCACAATTTCAGGAAGATACCTTGGATCCAGTAGGTAGACGCATTATTGAGTGTTGCCTGGATAACGGTAGTGTAGAGGATTATGAACGGATTCTGAGATCTTAAGGGGTAGATTCCCATTTCGTTTTCATTGTATAAAGACGTACTTTACTTGACATCCGGCCCTTTTGGGGCCGGATGTTTTTGTTTACCCCTTTGGTGATTGCTATCCATGGAGTTACAAAAGAAGGGCACGCCGTATTGTTGTGCGTTCAAGTCTACAATTGAAAAGAACTTGGGTAGTTGTAACGGATCGGGATATTGTTCGTCTTATGATGAAAGAAGTCAAATAAATCCGGTTTCATAACTTCAAGAATGCGGTAAGCAATATCTTTGCAAAAAAAGAATTGATGCTACGTTGGATTATTTTTATTGCTATTTATATTGTTCTTGGTTTGTATACCCTACAGGCCCTAAAAACGGTTACCCGTTTTCCTTGGGTGTACTATCTTTTCATGATTATCTCCATATTGGTGCTTGGTAATTTTGTATATCAGTTTACCTGGGGAGAGACAGAAGGTCGCGTGTTGAGCCGTCCAAAAAGCTATGCCTTCGGTTTTTTGATTACCGTACTTACGTTTCAGTTCATTACGATTATTTTCCTGTTTTCCGAGGATATCTTCCGGCTGTTGGCCGGCACCTATCATAAATTTTTTGGGAGCTCAAAAGAATTCAGCCTGCCCGAAAGAAGGCGGTTTCTAAGCCTGATTGCCCTGGGCATTGCCGCCGTACCCTTTGGTGCATTGCTATACGGCATGTATCGCGGAAAGTACAATTATCAAGTGTTGAAGTACAACTTGGAATTCGAGGATTTGCCGGATGCCTTTGATGGTTACCAGATTACACAACTATCCGATATCCATAGCGGTAGTTTTGATAATAGGGATATGGTGCAATATGCCGTGGATCTGGTTAATCAACAGCGTAGCGATGTTATTTTTTTTACCGGGGATATGGTGAACAACAAGGCTGAGGAAATGTATCCATGGAAGGATGTTTTTGCACAACTTGAGGCGAAGGACGGAAAATATTCCATTTTGGGAAATCATGATTATGGGGATTATGTCCCTTGGCCTACTGCAGAGTTGAAGAGGGAGAATCTGGAAGAGCTTAAACGATTGCAAAAGGATATCGGTTTTGATCTTCTGCTCAATGAAAGTACATACCTGCAAAAAGGTGAAGACAAAATTGCACTCATAGGCGTGGAGAATTGGGGCCGGGGCGGATTTAAAAAAGCGGGCGACCTGGATAAGGCAATTCAAATGATATCAGAGGACGATTTTAAGATCTTGCTGAGCCACGACCCGTCGCATTGGGAAGACGTAGTAATACCCCACAAATATCATTATCACCTAACACTCAGCGGCCATACCCATGGAATGCAGTTTGGTGTGGAAATACCGGGATGGGTTAAATGGAGTCCGGTAAAATGGCGCTATAAATATTGGGCCGGAATCTATAAGGAAATGGATCAATTCATTAACGTGAACCGGGGATTCGGGTTTATAGGATACCCGGGCCGTGTAGGGATTTGGCCGGAGATTTCCGTAATCACTCTTAAAAAGAAAATCTTAACATGATTTTAACCTTCGTTTCCGACTATAAAGACAGGGTTTCCAAGTGTTTTTTAACAAATTTTACTACTTTTGGCGCATAACCCAATGATTTACATATGTCTAAATTTGGCGAACTCATAGACGTAAGCGTTCCGGTTCTTTTGGATTTTTATGCCGAGTGGAACGAACAATCCACTGCCATGCATCCTGTTCTTAGGGATGTGGCCGCCGCCTTGGGCGATAAGGGAAAGGTAATAAAGATAGATGTGGATAAAAATAAAGAGCTTTCCCAGGCTTTGCGTGTTAAGGGATTACCGACTTTGATGATTTATAAAAAGGGCGAAATGGTCTGGCGGCAAAGCGGGGAACAGGATGCCAATACGCTCATTGGGATACTTAACGAGTATGTTTAAGTAGGTCGATAAAGGGAGCAATAACAGATTAACCTTTTGTTTTTATCCTAAGACATCTTCAAAACTCAGGCTACATCCAAACCAAACCGGATAAGATAATCACTTTACTTTACCTAAAACGAAAGTCAGCTACCTTTCTTCCGCAAGGGAAGTTGTATTTTATTCACTTTGGGATTCTAAACTATCAATGGAAGTACTATCCGATAGGGGCATGGTATCCCTAAGATCGGGATCACTTTCGGCTTCCGCCCCTTCATCCAGCATATCGTCCCTGTAAAAATGCGCAAACTTATCGATATACTCGTTGAATATCAACGTTTCCTTTTCCGCTAATTCCCTATCGTTGTTGGAGATAAGGATATCAATATTTCTCCGATACCCTTCCATGTCGGCTATGATGTCATCAATATGGTCATATTGTTCATCCAAGGGTACCCCGGCATAGTACTCCAAACGTTCCTGATACTTTGTTTTCAATTTATCAAAGAGTTCCCGTGCCTTGGTAGTTTCGCCAACCCTGAAGTAACCATCCACAAAGGGCTCTACAAACGTATAATACCCGAAATAGTCCACGGGCAGATTGGTCATTGCTATTTCAATGATATCCTTGGCCTTATCAATTTTTTCCTCATTGATGAGTTCCTCCATTAATCGTGCTAAGTTGCTCCTAAACGTAAGTCCTTGAATCCTGGTCTGTGTATCATGATAAATATCCGAACTGCCAGAATTGCCCCATTCCCAATGGGTTACCACGTCGTACATAAGTTCGGTATCTATGCGTCCCATCTCAAAGGAATTTCTACGTTCGGTTTTAATGGGTACCAGTTTATAGGCCAGGCCGTCCAATTGTAGATAATCCTTCATCCAAATGAATTCGGCATCGTCAAAACTTCCACCGGAGAAGTATATGGGTCTTTTCCAATCGTTGTTGGCCATAATATCCAACATCATCATGCTCTTTTTGGTAATGGCGCTCTGTGGCAGGTCTATATCAATGTAATCAACCATTAATGCGGAATCCTTTGCCTTTACCAACCCACTTTCCAACGCATTTTTTTTGTTTACCGGAATTCGGATTTTATTAGTAGGATAATAGACCGTATTTAAAAAGTTCTCGGAGTACTGCTCTATATCGGCACCTTGCTTTTGCAGGATATGCTTTAGCTTGGTCTGTGGTTTATCGCTATCCAGCCAGTCGATAAAGTCCTTTACGTTCCATCTGCTATCCGTGAGCCCTTGATAGTAGAGCACATCCCGAGAGCCCCAGCGGTATTTATCATGTGCTATTTGGGAAGGTATGGGCTCGCTATCATAGGCCTTGCGTTTCATTTGGTCCACATACCAATCCGTTTCGAACAGGCTGGTACATACAATTCTAACATCTGTTCTAAAACCTTCTATTTCCTGGGCATACCACAGGGGAAAGGTATCATTGTCCCCAATGGTGAACAATATGGCCCCGGCATCTTTTTGGCAGGAATCCAGATAGGCCCGGGCGGATGACCATGCGGTATAGCGATTGGACCGGTCATGGTCGTCCCAATTTTGTACGGCCATTACCGTGGGCACAGCTAGAAGGCATACCACTACAACGAGTGGAGCCAAAATCTTGGGGGTCAACCACTTCTTGAATTCATCGAATAGGCCATACACGCCCAATCCGATCCAAAGCGCAAAAATGTAAAAAGAACCTACCAGGGAATAATCCCGCTCCCTAGGTTGAAAGATATAGGGATTGGTATAAAACTGAATGGCAATGCCCGTAAACATAAAGAAGATGAAGAGCACCCAAAACTGTTTGGGGTTCTTTGAGATTTGGAAGAGGATACCGATGATTCCCAATATCAAGGGCAGGAAGAAATACGTGTTTCGTCCCTTATTCTCCAAGACTTCACTGGGCAAGTTGTCCTGGCTTCCCAAAAACCAGCTGTCCACAATGGGAATCCCGGAAAGCCAACGGCCATTTTCATCGTATCTACCCTGAACATCGTTTGTTTTTCCGGTGAAGTTCCACATGAAATAGCGCCAATACATATAACCGAATTGAAACTCCAACATGTATTTGATATTCTGCCAGAGTGTTGGTGGCTGTACCTCTATGTATTCGCTAAATCGCTTCAGGAAGCTTATATACTGTTCCGCATCTATTTCGCCATTGGCATACCCATCCTTCACTTGGTTTACAGCCCTGCGAAGTTCATCATTGGATTGGGTCATCTTAAAGTCCAACGGCCCAAAATAGCGCATATAATTTTCCGCATGCTGACCGCTCCACAACCTAGGCAGGATACCCACATGGTCTGGATTGGGGCCTTGTAACGCATCCTTGTAATAGTTTACGATAACGTATTTGCCCAACTTTTCATCCTTCTCATACTTTGGGGCTTCATCCTTGTCCTCACCTGGAGGGGCAAAAATATCGGAATAATAAGTGCCGTATACGGGACTGTCCACCCCGGGATATTGTTCCCTATTGTAGTATGCCAATAAAGCCCTAGCATCTGCAGGGTTGTTCTCGTTAATAACTACATTGGCATTGGCCCTAATGGGCAACATAAGCCAGGAAGAAAAGCCTAGAAACAGGAACATTAGGCAAAGAACTATGGTATTCGCGATCCTAAAATTGTTCTTTCGGGTATAGTTGAGGCCAAAGTAGAAGGCTGCCGCAAAAACAAGTCCCATGATTATAGTGCCCGAATTAAAGGGCAGTCCGATACTATTGATGAAAAAGACCTCGCTCCACCCAAACAGTTTTAATACATAGGTCAGTGAGAACTTATAGACCAGCATCAGTATGGCTATGACCACGATATTGGTGATCAAAAAATTCTTGACCGTGGTAGTCTTATACTTTTTGAAATAATAAAGCAGGCCGATGGAAGGAATGGCCAGGAAGCCCATGAATTGGATGCCGAAGGTAAGCCCGACAACGAACGAAATCAATACCAGCCATTTATTGCCCCGGGGACTGTCCAGGTTATCGGTCCATTTTAGCCCCAACCAGAGTAAAAGTGCCATGATAAAACTGGCCATCGCATACACTTCGGTCTCCACCGCATTGAACCAAAAACTATCGGAATACGTAAAGGCCAGACAACCGATCAATCCGCTTCCCAGTATGGCTATGGCCTTGCTGTTGGTAAGCGGGCCATTTCTCCCGATTAGCTTCTGGGTAAGATTGGTTATGGTCCAAAACATGAAGAGAATGGTAAAGGCACTGGAAACACCCGAAACGGAGTTGACCATTCTTGCCACTTGCTCTGGGCTAAGGGCGAACATGGCAAAGAATGCACCTATCATTTGCAATAAGGGAGCCCCCGGCGGATGCCCCACCTGTAATTTGGCCGATGTGGCAATGTATTCACCAGCATCCCAAAAACTACTGGTGGGCTCAACGGTGATGGCGTAGGTGATAAAGGCTATAAAAAAAACGACCCATCCTAGGATGGTGTCCCATTTCTCGAAGTTTTTTGCAAACATGCAATCCGTGGTTTTGGTAAACCCTGGCCTCAAAACTCAATTTCAAAACCTCGGGCTAAACGAATCCCGTTTTTTGGCAGGATACGTTTTTATACAGTGCAACAATAACGGCGAATTTACTAAATCTAACCTAGACAGGGGTATATTTTTTATAAAGGATTAACAGTTTGGGCCGGTTCAAATTTGCTGGATTGTCCATAAAAATGTTTGTGCAAACCAAACTTTGTCTTAAATTTGCACGCTCTTATACTGAACTTGATTCGGTATGTTTTTTTGAATTGGCCCATGGTGTAATTGGCAACACAGCTGGTTTTGGTCCAGTCGTTCTAGGTTCGAGTCCTAGTGGGCCAACAGAATTGAAAATCCCGGTTTTACCGGGATTTTTTTATGCGATAAGTTGGGGTAGCGGCAGGTCTGCCTTTTGACAAACGGCTTAACTCGGGTCAAAGTCCCTTAAAATCCTAAAAAATCAGCAATGAAATGCAATCATCATTATTTTAAGACGATACTAGTTTTAATCTAATTTTCTATATTCAAACAGATAATTTGTCGTTTTTACTCCTGTATGAGTTTTTGTATTTAAATTTACGAGAATCATTGGTTATTCAGGGAATGCAATTTCATGGTCGTTGGCCATTTCGTTTTAATTATATCGGAGTTAAAAGGCTAATAATCATAATGATTATAATTTGATGTTTTCTTACTCTACCTTGATCAAAGTCAATATCTTAAGATTTTCTACTTTTTCATCATTCAACCGTTCACTCCAAATGAACGGTCCAATCAAATATTCCATCTTTGCGTACCTATTTATCTTCAATGTGCTGAATGCACAAGATTATACCATTCGGGATGTTGAAATCAATCCCAATGGGGAATCCCATAAGTATAGGAACTTAATGCAGGTGGATGAGGATGGATTCCTATGGTATTCTACCTATAACGGTTTGGTAAAGGACTTTGGGACCTACAATGTTCTTTCTGCCCTAACGGGAGGAAATGCTGATAACGTGCCGAAATATATTTATGCTTTTTTTATTGATAGCGGGCAAAGGATATGGATATCCACCACTATGGGAATTTTTGTGTCCAACAAAGGGTTGGATGCTAGTTCAAATCACTTAGGATTTAAATTACTTGTGAAGGGGTCGGAACTTCAGGCAAACTCCTTTATAGAGGATTGCGATGGAACCTTGTGGATCACGGCCGGGGCCAGTGACGACAATATACTTTTAGAAGTAAGCCCCTCCCTTAAGGTAACAAAACATCAAGTTCAGGGAATGGGACCAAGGCATGACGCTTCCGCATATTTTTTGAGGGGCCATCTGCAATTTGAAAGAAGGATCGGCTGCGGTAAATTCCTGGTGCGGCAAGGACGTAAATTGTTTGTCCAGGATAAGGACAAGACCGTTTTGATAAAGGATCTTTCTGCAACGCAGAACTATAGGCATACAGGCTATTATCATCCTGAATGGCAATACAATGGTGGTGATGGCCTCTTGATTACGGATAACGGTGACATCCTTTCAAAATCCTTGGAGACGCAATATACCTATGAAGGAGAAGCTTTTGGAATCCATTTCATAAAGGATTTGAATGTTCAAGTCATTAGCCTGCCTATCCAAGAGATGATTCCTATTACAAAAGATAACTACCCTACATTAAAAAACCATGCAGATTTTATTGGTATTGATAACCCAGGTAAGGACTTGCTGTTCTTTAAAATGGTAAAAATGAATAGGGGGTTACATCTTAAAGTAACGAATAGGATACCATTTCCTAATTTGATAGATGATGTTGTTATCAATAAAAATGGTATCATATATGTGACCAGTGATGACCGAATCAGCAAAATAAAGTTCAGTAAGAATTATTTTGATAGGTTCCTTGATTATGGTGAGAATCGAAAAATTGATGTTAGGGGATTTTTGGAGCTTCCTACTAAAGAGATACTGACTGCAACCAATGAGGGGGTTTTTAAACTTACTCCTTCGGATGGTACGTATATCGAGACCCCATTTGAAAAAGAAATTATCTCTTCAGATAATGTTTCTTCTCTAAAGTTGCGCTACATGAAGTCTTTTGTGAGAACCAGTGATTCCACCGCATGGTGCCTTGGGGAGAGTAAATGGCTTTTTAAAATAAATTTTGTAAAGAATACAGTAGAAGAAATGCATGTCTTTCAATCGCATAGGAGACGGCCCAGTTTGCACTACTACGATATTCTAGAATCTTCAGATTCTACCCTGCTGTTGGCCAGTCATTATGGTCTTCATGAATTCAATACCAAACAAAAGGAATTCCGGGAATTGCCCATTCCGCAAGTAGTTAATAATGAGGAGCTTTTTATTTGGAACCTCCATAGCACCAAGGAAAGGCTTTTTATAGGTACCGATGCTCAGGGACTCTTTATTCAAGATCTGAATTCCGATACCCTAATTCACTTAAATAAAGATTCGACCAAAAGCGGATTGTCTCTTCCTTCAAATAAGATCCATTCAATTTTCACGGATGAGCAAGATAATATTTGGCTAGGTACCAATAAAGGGGCAGTACAAATTGATAAAGATTTGCAAAAAATAACGGTAATAGACGGATCGGATGGCCTGACCAATCTGAACGTTGTGGGAATTTTAGAGGACACCCATAAAAATATGTGGTTCAGTACCCATAATGGTCTTTATCGGTATGGGAAAGACCAAAAAAAGATTACTGCATTTTACGTTGAAGAGGGGTTGACTTCCAATGATTTCAATCAAATTTCATCTTACAGATCTTCCACGGGCAAGTTGTTCTTTGGGGGTGTTAACGGATTGATCGCGTTTGACAGTATTGCCGATACGGCCCAAAATAAGGACATCCGGATATTTCCTACCCAATTTGGATACTATGATACCGATGAGAAAGAGGAAGTGGAGCTTGATGTTATAACCGGGGATTCCTACAGTTTTAGCTTGCCCTATTCCAAAAATTCGTTTTCGGTGACCTACAGCATAAACGACTGTTATAATACCGAGACCAACAAATATGCTTACAAACTGGATGGATTCATGGATGACTGGGTGGATTTAGGGAACCAGACCACTTTAAAACTATTGTCCATACCTCCCGGGGATTACGCTTTGAGGATCAAAGGGTTTAATCCTGCGGGATTGGAATCTTCAAATGAACTGATCTATGATATCCATGTGGCACAAATCTTTTACAAACGACCCTGGGTTCAAAGGGTCGCAGCACTAATACTTTTCGGGATAGTGATTTTGGGAATGGTAGGCTACACTTCAAGAGAGCGTAAAAAATTCCGGTTACACCTGGCAATGATGGAATTGGAACGAAGGGCGCTGAGGACCCAGATGAACCCCCATTTTCTATTTAACATGCTGAATAGGATAGGAAGAAAAGTTAAAAACGCCAAATTATTTGAACTGGAGAAATATGTAGCCACTTTCTCCGGCCTTATGCGGCTTACCCTGGATATGACCAGAAATGATAAGATTCTTCTCTCCAAGGAAATACAGTATATAAAGAACTACGTGGCGTTAACAAATACGGAGAGTGGAAATGAAATTGTTTTGACGATTCAAAGTGGACCGGACATCGATATGGAGGGTACTTTTATTCCCTCCATGATTTTACAGCCCATTGTAGAGAACTCCATTGTACATGGTTTCGTAGACGATCAAAAGGAGAAAAGCATAATTATAAAGATTGAAAAATCCGCAACCACAAAACAATTTGTATTGACTGTTGAGGACAACGGGATGGGAATCTCGAAAACGAAAAAGAACAACAAACCCTATCGGGATCATCAGTCCCACGCCACACAAATATTGCGTGAACGATTAAAATTATTGAACCAAATAAGGAAAAGGGAATTTGGCTATGAAGTCATATTGAAAGACATTGGGGATGGGGTAAAGACAGGAACGCGGGTAACTATTAGAATTCCATATTAAGCCACTTTTGTTCCCAAGCCCTGGCTATCGAAAAGTTCCAACAAACTTGTTCTTCTCCTCCTTGCCACGGGAATGCGCTCTCCGGTATCAAGAATCAATGTCCCGTCCGGGAAGAACTTCTTTATTTTCTGGATGTTTACCAAATGGGATTTATGGGCCCTAAAAAATAAAGGTGCCGTTAAGGAATTTTCAAAAAATTTGATGCCGTAGGAACTCAGATGAATATTTCCGTCCTGTAAATATATTTTGGCATAGCCCTCCACACTTTCCAGCCTTACGATATCCGAAATATTGGCAAAATAGGTGCATCCCAGAGTCGGGATTGCAATTTTCTTGTTTTCCAATGCCAGCATATCCAGCAGTAACTTGCTGTTGATATTCTTTTTTTTACCGCTGGCCAATCGTTGTAAAGCCTTGGTAATTACGGCGATAAACTCGGCCTGACTGTAAGGTTTAAGTAAAAACCCAAGTGCAAAATTTCGATAGGCTTCTATCGCAAACTTGTCATGCGCCGTACTAAAGATTACTTCAGTGTTCGGGGACTTCAAATGTTTCAATAAATCCAAACCGGTCAAGTTTGGCATTTCAACATCTACAATGAGCAAATCCGGATGATGCTCGTTTAAATATTCCAGACCTTCCAGAGGATCGGTAAAGCATTGGGGCTCATCAAAACAGTCAAAGTTCTTGGACAATGACTTTTTACAATATTCTATGTCCGATATATCATCGTCTATTAGTACAATGGTCATCATAAAAGGTTTTCATAGGGATGCACTGCATCTTAAAAATACATCATATTAGGCTAATAATTACATAGTTAACGAAAAAATATAGTTTTAATTATCCGAATTACAACTTTAAAAAGTCCACGATTTGGGAAACATATTCAATTTTACTGGTCGAGACGTCCATTACTTCAATTCCTTTCACCCGCTTTAAGCTTTCGTAACTGTTCTTATCGATAGGGGCAAAAACTATAGGAATATTGAATTTGGCCAGTGCAAGGCAATCGATCAATTCGTATTCTTCATTATAGACAAAAAGTATAAAAGGGAACTTTATTCCGGATTTCGATTTAATGGCGTCGGCAATGTTCGAAATTTTTTTACACCGAAATACGCTGATGTTGGTTTTTTTTAAAGATTGCTTAATGATACTGCTCAATGGCCCCTGTTTGTCATAAATTATAAAACTTCCTTCTGCTTCAAACATATTACCTTTTAAAAGACGTGGTTAGTATTAATTGTGAAGTAGGTACAAAAGAAATGGGGTAAATTCAATGCCGGCATAGGGTCAAACTAGAATCGGAAGTAGGGATAACATGCGATAGTAGAAGATTGCCGTTTCTATAGATTTTTATCCATTTTGCATCATTGTTCAGCGGAATGCCTATATCAAAAAAAGCACCGCCCGGAAAGGGAAATGCGTCCAATTCCGGTAGGATTCCAAGGGCAACGAGGGT